>NZ_JAGQCX010000004.1:0-211024 GCF_024346415.1 Cyanobium sp. Aljojuca 7D2
GCTTTGCGACTCGTTGCTGTTCGTCCCAAAAGCCTCTCTGTCCCTCCTTTGCCTGCAAAATTCTTGCTCGATTATAATCAACAAATCCCGAAGATCAAGTGCCCTGGCAATTTTTCGAGGTACCCTTAAAAGAATCCATTCATCAACATCTTCGCAACAAAGGAGCCCACGATCTCAAAGTGATGACCACAGAACATTCAGCTGAGCCATAGCTCAGGACTTCAGGGCGCGGGTTTCACAGCGGCGGCGGCGGCGGCGGCCAGCAGCTCCAACACCTCGTGGTCACTGAGCTGGTTGAATGTTTCGTACCACAGTCCTACCGCTTCAAGCTGATCGACGATCGCCAAGGCTTCGAGGTGATCCACCAACTGGGACAACTCCCGGGCCACTGTGCGGTCAACCACGGGTACGGCCAAGGTGAGGCGGCTCGGCTGAAGCTGATGCAGCGAGAGCAGGGCCGCCCGAACCGTCATCCCGGTGGCGACACCATCATCAACGACGATCAGGTGGCGGCCTCGGAGCGCTTCGGGCAACGGATCGCCAAACAGCCGCTGGCGCCGCAGCAATTCCTGCTGCTGCGTTTGCAACCATCCCTGCTGACGCGCCATGCTCTCGCGGAGCTCGGCAGCATGGCCATTGCGCCACACCGCCACGCCACCATGGGCGATGGCGCCGATTGCCAGCTCCGGCCACTGGGGATCTGCCACCTTGCGCACCGACCAAGTGGCCACAGGGCAGTGCAGAGCCTCAGCCACCGCCACAGCCACCGGAACCCCGCCGCGGGGCAGGGCGATCACCCAGTTGTCGTGCCGTTGGCCAGCGCTCACGCGCAGGCGCTCAGCCAGGGCCAGACCAGCCTGATGACGATTGCTCCAGAGGGGCGGATGCACGGCCATGGTCAACCCGATTGAGCGGTCGGCGTCAGGTTGTCGAGAAACCAATCACGGGCCAGCTCAGCCGCCCGTTGCAGCGCGCCGGGTTCTGCAAACAGATGGGTGGCACCGGGCACCACCTCCAGGTGGTGCCGAGCCTGCAGATGGGCCGCTGCCCAGGTGTTGAGCTCAAGCACATCCAGATCCGCCCCACCCACGATGAACAACGTTGGGCAGGACACATCAGGCAAGGCATTGAACGCCAGGTCGGGGCGGCCACCCCGCGAGACAACCGCCGCCACATGGTCGGAGCGGGCCACCGCCGCGTTGATGGCAGCGGCAGCACCGGTGCTGGCGCCAAACAAGCCCACGGGCAAGCCCTCAAGCTCGGTCTGCTGAAGGGACCAGTCAATGGCTCCCGCTAAACGCTGGCTCAATAAGGGAATGTCAAAACGTAGAGAATCGTTGCCGCGATCGCACTGGTCTTCCTCGGCCGTGAGCAGATCAAACAGAAGGGTGGCCAGCCCTGCCTCCACGAGCCGATCCGCCACAAAACGATTGCGGCTGCTGAAGCGACTGCTGCCACTGCCATGGGCAAAGATCACCAACCCGCGGCAACGGTTGGGCCGAGTCAGGGTGCCAGCCAAGTCGGCCGCCGCTGCATGCACCGTGACGGAGCGTTCGATTGCCGCCATGGAGGCCATGTCTCGTTCTCCTGCCTGGCCCGTCCAACAGCGGTCCGGTCCAAGGATGGGGCCCATCTACCGGCCTGGCCTGCCGTGCGGCCACTCCACCGCAAACCTGCCGCACGCCCCGCAGAAAAGGCCCAATCGCCAGGGGCTCTCAGCCAGATTGTCAGCCCTTGGCCGGTGGCCCGCCCAGGGAATTCTCGAGCAGATAGGCCGCCAGATTGGACAGGGAGCGTCCCTCCATCGTGGCCCGCCGCTCCAGAGCGACATAGAGGGAAAAAGGAACCGTGACCGACAGTCTGTTGGGCTTTAGAAATGCAAATTGATCACGATCAAAGCCAGCCATCTGTATGCGGAAGAAACCTAACCCTATAGCCAGCTCAGACTGAGTGCAAGAGCCCGATCTAATTAGAGATCAGCAATCCCGCATGACATAACAGGGCAGGGCAGGGCAGGGCAGGGCAGGGCAGGGCAGGGCAGGGCAGGGCAGGGCAGGGCAGGGCAGGGCAGGGCAGGGCAGGGCTACATGCGGTTCCTCGTGTATTTTTCTCCTGTAACTATTCGAAATCTGGAATTAATCCAAAGCTCGGCAGTCAGGCCGGGTGAATTGCTTTGCGCCCCAATCCAAGAACTAGGCAATCGCTGTAGCAACCACTACCGGAAAACCGGGATCGGCAAGAATGACGGCGCAAGCCACCTCCAAGCGGGTCAGCGGAATCCGGCTCAGCGCGACTGACCAACAAGTCGCACGGCCTGCCGCCAGAGGCACATCAGGGCAAGGTCAGCTAGGACGGATGCACCTTCTTCTCTGGCCATGCGCCCCATCGCTGTAGGCCCCCGGCTGCTCGCCCTCTGTGCAGCCATCGCCCTACTCCAGCCTGGCCTGGTCCAGGCCGACCCAACAGCCGCCCAGAAGGCTCCCACCCGCGGCACCGCCGAATACAGCTCCACCCTCTCCGAGGTGGACTCCTGCAACCAGGCCCAATCCCGCATTCCCCCGAACGCCACGGTCACGGCCATGCGCGTCTCGACGGCCATCAGGGGGGAATACGGCACCTTCACCTGTCGGGTGAAGTGGAGCCTGTCACCCTCCGCAAAGCCCACCTACCGCCCGATTCTGTTCTCTCCTTCGGCGTGAGCCGCCCCCTTCCTTCGCCATGTCTCGCCACCAATCCCTTCACTTCGTTCTGGAACAGCTGGAAGACGGCTGGATGCTGGAAGCTGAGCACATCACCAAGGACGGCCAGGGAGACTGGATGCTGAACCACGACCAACTTGAGGAGCTCGCCAACCTCCTCCGGCAAGCCCTCAGCTAACTGGACTCCGGTTGATTCGCCTGCGGCCACCCCCCTCCTACGCCTGTGGCCACCCCTAAGCCTCCATGCCACCCAAAAAACAACCCTCCCCCCGCACGGTCAAGCTGCAAATCCTCGGTGCCGTGTTTGTGCCGATGGGACTGCTGGGGCTATGGCTCCACTCCCAGGGCTTCTGGTGAGCCTCCAGCGACGGCACCTCGCCGTCGTGATCCCGACAGCGGCGTGCAGAGGTGGTGCACCGCATGAATCACCACACCCCAAATCAGCAGATCTGGGTCTTCACCTTGCAAGGCAATCGCGGCGGTTGTTGCATCACTCGCCACCAGGCACCACTGGGCGGGACGTCCCTCAAGCCGACGCAGCACAAAGCGTCCCTCATGCACCGCCACCACGGTGGAGCCTGAGCGCGGCGCCACGCTGCGATCCACCACCAGCAGATCACCGTGATGGATGCCGTCGCCGCGCATCGCATCACCATCCACCCGCATCAGGAAGGTGGAGCTCGGGCGGGGCATCAGAATGCCGTTGAGGTCGATAGCCGCCTCGACATAGTCGTCGGCAGGACTCGGAAACCCCGCCGCCACCGACTCCACCGCCAGGGGCAGCTGCAGGGGCCCATCCCCCTGGCGCAAGGGGCCCAACCAAATCAGATCGCTGGTGGGGGCACAGGCCATGGCCGCCACCCTCCGCAACGCAACAGGCGCAATAGTACATCTGAACCAAAGCCGGGCGTCAGTCGCCGCAGCCCCGCCGCACCACCTCAGCCCGCAGGGCCGTGAGAGCGGCGGCATCGGGCAGCTGCGGCGCAAACAGCAAGGTCCAGGCCAACGGCACATCCTCAGCCTCCAGGGCCGCTTCGATGGCCGCCAACCAGGCCAGGGAGCTCTGAGCGAGGGAGCGGATCAAGGCGGCGGTGCTCGCCATCCGTTCGGCGGAGGCGCCCACCAAGTGCACATGGGCAAAGGCCCCCTCCGGAGCCTGCTCGGGTCGCAGCCGCAACAGCACCACTTCGCCAGGGGTGATCGGCTCCAAAGGCCAGGCCAAGGGAACCGGGAGAGCCTCCCCCGCCGCCGCCAGCTGCCGCCACACGGGCCGCCCCCGGCGCTCAATGCGCAGCTCCAGCAGCGGTTCAACCACCACCAGCTGGGGACTCGGCGTGGGCACCACACCCGCGGCATCCCCTTCCTCCACCGCTTCCACCCGGGGGGACACGACACAGACCGCCACCGGATCAACCGGGCGCTGCAAGGCATACCCCGGAGCGGTGAAAGCCACCCCCAGGAACGTCAGGAGCGCAAAGGGGATGGATCGTCTGATCAACCGAATCCGCCGAACGCCGTGGCGGAGCACAACAGCAGCACCCGCAGCCTGCATGAACGATCTGAATGAACTGTCTGCATAAACGGGCAGAACTTCGCGGACCAGCAAGCCGGGTTGGCATCAACCATAGGGAGCGATTGACGCAGCGACATCCCTGGCCGGACGTTTGCAGGACGGCGCGCAGCATTTGCAGCGGAACGCAAAAAACGCCGTCTCACAGAAGCTGGGGGCGCCGCCCTAAGAGGCCTGCAGGGCTCCGCCGCAGCTGGAGCCACCACCGGCGGTGCAGCCAAAACAGTGGTCGGCCACCGCAATCGGATCGCCCTCGGGATCGCGCTCAAGCAGCTCCCGCAGATGCCGCCGGGGCTGCCCTGGCTCCGCCGCAGCCAAACCAAGCTGCTGGTTGAAATCGCAATCGAATAGCCAACCCTGCCAATCAACGCTGATCAGGGAGCGGCACATGACCTGGGCGAGATGGTCGGGACGATGCTGGGCCTGCAGCAGAGCTCGGTAGGACTCCAGCTTTCCCTGGGCCTGGAGCCAGCTGGCAAACCGCTGAATCGGCATGTTGGCCAGGGCATAGAGGCTGTTGAACACCACCCCGAAGTCGGCGGCGAGCACGCGCTTGTACTCCGCTTCCAACTGGGCCTGGGGAGGCGGCAGCGTCGGCCCCTGGGGGTTGTAAACGAGGTGCAGCTGCAGGCCACTGCCGGGCTGGCCGTAGCCAAGCCCGTTGAGCTGCTGCAGCGCCGCGATGCTGCGGGTAAACACACCAGAGCCCCGCTGGCGATCAACGTTGTCGGCGGAATAGCAGGGCAAGGAGGCCACCACCGTGACGCCCTGATTCGCCAGGAAGGGGGCCAGGTCGTGCTGGCCAGGTTCCGACAGGATCGTGAGGTTGCAGCGATCGATCACCTCCACCCCCAGCCGCCGGGCCGCCACCACCAACTCCCGAAACTGGGGATGGAGCTCGGGGGCCCCACCGGTGAGATCGAGGCAGGCCAGCCCCCGGGCGGCCAGCACCGGCGGGATCAGGGCAAGCGTGGCCGGATCCATCATTTCGGTGCGGGTCGGCCCCGCATTCACATGGCAGTGGCTGCAGGCCTGGTTGCAGCGGTAGCCCAGGTTCACCTGGAGGGTGGAGAGGGGGCCGCGCCAGAGCGGCGGGAACAGACTCGAGAGCAGGGGCTGATGCATTCCTGAAGCGACCATCCTGCCGTCTCCCGATGACCGACCATGGTGGGTCGCTTGCCCCGAGTTTGCGATGTTGCAGCAGCCCCCACGCGGCTACGTGACCCTGGCCTGGCTGGGCCTGGTGGCCAACGCCCTGGCCATTCCCCTGGGCCTGGCGGTGATTTTGCTGGATCCCACCTGGCGGGTGACCAACATTGTGGTGGGTGCCAGCGCCGTGCTGCCAACAGCCGTGGTGGGCCTGGTGGCCTCGATCGCCCTGCTCAAGTGGCGCGCCTGGGGACAGATTCTGGCGATCGTGGCGCTGGCCATGGCCCTGGCTGTGGGCTTGCCCTACGGCATCGTGCGCCTGGTGCTGCTGAGTGAGGGACGGCTGCTGACGGCGGCGCTCTCCGCCCTGCTCTGGGCGGCGACCACGGCCGCACTGGTGTATTGGTGCCGACCCAGCATCCGGCGCTACCTGATCTGAGGCCGAGTGCCCCAGGGCGGTTATCGGAATTTTGGTAGCAACAGCTACACGAAAGGGCCGGGGCGCGGCAGTGTGATGAAAGCCATCCGAACGGCACCTCCCATGCCCAGCCCCCAGCGCTTCGCCGCCCTCCAGCAGATTCAACGGCGGCGGCCAGCGGCGACGGCAGCCGCTGCCCCATTCGGGGAGCTGTGGGCAAGCGATGTGTTCACTCTCGAGAAGATGAAGGAGGCGTTGCCCGGACGCATCTTCAAATCGATCCAGCGCACGATCCGCGAGGGCGGCAAGCTCGACCTGTCGCTGGCCAATGCCGTGGCCGACGCCATGAAGACCTGGGCCACCGGCCGTGGCGCCCTCTACTACGCCCACGTTTTCTATCCGCTCACCAACTCGACTGCCGAGAAGCACGACGGCTTCATCTCGCCCAAGAGCGATGGGCGGGTGATCACCGAATTCACGGGCAAGCTGCTGGTGCAGGGCGAGCCCGACGGCTCCTCCTTCCCCAACGGCGGCATCCGCTCCACCTTCGAGGCCCGCGGTTACACCGCCTGGGACATCACCAGCCCCGCTTACCTCATGCAGACCCCCAACGGGGTCACCCTCTGCATTCCCACGGTCTTCGTCTCCTGGACCGGTGAGGCCCTCGACAAGAAAACCCCCCTGCTCCGCTCCAACGCCGCCATGAATCGGCAGGCCCAGCGCCTGCTCCGCCTCCTCGGTGAAACCGATGTGGCTCCCGTCAACTCCAGCTGCGGCGCCGAGCAGGAGTACTTCCTCGTTGACAGCGCCTTCATCTCCCTCCGCCCCGACCTGCTCCTCGCCGGACGCACCCTCTTTGGCGCTCCTCCCGCCAAAGGGCAGCAGTTTGACGACCACTACTTCGGCGCCATCCCCGAGCGGGTGCAGGTGTTCATGCAGGACGTGGAGCGCCAGCTCTACCGGCTCGGCGTTCCCGCCAAGACCCGCCACAACGAAGTGGCACCCGGACAGTTTGAAATCGCGCCCTTCCACGAGGCCGCCAACGTCGCCACCGACCACCAGCAGCTCACCATGACCGTGCTCAGGAGCACGGCCAAGAAGCACGGGTTCACCTGCCTGCTTCACGAGAAGCCCTTTGCCGGCATCAACGGCAGCGGCAAGCACGTCAACTGGTCGATCGGCAACGCCACCCAGGGCAACCTGCTCGACCCCGGCCAGACCCCCCACGACAACCTCCAGTTCCTGCTCTTCTGCGCCGCCGTGATCCGCGGCGTCCACTGCTACGGCCCGCTGCTGCGCTCGGTGGTGGCCACGGCCGGCAACGACCATCGGCTCGGCGCCAACGAAGCACCGCCGGCAATCATCTCGGTGTACCTCGGCAGCCAGCTCGAGGATGTGTTCAATCAGATTCGTGAGGGCAACCTGCAGACCTCGGCCAAGGGTGGCGTGATGGCCCTGGGGGTCGACACCCTGCCGGAGTTCACCAAAGACCCGGGCGACCGCAATCGCACCTCACCGTTTGCCTTCACCGGCAACCGCTTTGAATTCCGCGCCGTCGGCTCCAACCAATCGGTGGCCGGCCCCCTGGTGGCCATGAACACCGTGCTGGCCGATTCGATCGGCTGGATGGCCGACCAGCTGGAGAGCCAGCTCAACGCCGGGATGGCCCTGAGTGAAGCGGCCTTCCACGTGCTGCAACAGGTGATGCGCGAGCACGGCGCCGTGGTGTTCGGCGGCGACGGCTACTCCAGCGAGTGGCACCGCATGGCCGTGGAGCAGCGGGGCCTCGAAAACCTGCGCACCTGCGCCGACGCCCTGCCCGTGCTGCAACGGCAGGAGGTGCGGGAGCTGTTCGAGCGCCAGGGGGTGCTGAGCCCGGTGGAACTGGAGAGCCGCTTCGAGGTGTACAGCGAGCAGTATGTGCTCGCCATCGAAGTGGAGGCCAAGCTGGCCCTGCAGATCGCCCGCACCCAGGTGTATCCGGCGGCGGTGCGCTACCTCGGCGAGCTGGGCACGGCGTTGCAGGAGCAGCAGGCGATGGGTCTCCATCCCAACCTCAAGCTGCGCAACCAGCTGGGCGAGCTGCTCGAGCAGCTCAACAACGGCTGCGATGCCCTCGAAGAGGCCCTCAGCGGCGGCAGTCACGGCGAGGGGGCTGACCACACCGAAGCCCACATGCGCCACTGCGCCGACACCCTGATGCCCCTGATCGGCGCCCTGCGTTCGGCGGTGGATGGCCTCGAAGGCCTGGTCGACGACGACCTCTGGCCGCTGCCCAGCTACCGGGAGATGCTGTTCGTGCGCTGAGGGGCCCGCCGCGCGTGGCGCCCGACACCGAAAGATGTTGTGAAGGTGACAGTTCCGATCTGTCACACAGACCATGATGCAAGCAAGGAGTAGTGCAGACAGACATGGCATCACCGCTAACCCAGACCGTGCGACCCCCCTTCGCCAGCCACGTGCGGCACTACCGTCTCGTCGACCGCCAGGGGGCGCCCCATCCGGTGCTGGACGATCTCTACGAATCGCTCGATGCGGCCTGGAGCGAGGCGATGGGTTGGTGGCAGGAGCACTGCGGTGGCAACCAGGAGCCCTGCGAGATCGGCGTGGAGGTGAGCACGGCCAGTGGCAACTGGCGCACCTTGCGCTTTCCAGGCTGCTGAGCTCACTGGCGCGCCAGCTCCGGTCGGTCCTGCTGGTGCTGGTGATGGTGCTGCCAGTGCTCGCCCTGACGCTGGAGGCTCCGGCAGCCCAGGCGCTCCAGCTGGCGCCCATTCAGGCCTGCAGCCCGCTCAACGAGCGGCAGGTGGAAGGCTGGTTTGACCTGTGGAACGACGCCCTTGCCAGCGGTGATCCGGCCCAGGTCGCCCAGCTCTACGACAGCCACGCCCTGCTGCTGCCCACCCTGTCGGCGCAGCTTCGCGACACGCCCGAAGCCATCACCGACTATTTCGCCACCTTTCTGGCCCGCCATCCCAGCGGCACGGTGACTCACCGTCAGATCGAGCTGGGCTGCAACCTGGCCGTGGATGAGGGCACCTACCGCTTCGCCCTGCACGACCCCGAGGCCCAGGTCGACGCCCGCTACACCTTCGTCTACGGGAGGCGAGAGGGGGAGTGGCGGATCCTGCACCACCACTCCTCCCTGGTGCCCAGCTGATCTGCTGCAAAACCGACCAGCGGAATGGATCAGTTCACCTGCACGCCCTTCCAGAAGGCCACCCGGCCGCGGATGTTGGCGGCGGCCTCCTTGGGCTCGGGATAAAACCAAACGGCATTGGCGTTCACCTGGCCATCCACCACCAGGTCGTAGTAGTGGGCCGTGCCCTTCCAGCCACACACCGAGGTGTGGGAGGAGGGGCGGATGCAGCTGGGGTCGAGGGCGTCGGCAGGGAAATAGGCGTTGCCATCCACGCTGACGATGTCGTCGCTGCGGGCAATCACCCGACCGTTCCACTGGGCTTGCATGGGGCTTGGGGCGCAATCAAGGGTTGATTGTGGCAAGCGCCGGCGGCGGGGCTGGAGGTGGCAGCAGGAGCGGCAGGTGCGGCGTGGGATCCAGGGCCAGCAACTCCGCGCCCTGACGGCGCAGTTCGAAGTGCAGGTGGGGGCCCGTGGCCGAGCCGGTCATGCCCACCGTGCCCAGGGGTTGCCCCTGCTCAAGCCAGGCGCCGCTGAGCACCGTGGCTTCATGCAGGTGGGCATACAGCGTCTGCCAACCCTCGCCATGGTCGAGCAGCACAGTGGTGCCGTAGCCACTGATCGACTCCACCAGCAGCACCCGTCCGGCCCGGGAGGCGAGCACTGCCGTGCCCTGCCGGGCCGCCAGATCAATGCCGGTATGCAACCGCCACGCCGAGCGGCGTTCCGAGTAGCGCCAGCCCCAAGGGTCCAGGCTTTCGGCCAGCTGGGCCAAGGGATAGGCCAGGGGCGGCGGCGCGGGATCCGGATCTGAGGCCCGCAATGCACCCAGGGCCACCGACCCGACCGATCCAGGACGCAGCACATCCGGCACTGAAACGTGGCGCGGCAGCTCCTGGGGCATCGGCAGCAGCAGCGCCTGGGGCTCCGCGCTCTGAGCGCGCAGCGACGACTGGCCAGCCACCGCGGCCAGAAGCAGCGGCAACAGCAAGGGCCAGCTCCGGTGGGTCATGGCTCAGGGGATCGGGCTCAGCGCCAATCGGGGTCGTAGATCCGCAGGGTGCCAAATCCCACCGGCGCTGGCGAGGGGTTGGGGCCAGCGGGGTAGGCCGTCACCTGAAACATGTAGGTGTCGGAGAAGGCTGGGTTATTCCAGGGCTTGAGCACCACCGTGAGCGTGGCCCCAGGCGGAACGGGCTCTGGGAAGCTGAGGGTGAAGCGGCGCGCAGCGCTGTCGAACTGGGCCTGCACCGGCACGCGGGGGCCCTGCTGACGCGGCCGGCCCAGGAACGCGGAGGTGCGATCAACAAAGAACGGAAAGCGGGTGTCGACGCCGCGGGTCTGCTGAATCGTTAGGCCGCCGAGGGCTGCCCCCGCCTCCGGATCGAGCGTTATCGTGAAGTAGTACTCCGCACGGGTCTGCCAGATGGTGGTGTAGTAGCTCACCAGGTCCACCTTCCAGGGGGGCTTGGTGAAGTAGGTGGCACCCTGGAGTTCCAGAGCCCGAGCGGCGGGAATCACACCCGGCCCCAGAACGGGAGCCCCGGCAACGCAGCTGGCCAGGGCACAGCCGAGCGCAACGGCGACACGTCGAAGACGGGGCACAGGCACCAGGGCTTTAGGCGGCTGGGAAAACGCTAGAGGCGGCCTGCAGAAATGGCTGGGGGTCCTGGTCGCGGCGATGGGCCACCGGAATGGGCGGGCCCTGGGCGGTGCCGTCCTCGGGATCGAGGCCGGCGGTGGCCTCCAGGGCCTGACGGAGGCGCCGGGCCGCATGCAGGGGCATGTCCCGCGGCACGCTGATGCGATCGCGCAAGTAGCGCAGGGCGGCCGCGCTGCCGGCCGCCGGCACCAGGCGCTCGCCCCAGCTTTGGGGTTCGCCACGCCTTTGCGTTTCGTCACGGATCAGGGCAGTGAGGGCGGTGCGCAGGGGCTGGTCGAATCCGGCCGCCCCCAGGGAGCTGCGCGCCAGGATCGCTTGCCGGTGTTTGAGCACCCGAGCAAGGGCTACCGCCGCCGCATCGGAGGGTTCGCCGTGGCTGGTTTCCGGATCGGGTGCATCGATCGGCCAGGGGCCCTGATCGATGCGGGCGGCCAGATCGCGCTGCGCTGGCGTGCCACTGGCGTAGCAGCCGCCCATCTGGGGCGGGAGATCGTGGGCGTGGGTGTGGAAATCGCTCTGGGTGCCGCGGTAGGTGGAGCGCTGCTCCAGCGCCGCAAACCAGCGATCGATGGCCGGGTGATCCCGGCGCAGCAAAAAGCCCTTGTAGTAGGCCAGGCTGGCCGCCATCCTCTCCACGTAGGGCACGAACACCAGATCAGCCGTGCTCAGCTCCCCCAGCAAGAACGGCCCGGGGTGTTGGTCGAGCGCCTGCTCAAATGCAGCAGCAATGCGCTGAAAGGCCGCCTGGGCCGAGGCCTCCTGCTGCGGACGGAGGCCGGGGCTGCACAGCCACTGGCACCAAGCGCGAAACAGCACCCGCTCGAGCTGGCGCAGGGGCAGCACAGCGGGGTCGGCCATGCCCGGGCCCAGGCTGCCGAAGGCTCCTTCGAGGGCCTCAAGAATGCGGTCGCTCTCGGTGATCAGCCGGCCATCAAGCTCCAGGGCAGGCAACATGCCAGACGGCACCAGCTGCCGAAACCAGGCCTCCTTCTCGCCGTAGCAAAACATGGTGACCTTGCGGATCCGGTAGGGGATCCGCTTTTCCTCCAGCCACAGCCACACCTTCTGGCAGTAAGGGCACCAAGCGTGGTGATCGCGAAACAAGGTGACCCTCACCGCCTGCTCCGGCTGGCCAAACAGACGCAGGCGAGCCTGGGCGCTGGTGGGACCGTTGACAGGATCGGCTGGGGGCGCCGCCAGACGTTCCAACTCGTGCCAGCTCAGCCCTGCGTTCGCCATCGGCGCCATCCCCATCCCTGCACCAGCCTCGGTTCTAGTGGCTCACAGCAGCGAAGGTGCCTTCCCTAGGCTGGCACTCAACTTTTCGACGATGCAATTCGATGTTCGACGCCTTCACCAAGGTTGTTGTCCAGGCTGATGCCCGTGGCGAATTCATCAACGCCGGTCAGATCGACGCCCTCGCATCGATGGTGGCTGAAAGCAACAAGCGCATGGACACGGTGAACCGCATCACCTCCAACGCTTCCGCCATCGTCACCAACGCGGCTCGCGATCTCTTCGATCAGCAGCCCGCCCTGATCGCACCCGGTGGCAACGCCTACACCCATCGCCGCATGGCTGCTTGCCTGCGCGACATGGAGATCATTCTTCGCTACGTCACCTACGCCATCTTCACCGGCGACGCTTCCGTGCTGGAAGACCGCTGCCTGAACGGCCTGCGTGAGACCTACCTCGCCCTCGGCGTGCCCGGCGCTTCCGTGGCAGAAGGCGTGCGCAAGATGAAGGACGCCGCTATCTCGATCGCCAACGATCGCAACGGCATCACCCCCGGCGACTGCTCCGCCCTCATGAGCGAAGTTGGCACCTACTTCGACCGCGCTGCTGCTGCAGTCGGCTGATTAGCTGAAGCCAGCTGATTGGCTCCAGCCAGCCGAGCTCGCCTGAGCCCGGTTGGCTGGTTTTTTAATGGCGGACTTGCCAGCCTGAATCAATCCAGGGTGGCGTCGCCGGTTTCGCCTGTGCGGATGCGGATCGAGGCCTCAACAGGCATGACGATGATCTTGCCATCGCCCACTTCCCCGGTTTGAGCGGTGCCTTTGATCGCCTCAATCACCCCAGCCATGGCTGAGTCGGTGACAACGGTCGTGATCATGACCTTGGGCAGCAACCGAGCCTCCACCTTCACGCCGCGATAGACCTCGGTGTGCCCCATTTGCTTACCGAAACCCTGCACGGAGGTGACGGTCATGCCATTGATGCCGAGACTCACCAGCGCATCCTTGACAGCATCAAGCTTTTCGGGCCGGATGATGGCTTGAATCTGTTTCACGCGATACCAATGCTGATCTCCCCCTGTTTAGCCACGACCCGATCGCAGTTCTGTAGCAACCGCAGCTGAGCGATGGCCCTAGCTCGGTGGCGAAACACTCCATAACAATCTCCCGGGTGGCGCCATTCACGGCGACCGCCAAGGGATCCAATCGCTGAGAGCAACGGCTTCGCACGACGCCGGCGGGGGCCGGAGCGCGATTTGGTATCAAAACAAACATCTCATCCTCCTGGAAGCGCGCATCCTTCATTGCGAAGGGATTTCGACGATCCCCAACCTGAGCAGCTGTCCCTCTGATCTGCCCATGACCATTGCTTCCACCCCTCCAAGGCGCAAGCGCCTTCAGGAGGCGAGCCTGACTGAAGCGCCACTGATGCTCCTGCGCAACTTGCGCGGGTTGGCCTCCGGCCGCTCCATGGTTTGGCTTGCCTGCGTGCCCTTGGCCCTATTTGGCCTGGGTGTTTTTAACCTGTCTGCCCATGCAGCGGAGCTCCCCGAGCTCACCCCAGCCTTCCTCGCCAACAACCTGTTTCTGCTGGTTTGCGCGATTCTGGTGATCTTCATGAACGCCGGCTTCGCCATGGTGGAGGCGGGGATGTGCCGACAAAAAAACGCCGTCAACATCCTGGCCAAGAACCTGATCGTGTTCGCCCTGGCGGTGACGGCTTACTGGTTCATCGGCTACAAGATCATGTACAACGCCGACTGGGTCATTCCTGGTTGGTTCAAGTTTGGTGGAGTGTTCTTTGACCCGACCGTGACTCCAGAAATGGTCACAGACGGCAGTCTGGTTCCCAGCATCGACTTCCTCTTCCAGGCCGCCTTCGCTGGCACCGCCGCCACGATCGTCTCCGGCCTCGTGGCGGAACGAATCAAGTTTGGCGAGTTCGTGATTTTCTCGTTGATCCTGGTGGGCGTTGTCTACCCGATCACGGGCAGCTGGCAGTGGAACTTCCCCGATGACGCCGGTCTCGGTGGTGGTTGGCTGAACAGCCTTGGCTTCATTGATTTCGCCGGCTCCACCGTGGTGCACTCCATGGGTGCCTGGGCTGGTCTGATCGGCGCCATCCTGCTTGGCCCACGGATCGGCAAGTTTGTGGGTGGCAAGCCCCAAGCCATGCCTGGTCACAACCTGGCCATCGCCACCCTCGGCTGTCTGATCCTCTGGATTGGCTGGTACGGCTTCAACCCCGGCTCCTGGTTGTCGATGGGCGTCGAGGTGCCTTACATCGCCGTCACCACCACCCTGGGTGCTGCCGGCGGCGGCATTGCCGCAACCGTGATCTCCCAGATCCGCGGCGGCAAGCCCGACCTCACCATGACCATCAACGGCATCCTGGCCGGCCTTGTGAGCGTCACAGCCGGATGCGATGCCGTCTCCATGCCTGCCGCCTGGGTGATGGGATTCATTGGTGGTGTGATCGTGGTGTTCTCCGTGGCCTTCATTGATGGCCTCAAGATCGACGATCCCGTTGGTGCGTTCTCCGTGCACGGCAGCTGCGGGATCTGGGGCACCCTGGCCGTGGGCCTGTTCAACACCGACAAGGGTCTGTTCACCGGTCACGGCTTCTCCCAGTTGGGCATCCAATTCGTTGGTGCTCTTTCCTACGCCGTTGCCACCATCGTTGCTTCGCTGATCATCTGGTCCATCATTGGAGCCCTCTTCGGCGGCATTCGTGTCACCGAGAAGGAAGAGATCGAAGGTCTCGACATTGGCGAACACGGCATGGAGGCCTACCCGGACTTCGCCGCTACGGCCAAGTGAGTCGCGCTTCAGTAGCGCTCCTCCTTCCCCCCTGAGCCCATCCACCGGTTCAACCATCTGCCCGCGGCACGCCGCGGGCTTTTTTATTGGCACGCCGCTCGGCGGATGTGGTGCCCGAGGCGAACCCTGCCTACGGTCCAGTCAGTCGTGCGCCGCCAGCTCGCCACCATCTCGCCATGGTCGAAAGCCTCACTCTCGACGAGCTGAGCAGGCAATTTGAGGCTGATGCCCCATTGGATGGCGACTTCCTGGTGCTGACCCTCGCAGCGGCGCTGATCGCCAGCCTGGGCCTGCTGGCCAACAGTGCCGCCGTGGTGATCGGGGCGATGGTGATTGCACCCTGGATCCTGCCCCTGCGAGCCATGGCGTTTTGGATGCTGCAAGGGCAGCTGGCCTTGGCGGGCAAAGCCCTCCTGACCCTCAGCATCGGCATCGGACTCACGGCCCTGCTCTCCGCCATGGTGGGCCTTGGGGTGGGCATGCCGCTGTTGGGGCACGAGGTGACGGCCCGCACGTCCCCAAACCTGCTCGATCTGGGCATTGCCCTGGTGGCGGGTGCTGCTGCGATCTACGCCAAGGTGCGCAGCCGAGCCGTGTCCTCGCTGGTGGGCACCGCGATCGCCGTGGCCCTGGTGCCACCGGTGTGCGTGCTGGGACTGCTGGTTTCAGCCGGCGAATGGGAAGGCGCCCGGGGGGCTGGCCTGCTCTTTGCCACCAACTTGCTGGGCATCCTCAACGGCGCCCTGATGATGCTGGCCGTGAGCCAACCGCAGCTGCGAAAGCGCTTGTGGCGCAGTCGGATGGGCTGGGTGAGTTTGTTGTTCACGGCTCTGCTGGTGCTCCCGTTGAGCAGCAGTTTTGTGCAACTGGTGCGCCAATCCCAGCTGCAGCTCGAGCAGCAGCGGATTGAACGGGCCATCGCCAAAAGCCTGCAGACCAAGACCCTCACCATCGGCCGCCATTCCCAGTTGGTGGGCGTCAGCATCGACTGGAAAAAAACGCCACCGCTGATCCGCGCTTCCGTGCGGGTGAGCCAATCCAACCTGCCGACCCCGGCCCAGGTGGCGGCAGTGCAGAGCTTCATCAACAACCAACAGCCCAAGCGCTACCGACTGGTGGTGCAGCGCAGCGCCATTGACATCGTTGGCCCTGAGCCTGAGCCAATCCCAGTCCAGCCCAGCCGAACCAAGCCGTGATCCTGGGGGCCTCGCGGACGGCACAGCCGGCTGGATCATCGAGCGCGTCACTCCCTGAGGCTCAGGCCTCTACAACCACAAGGTTGCTGCCATGGCGCGATGAACCGGCACCTCGCCAGCTGGCTCAGGCCCTTGCACCTGCCCTGGTTGCTGCCGTGGCTGCTGGGTCTGCTGCTGGCCCTGAGCCCACTGAGCGCGCCCGCCACCCCCGGGCCATCCCAGCCCAACGGAGCCACGCTGGAGGTGTTTGTGCGCGAGGGCTGCCCCCACTGCACCCAGGCCAAGGCCTTCCTTCCCGAGCTGCAACGGCAGCACCCAGACCTGATCATTCGGCTGCGGCCGCTCGACACCGACCCCACGGCCCTTGCCGACCTGCAGCACCATGCGGCCCGGGGGTGCCCACCTTTGTGCTGGGGAACAGGGTTCTGGTGGGATTCGACGGGCCGGCGGGACGAGGCCGGGAGCTACTGGAGCTGATCGCGCGCCAGAAGCACCCCCAGGGGTTGCCTGATCTACAGCGGCTGGGACTGCCGGCCTTCACCTTGGCCCTGGGGCTCCTGGATGGCTTCAATCCCTGCGCGATCTGGGTGCTGCTGTTTTTGCTGTCGCTGCTGGTGCACTGGCGCGATCGCCGGCGCCTGGCCCTGGTGGCGGGCACCTTCGTGCTGGTGAGCGGGGCGGTGTATTACGCCTTCATGGCGGCCTGGCTGAATGTGTTTCTGGTGCTGGGCCTGAGCCGCCCGTCGCAACTGCTGCTGGGCAGCATCGCCCTGCTGATCGGCCTGGTGAATCTGCGCGATGCCAGCCGGCAGAGCGGGAGCTACACCCTGGCCATTCCCGAGGCAGCCAAACCCGGGATCGTCACCCGGATGCGCAAGGTTCTGCAGAGCCGCGCCCTGGCTCCAGCCCTGCTGGGAGTGGCGATGCTCGCGGTGGTGGTGAATCTGGTGGAACTGCTCTGCACCGCAGGCCTGCCGGCGGTCTACACCGCCGTGCTCAGCCAACAATCGCTGCCGGCTTGGGCCCACTACAGCTACCTGGGTCTCTACATCCTCGGCTACATCGCCGATGACGCCCTGATGGTGACCCTGGCGGTGTGGGCCCTCGGCAACCAGCGCCTCAGCGCAGCCGCCGGCCGTCGGCTCAAGCTGGTCAGTGCCGCCGTGATGCTGGGCCTCGGCCTGGTGCTGCTGCTGCAACCCGGCTGGCTGATCTGAGGGGCTGCTGAAGCGCAGCCGCTGGGATGGTGAGCTGCTGCTCACTCCAGTGGGCCAGCAACGCCGCCAGCAGGGTTGAACGATCGCCGCGAAAACGAAGCATGGGAGCCCGAACGAAAGGCAGCCTCGATGCTGGCTCCACCAGCCCGAGCGCCCTGCTGCTCTCGCCACCACCTCGCGCAACCAATGGCACAAAAGCCCGTTCCCACCTGCCAGGAGCAAGCGCTGGTGCTACACCGTGACCAACCCCTGGCCATACCCCACCAGCCACGCGAGCAGCTGTTGCCCATGAAAGAACTGACCAGCGCCATCAACCACCACCTGGCGGCGGAATTTCAGGCCAGCCACAGCTACCTGGCCATGTCGATCTGGCTGCGGGAGAAGGACCTGGCAGGGTTTTCGGCCTACATGCTTGAGAAGAGCAATGAGGAGCGCGGCCATGCCGCCCGGATGATCGCCTACCTGGTGGACAGCGACGAGCAGGTGGAACTCCCCACGATCGACGCTCCCGAACGCAGCTGGCCCTCGGTGCAGCAGCTGTTCGACCAGGTGTACGACATGGAGAAGGGGGTGACGGCCTCGATCAACCGTCTCTACTCGCTGGCCGAAAAGCTGAGTGAGCGCAGCGCCACCGCCATGCTCGATTGGTTTGTGGCCGAGCAGCTCCAGGAGGAAGCGGAGGCTCGCTTCGTGTGCAAGCGGTTGCGGCTGGCTGGCGACAACAGCGCCGCCCTGCTCCTGCTCGACCAGCAGTTTCTGGAAGGCAATGCCCTCGCTCACGTGAAAGGCGGCCTCAGCGGAGCCAATGGGGCCTGAGCAGAGCCGCTAAGGACTGTGACCCTCGTCAGACGCCCCTGAGCGCGCTCCCTACGTTGCGAGCAGTGGGATCAGGCAGGCGAGCACCATGACCGAACTCGGCAAGTGCCCCTTCAACCACGGCGCAGCAGCGGTGGCGGGCCGCGGCCCCGCGCCGCGCGACTGGTGGCCCCAGCAGCTCAACCTCGGGATCCTGCACCAGCACAGCCCGGCCTCCAATCCGCTCGGTGAGGCGTTTCACTACGCCGAGGCCTTTGAGCAGCTCGACTACGCCGGCCTCAAGCGCGACCTGATCGCGCTGATGACCGACTCCCAAGACTGGTGGCCCGCCGACTGGGGCCACTACGGCGGCCTCTTCATCCGCATGGCCTGGCACAGCGCCGGCACCTACCGCACCGCCGATGGCCGCGGCGGCGGCGGCACCGGCAACCAGCGCTTCGCGCCGATCAACAGCTGGCCCGACAACGGCAACCTCGACAAGGCCCGCCGGCTGCTGTGGCCGATCAAGCAGAAATACGGCAACCAGATCTCCTGGGCCGACCTGATGATCCTTGCCGGCAACTGTGCCCTGGAATCGATGGGTTTCCAGACTTTCGGTTTCGGTGGCGGCCGTGCTGACATCTGGCAGCCGGAGGAGGACATCTACTGGGGCAACGAGACCACCTGGCTGGGGGATGCCCGCTACAGCGGCGATCGCGAGCTGGAGAACCCTCTGGCGGCCGTGCAGATGGGTCTGATCTACGTGAACCCGGAGGGCCCCAATGGCGAGCCCGACCCGGTGGCCTCCGGCCGCGACGTGCGCGAGACCTTCCTCCGCATGGCGATGAACGACGAGGAAACGGTGGCCCTCACCGCCGGCGGCCACACCTTCGGCAAGGCCCACGGCGCCGGCAGCGCCGAGCTGCTGGGCCCCTCTCCCGAGGGGGCACCGCTGGAGGAGATGGGCCTGGGCTGGCGCAGCCGCCACGGCAGCGGCAAGGGAGCCGATGCCACCACCAGCGGCATCGAGGGCGCCTGGAAACCCAACCCCACCCGTTGGGACATGGGCTATTTCGAGATGCTGTTTGGCTACGAGTGGGAGCTGATCAAGAGCCCCGCCGGTGCCTGGCAGTGGCAAGCGAAAGACTGCCGCGAGGAGCACCTGATCCCCGACGCCCACATCCCCGGGCTCAAGCACCCGCCGATGATGACCACGGCGGATCTGTCGCTGCGCTTCGATCCGATCTACGAGCCGATCTCGCGCCACTTCCACCAGCACCCGGAGGCCTTCGCCGATGCCTTCGCCCGCGCCTGGTTCAAGCTCACCCACCGCGACATGGGGCCCAAGGCCCTCTACCTCGGTCCTGAAGTGCCCGCCGAGGAGCTGATCTGGCAGGACCCGATTCCGGCGCTGGATCACCCCCTGGTGGACGGGGCCGCCATCGCCGATCTCAAGGTGCGCGTGCGGGCGTCGGGGCTAAGCACCGCCGAGTTGGTGAGCACCGCCTGGGCTTCGGCCTCCAGCTTCCGCGGCTCCGACAAGCGTGGCGGCGCCAACGGCGCCCGGGTGCGCCTGGCCCCGCAGAACAGCTGGGCCGTGAACCAGCCCGAGCAGCTGCAACGGGTGCTGGCCGTGCTCGAGGGCATCCAGCAGGCGTTCAACGCCTCCCGCTCAGGTGGGGTGCGCGTGTCGGTGGCAGATCTGATCGTGCTGGCGGGTGGCGTGGGCGTGGAGCAGGCGGCCGCCGCCGCGGGCATGCCGGTGGAGGTGCCGTTCACGCCGGGCCGGATGGATGCCAGCCAGGAGCAAACGGATGCGGCCTCGTTTGCGGTGATGGAGCCCCAGGCCGATGGCTTCCGCAACTGGCAGAAGGCTCCGATGAGCGTGACCGCCGAGCACCTGCTGCTGGACCGGGCCCAACTGCTGGGCCTGAGCGCTCCGGAGATGACCGTGCTGGTGGGCGGCCTGCGGGTGCTGGGTGCCAACAGCGGTGGCGTGCGCCATGGCGTGTTCACCGAGCGGCCGGGGGTGCTGAGCAACGACTTCTTCGTGAACCTGCTCGACATGGCCACCAGCTGGAGCCCCGTCGACGAGAGCGGCGAGCTGTTTGAGGGGCGGGACCGCCGCAGCGGGCAGCTGCGCTGGAGCGGCACCCGGGTGGATCTGGTGTTCGGCTCCAACTCCCAGCTGCGGGCGATCGCCGAGGTGTATGCCCAGGGCGATGGCGCCGGGCGCCTGGTGTGCGACTTCGTGGCCGCCTGGGTGAAGGTGATGGAGGCTGATCGCTTCAATATCCAGCGCTGAACCCAAGCAGAGCGCAGGGAGACGCCAGACATCAATCCGCGAAACCGAGAATTACTTTAACGCCTTTATGCGGCTATAGTCATTCTATTGCCGCTGGATCCCAATGGCTGTCGCCTCTGCGCCCATCTCCCTGGCCGCCGCCGCCGGGGGCGGCGCGCTGCTGTTCCGCCAGCTGTTTGATGTCGACACCGGCACCTTCACCTACCTGCTGGTCGATGTGCCCAGCGGCGAGGCGGTGCTGATCGATTCGGTGTTCGAGCAACACCACCGCGACCTCTCCCTGATCCGCGAACTGGGCATCACCCTGGTGGCGTCGATCGACACCCACGCCCATGCCGACCACGTCACCGGCAGCTGGCTGATGCACCAGGCCACAGGCTGCGCCATCGGCCTGGCCGCGGCCGCCCGCGCCGAAAACGTCACCCTGCCCCTGGCCCATGGCGATCGCATCCGCTTCGGCGGGCGGCACCTGGAGGTGCGCAGCACCCCCGGCCACACCGATGGCTGCCTCAGCTTCGTGCTCGACAACCACACCATGGCCTTCACCGGCGATGCCCTGCTGGTGCGGGGCTGCGGCCGCTGCGACTTCCAGCAGGGCAACGCCCACACCCTGTGGCGCTCCATCACCGAGCAGCTCCTATCGCTGCCGGAGGCCTGCCTGCTCTATCCCGCCCACGACTACACCGGCCGCAGCGTCACCTCCGTCGCGGAAGAAAAGGCGTTCAACGCACGGCTCGGCGGCGCCGCCACCGAGCGGGATTTCGTGGGCCACATGGAGAACATGAAACTGCCCCACCCCCACAAGATCGCCGAGGCCCTGCCCGGCAACATGCGTTCTGGTAAGCCGCGCGACCAAGCCGCCCCCGAAACCTGGGCACCCCTGCAGCGCAGCTATGCCGGTCTGCCGGAACTCAGCCCAGACTGGCTGGCCGATCACAGCAGCAGCGTGACCGTGGTGGACGTGCGCTCAGGCGAGGAGTTCAACGGCCCCGACGGCCGCATCCCGGGCAGCGTGCTGTTGCCGCTGCCCGACCTGGACAACCGCAGCCACGAGCTGCCCGCGGATCGCCCCGTGGTGCTGGTGTGCCATTCCGGCAGCCGCTCAGCCCTCGCCACCCAGCAGCTGCTCAAGGCCGGCCGCCAGCAGGTGGCCAACCTCCGCGGTGGCATCAGCCGCTGGGAGGCCGACGGCTATCCGATCGAACGCCTGACCAGCAACTGAATCGTCTCCCTCTGCTCCGTTCCCTCCTCCGCCTTGCAAACCATGAGCCCCAGCATCAGCGCCCACGATCTGGCCGAACAGCTCCACTCCCAGCGCGTTGCCGTGATCGATGTGCGTGAGCCGATGGAATACGCCAGCGGCCACATCGCCGGCAGCCTCAACGTGCCCCTCGCACGCCTGCACCTGGCCAACCTGCCCCGGGGCCCGCTGGTGCTGGTGTGCCAGAGCGGCCAGCGCAGCAGCAAAGGTGTGCAAAACCTCCTGCAGCAGGGCTATTCCCACCCCGTCAACGACCTGGCGGGCGGCCTGCCCAGTTGGCAGCAGGCAGGCCTGCCGGTGCGCGCACTCAAGAATGCCCCCCTGCCATTGATGCGTCAGGTGCAGATCGCCGCCGGCTCGCTCGTGCTGCTGGGCCTGATCCTCAGCAACACCGTGGCCCCCGCCTGGATCCTGCTCAGCTGGTTTGTCGGGGCGGGACTGGTGTTTGCCGGCGTGAGTGGCTTCTGCGGCATGGCGCGCCTGCTGGCGGTGATGCCCTGGAACAAAGTGGACCTGTAATGGATCCCTCCAGCCTCGCCCTGTTGGCAAGCGGTGGTGTTCTGATCGGCTTTCTGCTCTCGGTGCTCGGTGCCGGTGGCTCGATCCTGCTGCTGCCCTTGCTGGTGAGCGGCGCGGCCCTGCCCACCCGGGAGGCCGTTCCCCTCTCGCTGCTGGTGGTGATGCTGCTGGCCCTGGCCAACCTGGGGCCTTACTTGCGCCGCGGCCAGTTCGCCCCCCGTCCAGCCCTGATCCTCGGCCTGCCGGCCCTGGCGGGCAGCTGGGTCGGCGGCAGCTGGGTGAAAGCGGGCCTCATTCCCGAGCCAGTGCAGCTGGCCATTTTCGCCCTCGCCGCCCTGGTGGCCGCCTGGCTGCTCAGCCGCCGCACCCTGGTGGCCAACGCCGATGGCATCCGGCGCACCCAGCCAGTGGCCCTGGCCATTCAAGGGGTGCTGGTGGGACTGCTCACCGGCATCGCCGGGGTGGGCGGTGGCTTTGCCATCGTGCCGGCCCTGGTGCTGCTGGCGGGCCTGCCGATGGCCCTGGCCAGCGGCACCAGCCTGCTGCTGATCGCCGTGAATGCCCTGGTGGCGCTCGCAGCCGTGGGCCACTGGCCCGCCGCCAGCCTGCCGCTGATGGCTCCCCTGTTGGTGGGCGGCGCCGTTGGGGCGGTGGTGGGCCAGCGGCTAGCTCCCCGGCTCAGCGACCGCCTCCTACGCCATGGCT
Source organism: Cyanobium sp. Aljojuca 7D2 (assembly GCF_024346415.1). NCBI lineage: Bacteria > Bacillati > Cyanobacteriota > Cyanophyceae > Synechococcales > Prochlorococcaceae > Cyanobium > Cyanobium sp. Aljojuca 7D2. The sequence continues at coordinate 22,694 of NZ_JAGQCX010000004.1, forward strand.
TTGCGCTGCTGCTGCTCGGCACGGCTGCCCTCACCGGCGCCGAGGCTTGGCGGCGCCAACACCTGCCCACCGAAGCCGCCATCACCTGGCCCTCCCTCCCCCCATCAGCCGTAGCACCCCATTCGCCATTCTGTTTTCCTGATTTCCCACGCCCTCCCCGCCATGAGCAACCACTTCGATCTGATCGTGCTCGGCGCCGGCTCCGGTGGCCTGGCTGCCGCCAAACGCGCCGCGAGCTACGGCGCCCGGGTGGCGATCGTGGAGGGCGACCGGGTGGGCGGAACCTGCGTGATCCGCGGCTGTGTGCCCAAGAAGCTGCTGGTGTACGGCTCGGCCTACCGGCACCTGCTGGCGGATGCCACCAGCTATGGCTGGGAGGTGGGCGACGTGCGCCTCGATGCGTCCCGTTTGCTCGCCAACGTGCGCACCGAGGTGGACCGGCTCAACACCCTGCACCTCGGGTTTCTGGAGAAAGCCGGCGTGGAGCTGGTGCGGGGCTGGGGCCGCTTCAGCAGCGCCACCAGCGTGGTGGTAACGGGCGCCGACGGGAGCGAGCGCGAGCTCCAGGGCCAGCGGATCCTGATCGCCGTGGGCGGCCGGCCCCAGCGCCCCGAGATCCCCGGCGCAGAGCTGGGCTGGCTGAGCGACGACATGTTTGAGCTGGAGAGCCTGCCCGAGCGGGTGGTGGTGGTGGGTGCCGGTTTCATTGCCTGCGAATTCGCCGGCATCCTCAATGGCCTGGGCGTGCAGGTGACCCAGCTGGTACGCGGCGATCACCTGTTGCGCGGCTTCGATCGCGAGGCCAGCGAGGCGGTGCGTGCCGGCATGGAAGCAGGCGGCATCGAGATCCGCTTCACCCACTCGCCCGCGGCGATCACCGGCCAGTGCGCCCCCGGCGAGCTCAGCGTTACCACCCAAAGCGGCGAATCGATCGCCTGCGGCGGCGTGCTGCTGGCCACCGGCCGCAAGCCCTTCCTCAAGGGCCTCAACCTCGAGGCCGCCGGCGTGGCGGTGGAGGGCAGCCGCATCCCGGTGGATGCCGATCAGCGCACCAACGTGCCCGGCATCTTTGCCGTGGGCGATGTAACCGACCGCATCAACCTGACGCCGGTGGCCGTGGATGAGGGCCGCGCCTTCGCCGACACGGAGTTTGGCCACAAGCCCCGCCAGGTGGACCACAGCCTGGTGGCCTGCGCGGTGTTTTCCCAGCCGGAGCTCGCCAGCGTGGGGCTCACCGAGGAGCAGGCGATCGGCCGCTGCGGTGCCGATGGGATCAAGGTGCACCGGGCCCGGTTCCGGCCGATGAGCCAGGCCCTGCCGGCCCGGGATCCCAAGGTGCTGCTCAAGCTGATCGTGGACACCGCAAGTAACAAGGTGCTCGGCTGCCACATGGTGGGCGAGCACGCCGCCGAGATCATCCAGATGGCCGCGATCGCCATCGGCATGGGCGCCACCAAGGCCGACTTCGACCGCACCATGGCGCTGCACCCCTCGGTGGCCGAGGAGTTCGTGACGATGCCGAATTGATTGCCGCACGCCTTGCCGCTCGATGCCGAGGCCACCGCCTCCGCCGGGAGCGACCCGATCGGCTGGCTGGCTGAAAACAGCGAGGACCCACCTGCGCTGGGAACTGTTTCATCTTGAACAGTCTGTCCTTACCCTGCCAGCAACCCCAAGCCTGCGGCCGCACCCATCCCCATGCTCAGTCTGCTGATCGACCTGGTTGTCATCTTCGGACTGTCGGTGTTGGCGACGCTGGTGTGCCACCGGCTGCGGCTGCCCTCGGCGATTGGCCTGCTGGTGGGCGGCGTGCTGGCGGGGCCCGAGCTGCTCGGCCTGGTGCGCAACGTGCACGAGATCGAACTGCTGGCCGAAATCGGCGTGGTGCTGCTGCTGTTCGTGATCGGGCTGGAGATCTCGATCGCCGACCTGGCGCGCCTGCAGCGTTTTTTCTCCGTGGGCGGCAGCGTTCAGTTCTTCGCCACCGCCGCCGTGGTGGCCGGCGTGCTGCTGCCCACCGGGCTCAGCCCCCAGCAGGGGCTCTACCTCGGTTTCGTGGCAGCACTCTCCAGTACCGCCATCGTGCTGCGGATGCTGCAAGAGCGGGCCGAGCTGCAGACCCCCCACGGCCGCTCGGTGCTCTCGATCCTCATCTACCAGGACGTCGGCGTGGTGCCGGTGATGCTGATGGCCCCCCTGCTGGCGGGCGGAGCCGGTGGATCCGGACTCGGGGCCATCGGCCTGCTGCTGGCCAAGGTGGCCCTGGTGGGGGTCTTCGGCTTCTGCGCCTACCGCTGGCTGGTGCCCTTCGTACTGGAGCGCATCACCCGCACCCGCAGCTCGGAGGCCTTCCTGCTGGGGGTGTTCATGCTCTGTGTGGGCATTGCCGTGCTCACCCAGTCCCTGGGGCTGTCACTGGCCCTGGGCGCCTTCCTGGCGGGCTTCATCCTCTCGGAATCGGATTACTCCCACCAGGCGGTGGCGGTGATGCTGCCCTTCCGCGACGTGCTGATGAGCCTCTTTTTCGTCTCGATCGGGATGCTGCTGAACGTGCGCTTCCTGCTGGCCCATCCCTGGCAGATCGCCCTGCTCACGGCCGGCGTGCTGCTGATCAAGCCGCTGGTGGGAACGATCGCCTCCCTGCAGGTGGGCCTACCCCTCCGCAACGCGGTGCTGGCCGGCGTGGCCCTCGGCCAGGTGGGGGAATTCTCCCTGGTGGCCACCAAGGCAGGGGTGACGGCGGGGCTGCTCAGCCAGGACATCTTCCAGACCGTGCTGGATGTGGCCGTGCTCAGCATGATCGCCACGCCCTTCCTGGTGGCCAGCGGCCCGTCCCTGGCGCAATGGCTCAGCCACACCCCCCTGCAACGGCTGCAGCAGGGGTGGCGGCGGGAGGAGGCCCCGACGGCCAGCGAGGCCTACAACGGCCACATCCTGATCGTGGGATTCGGCGTCACCGGCCGCAACCTGGCCCACACCGCGCGCCGCAGCGACGTGCCCTACGCGGTGGTGGAGGTGAATGCCGGCATCGTCAAGGAAGCCCGGGCCCAAGGGGAACCAATCCACTACGGCGACGCCAGCCAACCTCCGATTCTCGAGCTGGTGCACGCCGATCGGGCCCGCGCCATCGTGGTGGTGATCGATGATCCCGCCGGTGCCAGGCGGGTGGTGGAGCTCTGCCGCCGGTTCTCCCCGGACGCCTACATCCTGGTGCGCAGCCGCTACCTGCGGGAGGTGGAACCACTAATGGCCCTCGGCGCCGATGAGGTGATCGCCGATGAGCTGGAGGTGTCGATCGAGGTGTTTTCCCGGGTACTGGCGCGGATGCTGGTGCCCCGCGAAGACATCAAGACCCTGATCGGCGATGTGAGAGGTGACTGGCGCCGCATGACCCGGGGCCTGGCGAAGGAGGCCACCGCCGTGCATGACCTGCGGGTGGCGGTGCCCAACCTGGCAACCCACAGCCTGCGGCTAGGCCCCCGCTCCCCCCTGCTGGGGGCCACCATCGCCACCAGTCGCCTGCGCGAGGACTACGGCGTCAACGTGCTGGCGGTGACGCGCTCGGGCGAGGCGATCGGCAATCCCCCCGGCGAACTGGCGTTCCAGCAGGGGGATGTGTTGTTTGTGATCGGCCCGACCGACTGGGACGCCGATCAGATCACCTGAGCCCGGCCATTGCCCCCGCGCCTCACCCCAGCAAATCCTTGCGGAGTTTGCGGATCCGATCCAGCAGCTCCGCCCGCTGTTGTTGCTTGAAGGCGTTGCGGGCCAGGCTGTTCAGCAGGGCCACCAGCCCGACGAGCTCCAGCAGCCCGCCCACCAGGGGGATCTCGTTGATGGCATCCAGGGTGGCACCGGTGAGCTTCAGGGCAATGCCGGCCAGCACCGCCAGGGCCAGGATCTGCAGGGCCGGCACCAGATCGGCCAGCGACTGCAGCGGGGTGGCACCGAGCTTCTGCAGCAGCTGGTTGAGAAACTGCAACGGCAGACCCAGCACCGCGCTGGCTCCTGGCTCGGCATTGGCGGAGTCGGATGGGGCCGGCTCAGTTGTGGCCAGCGGCGCCGCCGTGGCCACTGGAATGTCCAGCGTCGGGGGCTCCGTGGCCGGTTCAGGCTCGAGGCTGATCTCTGGGTTGATCGGCAGAGCCTCTGGGTTGATCGCCTGAACCTCTGCGTCTGCCAAGGCACCAACCAGCACAGGCCAGGGTCGTTATAAAGCGGGCTTCAGCCGGCGGCCAGCCCCTTCTCGTCGAAGACGCCTTCAAACAGCACCGAGCTGAGATAGCGCTCGCCGGAATCGGGCAGCACCACAACGATCGTCTTGCCGGCGTAGGCATCCTCCCGGGCCAGACGCAGGGCAGCGGTGGTGGCCGCGCCGCAGGAGATCCCGGCCAGGATGCCCTCCTCCTTCATCAACCGGCGGGCCATGGCCACCGCCTCCTCGTCGGTCACCGTCTCCACCCGGTCCACCAGATCGAGCTCGAGGTTGGCGGGCACAAACCCGGCACCGATGCCCTGAATCTTGTGGGGACCGGGCTTGAGCTCCTGGCCCGCCTTCGCCTGGGAAATCACCGGACTGTTGGTGGGCTCCACCGCCACCGACACCAACGGCTTGCCCAGGGTGCCCTTGATGTAGCGACTCACGCCGGTGATCGTGCCGCCGGTGCCGACGCCCGCCACCAGCACATCCACCTTCCCTTCGGTATCGGTCCAGATCTCTGGGCCGGTGGTGTCGTGGTGAATCTGGGGATTGGCCGGATTGGAAAACTGCTGCAGCAGCACGTAGCGGTCGGGGTCGGAGGCCGCCATCTCCTTGGCGGTGCCGATGGCACCGGGCATGCCCATGCGTCCCTCGGTGAGCACCAGGTGGGCGCCATAGGCGGTGAGCAACTTGCGGCGCTCCAGGCTCATGGTTTCCGGCATGGTGAGGGTGAGGGGAATTCCCTTGGCCGCCGCCACGAAGGCCAGGGCGATGCCTGTGTTGCCGCTGGTGGGCTCCACCAACTCCTTGCCGGGGCCCAGCAGTCCCTCCTGTTCCGCCCGCCAGATCATGGCGGCACCGATGCGGCACTTCACCGAGAAGGCGGGATTGCGGCCCTCGATCTTGGCCAGCACCCGCGCCTGACAACCCTCAGTCACCCGATTGAGCTGCACCAAGGGGGTTTTGCCGATGGTGAGGCTGTTGTCGGCGTAGATGCTGGTCATCCGATCGGGGCGGCCGTTCTTTGCCCGCAGCCTAGGAATGGCTGGCCCCCAGGCCATAAACCTCGGCATCGGCGGGGTCGCGGATGCCGAGCTGTTCACGCCACGCGCTGATGGGGCGATCCCAGCCCTCCTCCCAGCGGGCGGCCACCAGGCACTGGGCCTGACGCCCGATCGCCATGCCATGGGCCACCGCCTGGCTCAGTTCTTCAAAGCGCTCCATCTGGAAGCGGAAACTGGCCAGCTGACCGGCGGTGGTGAGCAACACGTAGGCCGGAAAGCCGATCTGGGCGGCGGTGATCGCCAGCACCCCGCTCTCGCCAGCGGGCATGGTGCCGAAGCCACTCACCACGTGATGGATGTCGTGGGTGGTGGCGACCCGCTGGGTGAGCCACTGGGCCTCGGTGGTGGTGGGCCGGGGCCGGAAGAATTCGGGGTCGTAGTTGAGTTGGCGAATCAGCTCGGCATAGCTGCGGCCCAGGCTCCCCTCGGGCAGCTGGATCAACCGGTCGATGTCCGGTTGGAGCGGGGGGTAGCGCTGATCGAGCATCGCGGCGCCCCCCGGCACGGCCCGGAAGCGGCGAACCGAATCCACCATCTGGGGGCTGTCGATCATGTTGTCGACCAGATCCGCCACCGAGCTCAGATCACCGCCGCTGCGACCGATCGCCGCCAACAATTTGAGGTTATTGGCCGCCCGCAGCAGCTCCCCGAACCGTGACATCCAGCCAGACCCAACTCCCTCCAGGATGACGTGCCCCAAAGGGACTGATAGGTTTCGGCCATGAGCAGTCCGCCATAGACGCCGAGCATCACCTCGGCACGGAAACTCTGCCGCTGAACCATCTGAGGTGTCAGGCCTGAACCTCAGCCCGTCGCCTTGACCTGGGCCGGGCTCGGTGTGTTCAGCAGTGCATCCACAGCTGCAGTGCCCACACAAATACCGACAGAAACCAGCGACGACCGATAACCAGTGACAAACGATCCTTTTTTGAAGGGATTCTTCCCGCCCCTGACGTCCCTTCCCAAGGAAATGCTGGCCGGCGTTGTGGTGGCCCTTGGCGTGGTGCCCGAGGCGATCGCATTCTCTCTGGTGGCGGGAGTGGACCCAAAGATGGGCCTGTTCGCCTCGGTGGCGATCTGCTGTGTGGTGGCCTTCGCAGGCGGACGCCCCGCCATGATCTCAGCCGCCACGGCCGGCGTGGCCCTGCTGATGGGTCCCCTGGTGGCGGCCCACGGGGTTGCCTATCTGCTGGCGGCCACCCTGCTGGCAGGCCTGTTCCAGATCCTCTGGGGCTTCCTGCACCTTGGCCACCAGATGCGGTTTGTGCCCCGGGCCGTGACTCTGGGCTTTGTCAACGCCATCGGCCTGCTGATCTTCCGGGCCCAGCTGCCCCAGATGGGGCTGGGGGCCGATGGCGGCGAAACGGTGGCCAGCCTGGGGGGAGCAGCGGTGGCCTGGCCCAGCGTGTGGCTGCTCGTAGCCCTTGGATTGGCAATCATCTACGGCTTGCCACGGGTCACCACGGCGGTGCCCTCCACCCTGGTGGCGATCGTGGTGATCACCCTGCTGGCCGAGGGGTTGAACCTGCCGGTGCCGCGGGTGGGAGATCTGGGCGAGCTGCCCAGCACATGGCCTGGCTTCGGGTTACCAGCCGTGCCCTTCAACCTTGACACCCTGGCGATCATCCTGCCGGTGAGCCTGGCGATCTCCTTTGTAGGGCTGTTGCAGGCCTTCCTCACCGCCACAGTGATCGACGACCTCACCGATTCCGACAGCGACAAGAATGTTGAGGCCCGCGGCCAGGGGCTGGCGAATATCGCTTCGGGGCTGATCGGCGGCATGGCCGGGGCCGGCATGATCGGCCAATCGGTGATCAACGTGGAAGCGGGCGGGCGCTACCGCCTCTCCACCTTCACCGCCGGTGCCGGCTTGCTGATTCTGGTGCTGGGGCTGCGGGAGCAGCTGGCGCGCATGCCGATGGCAGCCCTGGTGGCCGTGATGATCATGGTGTCGATCAGCACGTTCAATTGGGAGTCGTTTCGGGCCATCCGCAGGGTCCCCAAGAGCGACACCGCCGTGATGGTGGCAACCATGTTGATCGCCCTGATCACCAGCAATCTGGCGATCGCGGTGCTGGTGGGTGTAGCCCTGGCGGGGATCCTGTTCAGCCGCAAGGTGGCCAAGGTGATCACCGTGCACTCCAGCTGGCTCGAGCCTGAGCACCGCTTCTACAGCGTGCGTGGTCAACTCTTTTTCGTCAGCACGGTCTACTTTGTAGAGGGATTTGATCTGCGCAGCCATCCCCAGCGGATCACGATTGACATGGGCAATGCCCACATCTGGGATCAAACCGGGGTGCGCGCCCTTGACCAGGTGATCCGCAAGTTGCGCCAGGGCGGCTCCCAGGTGGAGGTGTTGAACCTCAATGCCGAGAGCCTGGATCTGTTTGGGCGCATCAGCGATGCCCCAGACCTGGTGGAGGGAGCCCGCTGCGAACTGGCCCGATGAGGGCCCTGAACCACTGGCGCGGGGATCTCACCGGCGGCATCACCGCCGCGGTGGTGGCCCTACCCCTGGCCCTCGCCTTCGGAGTGGCCTCCGGAGCCGGACCGATGGCCGGGCTCACCGGCGCGATCATGTTGGGCTTCCTGGCGGCCCTGTTCGGCGGTACACCCACCCAGGTGTCTGGTCCTACAGGTCCAATGACCGTGATCATGACCGCCGTGATCACCCTGCTGGTAGGGCGCTACGGCCAGTCCAGCGGCCTGGCAATGGCCTTCACCGTGGCCCTGATGGCGGGCGGCTTCCAAGTGCTGTTCGGCCTGATGAAGCTGGGCCAGTACATCACGATGATGCCCTACACCGTGATCTCGGGCTTCATGTCGGGGATCGGCGCGATCATTGTGGTGCTGCAGCTGCCGCCCCTGCTGGGAGTGAGCCTGGCTGGGCCGATCCCCACGATCCTGGCCAGGTTGCCCTGGGCTGTGGCCCATCTCAATCCCACGGCGCTGGCGGTGGGACTGGCCAGCTTTGCGCTGGTGATGCTCTATCCCAAGCGCTGGAACTTCCTGCTGCCAGCCCCCCTGGTGGCACTGGTGGTGGTGAGCGGGGTCTCGGTGCTGTGGCTGCCAAGCAACGCCCTGCCGAGGCTGGGAGCCATGCCCTCCGGCCTACCCGAGCTGCAATGGCCCCAGGTGGGATGGGGGGATCTGCGCACCCTGGCGGGCTTCGCTCTCACCCTGGCGGTGCTGGGCTCGATCGACTCGCTGCTCACCTCCCTGGTGGCCGACAACATCACCCGCAGCCAGCACGATTCCGACCAGGAATTGATCGGCCAGGGCATCGGCAACATGGCCAGCGCCCTGCTTGGTGGCCTGCCGGGTGCCGGTGCCACGATGCGCACCGTCACCAACGTGCAGGCAGGCGGGCAAACGCGGCTCTCGGGCATGGTGCACGCCCTGGTGCTGCTGCTGTTCACCCTGGGGGCTGGTTCGCTGGCCAGCCCGATTCCCCATGCGGTGCTGGCCGGCATCCTGCTGAAGGTGGGGCTGGAAATCATCGACTGGTCGTTCATCGCCAGGGCCCCCGTGCTGTCGCTGCGGACCACCGGGCTGATGTGGCTGGTGCTGCTGCTCACCGTGTTCTGGGACCTGATCACCGCCGTGGTGGTTGGGGTGTTTCTGGCCAACATCCTCACGATCAAACGCCAGAGCGAGCTGCAGCGGCAGGCGATGCGGGCGCGCAGCGGCGGCGAGGGCGACCATCACGACCTCAATCTCGAGGAGCAGGAGCTGCTAAGGCAGGCCGGCGACCAGCTGCTGCTGCTGCAACTCAGCGGCCCGTTGAGCTTCGGTGCCAGCAAATACCTCACCCAGCTGCTTCGCTCCAGCGCCAACTTTCACACCCTGGTGCTCGATCTCAGCGAGGTGCCGCTGCTGGGGGTGACCGCCGCCTTGGCGATTGAAACCATCTGCTTCGACTGCCGCGACCAGCAGCGGCAGGTGTTCATCGTGACCGCAACAGATCAACCGCGGGAACGCCTGCATCGGCTCAAGGTTCCAGCAATCTCTGGTGTGACACTCACCAAGAGTCGGCTGGAGGCCCTGGCTGCCGCAATCAGCCCAAAGGTGGCCTGATCAGGCGGACTCCCACTCGACTTTCACCACATCCAGCGGTCCGCGCCCACTGTGGTTGAGCTCGGTGGCCGCCCTCAGGGCTGCCTCATGGGTATGGAAGAGAAACGCTTCGCTGGTGCTGCCCACATCCACCAGACGCTGATCCTCTCCGGCAATGGCCACAAAGGAGCCATCGTTGAGCCGCCTCAGGGCGTAGCGCTCGGCCTGGGTGCAATCCATCGGGTGGGAGGGATCGATCTCAGGAGCCCAGAAGTGCATCGCCACCAATCAGTCGCTCCAAAGCTAGCCAGCCTCGCCAGGCCGCACGACCCCCGGCAGGATCAATTCCAGCAGGGCTCCACCCTCGGGGCGGTTGCTGGCCTGGATGCGACCGCCGTGGGTGACGGCAATCTGCTGCACGATCGAGAGCCCCAGGCCACTGCCGATGCGTTGGTTACGGGCCCGGGCGGGGTCCCCCCGGTAGAAGCGCTCAAACAGATGGGCCAGGTCGTCCTCACTGAGGCCTGGGCCCTGGTCGGCCACGCTCAACTGGCACCAGTCGCCGCGGCTGTCGAGGCTCACCCGCAGCTCGCCGCCCTCCGGGCTGTAGCGCAGGGCGTTGTCGAGCAGGTTGAGCAGGGCCCGGTGCAGGCGGGAGCTGTCGCCGCGCAGCTGCAGGACAGCGGGTGCCTCCAACGCCAGGTGGATCTGACGCGGATCGGCGAGGGGGCGCAGGTTGGCCCACACCTGCTCCACCAACTGGGGCAGATCCACCACGCTCGTCCGCTGAGCGGCGCCTGGCAGCGTGTTCTCGAGGCGGGAGAGCTCAAGCAGATCCCCCACCAACTCCTGCAGCCGCAGCAATTCACGCTGCAAGCGCTCCACCAGGCGGGCGTTCTGGCTGTTGACCTGGGCGGCGAGGCTGTCGCCCACCAGCAACAGGGCCGTGAGGGGCGTTTTCAACTCGTGGGCTACATCGCTCACCCAGCGCTCCTGCTGCTCCAGTTGGGCATCGAGGGAGCGGCGACTCTGGAGTTGCACGCCCAGCCAGCCGTCGCGGCCTGGCACCACCATCACGTCGAGGTCTTGGCCGCCCGAGTGCCACTCCAAGCGCTGGGGGCGATCCTGACGGCGGGCGATCCGGATGCTGCTGGCCAGGCCGGGATCGGCACAGATCTCGGCAAAGGGCTGGCCCACCAGCAGCCGCCCCGCATCGAGCTGGAGAATCCGCTCCGCCCGGGGGTTGATGTGGCCCACGGTGCCGTTGCGCTCGAGCAAGATCCAGCCAGTGGCCGACGAATCCATCCAGCTGAGCAGCTGCCGGGCCGGGGGCAGGGGGCGGCGCCAGCCTCCACGCCGATGCCACAACCCCATCAGTCGGTTGAGGGCGCTAACCAAAGCGATAGCCAAATCCCCGCACGGTGATCAGATGCACCGGGGCTGAAGGATTCTCTTCCAGCTTTTCGCGCAACCAGCGGATGTGCACATCCACGGTTTTGCTGTCGCCGAAGTAGTCGATGCCCCAGAGCTGCTCCAGCAGCTGATCGCGGCTCCACACCCGCCGGGGGTTCTGCATGAACAGCTCCAGCAGGCGGTATTCCTTCGGCGAGAGGTTCACCTCCAGGCCATCCCGGGTCACCCGGCATTCCTCCGGATAGAGGCTGAGATTGGCGTGCTCGAGCACCCGGGCCCGGGAGGTTTGGCTGGAGGAGCGGCGCAGCAGGGCCCGGCAGCGGGCCACCAACTCCCGCATGCCAAACGGCTTAACAAGGTAGTCGTCGGCGCCCACCTCGAGACCCAGCACCCGATCGGTTTCGGTGTCGCGGGCGCTCACCACCAGAATCGGGGTCTGGTTGCTCTGCTGGCGCAGCTGGCGGCAGACGTCGAGCCCCCCCAAGCCAGGCAACATCAGATCCAGCACTACTAGCGCAAACCCCTGCCCCTCCGGTGCCCGCTGCAGCAACTGCAGGGCATCGCGACCGTTGCCGCAGGCCTGCACCGCAAACCCCTCCAATTCGAGGGCTTCGCGGATCGTTTCGCGGATCGTTTCGTCGTCTTCGACGACCAACAAGGACGGCTGCATGGCGCCATTCTCACCGGCGAGCTTGAAACCCCAGAAGGTTGTTTCAACGGAAGAGGTTTCAACCACAGCGATACCCCTGCCCGCGCACGGTGGTGATCAGGGCTGGTTGGGCTGGATCGGCCTCCAACTTGAGGCGCAGCCAGCGAATGTGCACATCCACCGTTTTGGGGTCGAGTTCCGCCGCCTCGAGCTCACCCCACACACGGGTCAGGAGTTCATCGCGGCTCCAGATCCGGCGCGGATGTTCCAGAAAAAACTGCAGCAGGCGAAATTCCCGGGGCGAAAGGGTCACGTCCTGGCCATCCCGGCTGACCCGGTGCTCCTCCACCCGCATGGTCACCGCGCCACAACGCAGCTCGGGGGTGGCCTCCAGCCCGAGCTGGTGACGGCGCACCAGCGCCCGGCAGCGGGCCAAGCATTCCGCCAGGCCAAAAGGTTCTGGCAGAACGTCGTCGGCGCCCACCTCCAAGCCCCAGATCCGATCGGCTTCGCTGCTGCCCGGGCAGAGCATCAGCACCGGGATCGACATCTCGGCCGCCCGCACCCGGGCGCACAATGCTGCGGCCTGCGCGCCGAGGCTGCCATCGAGCACCAGCAGCTCCCAATCCGAGGGGGTGGCAAGCTGCTCGGCAGCGTCGTCTACATCTCTGCAACGGCTCACCTCGCACCCCGCCTCGACAAGGTCGTGGCGGAGCCGGTGGGCTGCCGCAGGATCGGAATGCACCAACAGCAGCCGAATCGACGGCTGACTCATCGATGCGAATGGCGCTGCTGGGGGAGATGGCTCACCACGAGACGCCGTTGGCTATCGATCTGCAGCCAACCCTCGTCGCGCAGCGCGCCCAGGATGCGGGTCACGGTGACCCGGGTGGTGCTCAACGCGCTGGCCAGATCCTGGTGGGTGAGCTTGATCTGCAGGCACAGGCCCTGCTCACAGGGCTGGCCGTAGTCGTTGGCCAACAACTCAAGGAAGCCCCGCACCCGCTCTTCGATGCGCCGCAGGCCCAGCAGCTCCAGCAGGGCTTCACTCTGGCGGTAGCGGGCCGCCATGCCCTGAAGCAAACCCATCGCCAGGTGGGGAGAGCGCTGGATCTCCTCGCAGCTGAGGCAGAGCAGGTCGCTATCCACCAGGGTGGTGGCCGCATAGGCCTCCACGTTGGTGAGCGGATCGCCGAAGGGTTCGTTCGGGCCGGCCAAGCCCAGCAGCAGCTCATCGCCGTGGATCGAGATGGCGGATAGCTTCACCATGCCCCGCACCACCACCCACACGTTGCGCTTCAGCAGGGGCACCTGGCTGCCAGGCGCCAGATGCACCAGGCTGAGCTTCTCGTAGCTGGTCTCCAGCAGCTCGCGAAAACTGTCGCTGCGACCCGGTTGAAGGGAGGGCGTGAACACCATCGCGGAACAAGCCGTTGGTTTGGCAGAACGCTATGGAGGGCTCAGCGCCGAGAGGCAAAGACCGGGTAGTGCGGGGTTTAAGGGTCGGTTAGGGCAGAGGAGCCGACCAGAGCGCGGCGCAACAAGTCATCGCGGCCACAGCGTCCCGGAAGCAGACGATCTCAACGAAGTCCAGGCGGGAGTGCGGGACCACGCACGTCGCGCCTGGGGCTGGCGACCATGGACTGAGGTCGGTGTTTCGGTCAGACCACCGCACCAAAAATGGGCCATCGCTCGACGATCCCTCTAAAAAACCAACAGGCTTGATTTGGCCAGCTTGTTGTGACGTGTTTGTTGTGGCGGCAGATCTGCTTGATGAATCCATCCCTGCAGAAACGGTTAATAGCAGTGCGGGCGCTTCGCATCAGCACGACCGCAGGATAGAGCATGTTCGAAATCAGAAGCAAAACGAAGTATTGATCACCCAAAACAACTTTTAACAGTTGAATGCGTGTGGATCAACCTCCATTTCCATCATGGGCATCCCACCCGTTCACCCCAATGAAAGCAACCCAAGGCAGGGCGCTCGATCCACCAATGATCTGAGCCCAGAGTGTTGCGCCATTCTGGAGCGCATTCCTGGGGCAGGGCTGAAAGGGCCTGGCTATCCGGAAAATGTGTTGGGCCAGCTGATGCACAGCCCAGACCTGCTTGGCCCCTTCCTGAATTGGTGGGTCACCAGCAAGAGCTCGATGGCGTTCGGCGAGCGGCAGCAGGAGTTGGTCATCCTGCGGATTGGCTGCCTCTATGCCAGCGATTACGTGTGGAAGCACCACGTGCCAGTGGCCCAGGAATTTGGTGCCAGTGATGAGGAAATTGAGGCGGTGCGGCTGGGTCGCTTTGAGGCTTTCAGTGGCCTCGAGAGGGCCTTGCTCACCCTGACAGAAGCCATGGTGGAAGAGCGCACCGTATCGGCTGAACTTTGGGCTGCATACGGCAGCCAATTAAGCGCCCAGCAGGTGGTGGATCTGATCGGCTTGATCTCCCAGTACGTTCTGTTCGCCCTCACCAACAACGTGTTGCAGGTGCCGATTGAAGCATCGATGCCCGATGCACCTGGGTTAACCCAATCATAGACAATCACGACTGGCACAATTCAGCCTCGTTTTGCTGAGGCGTTGCCAGCCATGAAGCAGACTTAATCACGAGGAACAGTCAATGGCCCCAGGAACAACTGTTGTGGTGGGAGCTGCCCACGGCATCGGTGCGGCAATCGCCCGTCGTGTCGCCCGGGAGGCCTGGACCAACAAGCTCGTGATCGCTGGCATTTCCGACGCGTCAATGGATGCTCTGGCCAACGAATTGCGCCGTGATGATCTGCCGGTGGATGTGCTGCACGTTGACCTCGCCGATCAAACCTCCGTTGCCACGCTCGTGGCTGCCACGGCAGAGGCCGAGCGCGTGGCGATCGCGGCGGGGATCTACACCAGCGCTCCGGCCTTGGAAACCACCCGCGAGCAGATCGACAACGTTATGGCCATCAATCTATTTGGGGTGTTCTTTACCGCCCAAGGGTATGCCCGTGAAATGGTGGGCCGCGGCTCTGGCTCCATTGTGGCGATTGGATCCATCTCCGGGCGCTTTCCGCGCCTGGGGCAGATTGCCTATGGAGCAGCCAAGGCCGGCATGCGCCATGCGTTGCGCATCCTTGCGCTCGAGACCGTGCCCTTGGGAGTTCGCATCAATGTGATCTCGCCCGGAGCGACGGAGTCAGACATGATGCACAAACTGATGGCAGATCACCCCAATCTTGATGATCTAGCCGCCGGCAGCTTGACGTCATTTCGGCCAGCCGTACCGGATGGTCATGTGGGTCGCCCTGAGCAGGTGGCTGCGGCCACAGCCTTTTTGTTATCTCCTGATTCGGCACATATTGCCTTTCATGATCTCTACATCGATGGTGGCGAGACCCTGGGGATTTAAGCCCCTCACTTCTCGTTGGCTGAATCCCGTGGCCGGGTAGCGACCATCAGTCTGTAGGCCTGGGACATCGCCCCAGGATCTGGATGCCCCAGGCTGCGCTCGCCATGGGGACGGCGCGGCCGAGCCGGGGCAGCAGTTGAGCGGTGGCCAAGGCCGCCCCGGAACTGGCGGCGGCGGCCAGAGCAGCGGCGATGTCGCCATCGAGGGTGTCCGCGCTGGCGAGCTGTCCGCCGCCGCCATCCCGATCGAAGCCCACGGTGAACAACGCCACCGACAGCAGCAGCAGGGGCAGGGCAACGGGCCCGCAAGCCTTCCACAACGGCAATGCAGAGGCCATAGCCCCAATCAGCTGGCGGGAGGTTATGGAAGGCCGGCGGACGATGCCGGTATCGCGCTTGCTTGACAGGGGGGGCGGAACGGAAACAAGCGCCTGTTGCGGTTTGCAATCGCCACCAGGGAGAGCATCACCGGCACCTCCACCAGCACCCCCACCACGGTGGCCAGGGCGGCTCCGGATTTAAGGCCAAACAGGCTGATGGCCACCGCCACCGCCAGCTCAAAAAAGTTGGAAGCGCCAATCATGGCGCCAGGGGCAGCAATCGCCTGGGGCTGACGCCAACGCCGCATCCACTGGGCACTGATCCAGAAGATCAGGTAGGTCTGCAGGATCAGGGGGATGGCAATCAGGGCGATCGCCAGCGGATTGGCGAGAATGGACCGGGCCTGCACCATGAACAGCACCAAAACGGTGAGGATCAGGCTCAGGATTGCCAGGGGCTTCAGGCGGTGCTCCAAGCGCTCAATCCGCCCTGGGGAGTGCAACAGCAAGCGGGTCAACCAGCCCGCCACCAAGGGCACCACCACAAACAGGCCCACAGCGGTCACCAGGGTGTCCCAAGGCACGATCACCTGGCTTACCCCCAGCAGCAGGGCTGCGATCGGGGCAAAGGCAAACACCATGATCAGGTCATTGATGGCCACCTGAGCCAGGGTGTAGTTGGGATCGCCACCGCAGAGTCGGCTCCAAACAAACACCATGGCCGTGCAGGGGGCCACCCCCAGCAGAATCATGCCGGCGATGTATTGATCGCCCATGGCTGGTGGAATCCAGGCCGCAAACAAGCCGCGAATGAACAGCCAGGCGATGGCCGTCATCGTGAGTGGCTTGATGAGCCAGTTCACCACCACGGTGACCACCAGCCCCTTGGGCTGACGGCGCAAATCGACGAGCGCATGGAAATCAACCGCCAGCATCATGGGGTAGATCATTCCCCAGATCAGCAGGCCAATCGGCAGGTTGATGCGGGCAAATTCCAGACCTGCCACAGCCTCCGCCGCCTGCGGGAAGACGGCGCCGAGGGTGACACCAGCCGCGATGGCCAGGGCTACCCACAGGCTCAAAAAGCGCTCAAAGATCCCCATGGCGTTTCAACAGCAGGGGCTGGCGGGGGCGGTGCAACCAGCCGCCAGATCGGCCAACCAGCCCCGCAGGCCCTCGAGGGCTTCTGGCTGCAGTTGGTAGTACACCCAGCGGCCCTCTTGGCGATCCACGAGCAGCCCCGCCTCCTTGAGCACCTTGAGGTGAAACGACAGCTTCGACTGAGCCAACCCCAGCTCGCTGGTGAGCTCGCAGACGCAACGCTCACCGCCGGCCAGAGCCTCGATCACCTGCAACCGCAGCGGATCGGCGAGGGCCTTGAGGCGCTGGCGGGCCTGATCGGCCTGGAGGGGCGCTGGGGCAACGGGAGCAGTGGCAAGGGGGGCGGTGGCAACGGGCACGGACGAGAGCCTGCTGAACCCATCAAAGCTAATTGGTGCGAGCAGCCAGCACCTGGGCAGAGGACCCAGCCATAGACAACACCTGCTTACACAAATCCACGTCGTCGTCCCATACTAAAGGCTGCAAATAACATGAGGCCATTCTCGGCCCATGCGAAAGGCTGCGCGACCCATGTTCGAAGCACGCTCCAACCGCGCCGGCGCCTACCGCAGCCAGCCATCGGGCTATCGCGCCTTCCGTCCGGCTCCCCTGCCGCCGGATCCGCCCGTGCGGCTGAGCGGTGAATTGCAGGCGCTGCTCTCCCAGGCTGATCGGGCCCTGGGGCGACTGGATGGATCGGTGGAAACGCTGCCGAACCCTGACCTGTTTGTCTTCATGTACGTGCGCAAGGAAGCAGTGCTCTCCAGCCAGATCGAAGGCACCCAGAGCTCCTTGCAGGATTTGCTGGCAGCGGAGGCCAAGGTATTCGGAGCCGGCGGCCTCCCCCGCGATGTGGATGAGGTGGTGAACTACGTGCGGGCGATGAACCATGGCCTGCAACGCCTCGCCACCTTGCCCGTGTCGATGCGGTTGATCGGCGAGATCCATGCCGTGCTGCTGCAGGGAGTTCGCGGCAGCCGGCTCACCCCAGGCGAGCTGCGACGCAGCCAAAACTGGATCGGCCCTGGTGGCTGCACCCTGGCCACTGCCACCTTTGTGCCGCCACCCCCGGAGGAGCTACCAGAAGCTCTGGGGGCCTTGGAACAGTTTCTCCACGCCCAAGACGATCTACCGGCTCTGATCCGCATCGGACTGGCCCACGCCCAGTTCGAAACGATCCATCCGTTTCTCGATGGCAACGGCCGAGTGGGGAGACTGCTGATCACCTTCCTGCTCACCGAGAAAGGAATCCTGCACAAGCCCGTGCTCTATCTCTCGCATTACTTCAAGCAGCACCGCCAGGCGTACTACGACCACCTGCAGGCGGTGCGCGAAGACGGCAACTGGGAAAACTGGCTGGCGTTCTTCCTGCGAGGCGTGGCCGAGGTGAGCCAGGAGGCCAGCGGCACAGCCCGGCGCATCCTGGCGCTGCGGGAACAGCATCGGGCCTTGATCACCGATCACCTCGGGCGTGCTGCCGCCAACGGCCACAGGGTGCTGGAGAGCCTGTTTGACCGACCGATCGTGAGCGTCAACGCGATCGAAGCCCTGATCCACACCACCTACCCGGCGGCCAATGGCCTGGTGGCGCGTCTGGAGTCGCTCGACATCCTTCGCGAGATCACTGGCCAGAAGCGGAACAGGCGCTTCTGCTATCAGCCCTATGTGGAGCTGTTTGGCGAAGCGCCGCCGGAGTAGCCCTGGCCCGCCCTTCCCCACCCGTCTTAACCACGCCATAAAACCCATCAACTCTGCTTGATGGGAGAGTGGGTCGAGCTTCAAGCGCTGCCCCATGAAAATCGGCATCAACGGCTTCGGCCGCATCGGCCGCCTGGTGTTCCGGGCCCTGTGGGGCCGGCCCGGCATTGAGCTGGTGCACGTCAACGACAACGGCGGCGATGCCGCCACCGCCGCCCACCTGCTGGCCTTTGATTCCGTGCATGGCCGCTGGCAGCAGGCGGTGCAGGGAAACACACGCGGCTTCTTCGTCGGCAGCCAGCCGGTGAGCTACAGCCAGGAGAGCGATCCCACTGCCGTGCCCTGGCGGGAGGCCGGCGTGGAGATGGTGCTCGAGTGCAGCGGCAAATTCAAGACGCCCGAAACGCTGCAGCCCTATTTCGATGCGGTGGGGCTCAAACGGGTGATCGTGGCCTGCCCGGTCAAGGGCGAAATCGCCGGCGCCGAAGCGCTCAACGTGGTGTTCGGCATCAACCATCACCTGTATGCCCCCGAACAGCACCGGCTGATCACAGCCGCCTCCTGCACCACCAACTGCCTCGCACCCGTGGTGAAGGTCGTGCACGAGAGCTTCGGCATCGAGCACGGTTCGATCACCACCTTGCACGATGTAACCAACACCCAACGGGTGGTGGACGGCTTCAAGAGCGATCTGCGCCGGGCGCGCTCCTGCAGCCAGAGCCTGATCCCCACCACCACGGGCTCAGCCAAGGCGATTGGGATGATTTTTCCGGAGCTGCAGGGCAAGCTCAACGGTCACGCCGTGCGGGTGCCGCTGCTGAATGCATCGCTCACCGATGCGGTGTTTGAACTCAAGCGCAGCGTCACGGTGGAGGAGGTGAACGGCGCATTCGAGGCGGCCGCCAACGGCGCACTGCGCGGCATCCTCGGCTACGAAACCCGGCCGCTGGTGTCGGTCGACTACGTCAACGACGATCGCAGCGCCATCGTCGATGGCCTCTCGACGATGGTGGTGAACGGCACCCAACTCAAGGTGTACGCCTGGTACGACAACGAGTGGGGCTACAGCTCGCGCATGGCGGATCTGGTGAGCCATGTGGCTCTGATTGACGAGCGCTGAGCCAACGCCATGGCACGCGCCCTATCCGCCCTGCAGCAATACGCGGTCGTGACGGCCAACTACTGGGCCTTCACCCTCACCGACGGCGCCCTGCGCATGCTCGTGGTGTTTCACTTCCACGAGCTGGGCTACAGCACGCTCGAGATCGCTTTCCTGTTTCTTTTCTACGAATTCTTCGGCATCGTCACCAACCTCTATGGCGGCTGGCTCGGGGCCCGCTTCGGGCTGCGGCTCACCCTCTGGAGCGGCACCTTGATGCAGGTGGCGGCCCTGCTGATGCTGATCCCGGTGGCCGACAGCTGGCCCAAGTGGTGGAGCGTGGCCTACGTGATGGTGGCCCAGGCGATCAGCGGCATCGCCAAGGATCTCAACAAGATGAGCGCCAAGAGCGCCATCAAAACCGTGGTGGCAGAAACCCCGGAGGATCACAGCCAGGGCGAAAGCCAGCTGTTCAAATGGGTGGCGATTCTCACCGGCTCCAAGAACGCCCTCAAGGGCGTGGGCTTTTTTCTGGGGGGGCTGCTGCTCACCACGATTGGCTTCAATGCCGCCGTGGGCGCCATGGCCGCCGGCCTGTTTGCCGCCTTCCTGCTCACCCTGGTGCTCCCCGGTGACATCGGCCGCATGAAGGACAAGCCGAAATTCACGGCCCTGTTCTCCAAATCGCAGGGCATCAATGTGCTGTCTCTGGCCCGCTTCTTTCTGTTTGGCGCCCGCGATGTGTGGTTTGTGGTGGCGCTGCCGGTGTTTCTGCAGAGCGCGCTGGGCTGGCGCTTCTGGGAGGTGGGCGGCTTCATGGGCCTGTGGGTGATCGGCTACGGGATCGTGCAGGGTGCCGCCCCGGCCCTGCGGCGCAGTTGGGGCAAGAGTGCACCGCCTGGCGTGAGTGCGGTGGAGTTCTGGAGTGCCCTGCTCACCGCTATCCCGGCCCTGATCGCCATCGCCCTCTGGCGTGAGGTGGCTCAGCCCGGTGTAGCCGTGGTGGTGGGGCTGGCGGCCTTCGGGGTGGTGTTTGCCATGAATTCCTCGATTCACAGCTACATGGTGCTGGCCTACACCGATGCCGAATCGGTGAGCCTCAACGTGGGCTTCTATTACATGGCCAATGCCGCCGGCCGCCTGCTGGGCACGGTGCTCTCCGGGGCCCTGTTTTTGGTGGGGGGATTGCAGGCCTGCCTGTGGAGCTCGGCCCTGCTGGTGGCCCTGGCAGCCGTGGTGAGCACCCGGCTGCCATCGCCGCCACGGCAGTTGTCCCAAGCCGGGTAAGACTCAGCCCGATCTACCGCCAACGGGCGGGAGGCAGGCCATGGGTTGGTTTGGAATGGCTGAGCTGCTGATCCTGGCGCTGCTGGCCGATGGCCTGTTTCGGCGGCTTGGGTTGCCGGGGCTGATCGGCATGTTGCTGGTGGGGATCGCCCTGGGGCAGTCGGGGCTGGGGCTGCTCGATCCCAAGCTGCTGGCCCTCAGCGGCGAGCTGCGCCAGATGGCGCTGGTGGTGATCCTGCTGCGGGTGGGCTTTGGCCTCAACCTGCGCACGCTTCAGCAGGTGGGCGGGCGGGTGCTGCTGCTGGCCTGGATTCCGGCAGCCGTGGAGGGTTTCACGATCACCCTGGTGGCCCAGCCCCTGCTGGGGCTGGGCTGGCTGGAAGCTGCCCTGCTGGGCTCGGTGATTGCAGCGGTTTCGCCCGCCGTGGTGGTGCCGCTGATGCTGCGGTTGATCGAGGAGCAACGGGGCACCGCCAAGGCCATCCCCCAACTGGTGATGGCTGCAGCCTCCCTCGATGACATCGCCGTGATCGTGGTGAATGGACTGCTGCTGGGCCTGCTGGTGCAACAGGCCAGCAGCCCTGGGCTGCAGCTGCCGTGGACCCAGTTGGCCGGGCTACCCCTGGGGCTGCTGCTCGGTGCTGCAGCAGGCGCGGGAGTGGGCCTAGTGCTGCTGCGTTGGATCGAACGCTTTGGGCCCCAGGTGAACCGTCAGGTTCTGGTGATCCTGGCCCTCGCACTGCTGCTGCTGCGACTGCAGGACAGCATCCAGGGCCTGGTGCCCTTCACCGGCCTGGTGGCCGCGCTCAGCCTCGGGCTGCTGCTGCTGGAGCTGCGGCCCCAGTTGGCGCAGCCGATCGCGGGCAAACTGGCCTCGATCTGGGTGTTTGCAGAACTGGTGCTGTTCACCCTGGTGGGTGCCCAGGTGGATTTGGAGGTGGCCTGGCGCAGCGGCCTGGCGGGGCTGGCGGTGTTGGCCATCGGACTGGTTGCTCGCAGCGGGGCCGTGCTGATCTGCTTAGCGCGCAGTGGTTTAAGCGCTGGCGAGCGGCTGTTTGTGACGGTGGCCTACATCCCAAAGGCCACGGTGCAGGCGGCGATCGGAGCCATGCCGCTGCTGGCGATGCAAGCCGTGGGTCTGCCCAGCGGACCGGGTGAAATCATCCTGGCGGTAGCGGTGCTCAGCATCCTCACCACAGCACCCTTGGGGGCGTGGCTCAGCAGCTTGGTGGCGGATCGGGTGTTGCTACCGGAAAGCCCACAGCTGGACACCCGCTGACGTTCAGTGAACGCAGACGCGCAACAAAAAAAGGGGCCCGAAGGCCCCTGAAGATGCTGCGTTAAATCACGCAACTCACTGGCCGATCTTGGCCACAGCAGCCTTGGCGCGCTTGAGCACATCACCCTTGAGGGGAACGTAATCGAGCTCGGCGGCCATCTTCTGGGCTTTGGGCGAGAGGGCCCAGAGCAGGTAGTTGCGGATAGCACCAGCCTTGGCGCCGTTGCCCTTCTGGTAAGCCAGGATCCAGGTGAAGGAGGCAATCGGGAAGGCGTTGGCACCCGCGGGGTTGCACTCTTCACCACCGAGGTTGGCATCGAGCTTGATACCGTTCAGAGCCGCGGCTCCGGTGGCATCGTTGGCCATCACAAACTTGCCGGCCTTGTTCTGAACGGCAGCCGCCTTGATCTTGCCCTTCACATAGGCCTGGTTGAGATAGCCAATGGAGCCCGGGGTGTTGTTAATCACACCGGCCACGCCCTCGTTGCCCTTGCCGCCCACACCCACGGGCCACTTCACCGCCTTACCTTTACCCACCTTGCTCTTCCACTCATTGGAGAAGCAGGACAGGGAGTTGGTGAACACGTAGGTGGTGCCCGAACCGTCGGAGCGGTGAGCCACGGTGATCTTGCCCTTGCCGCACTTCAGCTGCTCCCAGGTGGTGATCTTGCCGAGGAAGATATCGGCCACCTGCTGCTGGGTGAGCTTGAGATTCTGGCAGCTGGGGTTGTTGTAAGCCGGGGTCACCGTGCCACCCACCATGGGGATCTGCACAACACCGCGGGAAGCAGCTGCGCCCTTCTTGAAGTCAGCGGCTTGCAGTTCTTCGTCAGTACCACCGAAGTCAACTGTGCCAGCCAGGTACTGGCGCACACCGGCGCCCGAACCCACCGACTGATAGTTCACTTTGGCATTCTTCTCGCGGGCATACTCCACAGCCCAGCGCTGATAGATGGCATTCGGGAAGGTGGCACCAGCTCCGCTGATGGTGGCCTGGGCCAACGCGGGGATGGCGAAGCTTGTGGCACCGGCAGCAATCGCGGCCGTGGTGCCAAAGATCAGGGCCTTCTTGGCGAAGGTCATGGAAAAGACTTTTGGGGTCAAACCTTGAATAGCAAGGCGTTGATCCACCCGTCGTTATGCCGTGGTTAAGGAGCGGTCAAGGTTGATCAGAGCCACCCTGTCTGTTGCCGACATCGCCTGAGATCACCAAAAGCAGCCAATAAAAAGCCCCCCATTCCTGGGGGGGGCTAGAGGTGTGTGAGAAAGCAGTTGAGGACTGTGTGAGGAGTGAATATGCCGTTCTGGAGATCAGAAGCGGAAGGTAGTCTGAATCACACCACCATAAGTACCTTCACCAGCGTTGCCGTCATTGTAGTTTTTAGTGATCCAGAACACGGCCGGTGTAACGGAAATATTGTCAGAGACACGGAATCGGTAGAACAACTCATACATGTAGCCAGGAGGATTCTCCTGAGCACCAGTCGAACTTGATGTCACGTAGAGGGGTGAGCCAACAGCAAAACCTGCGCTATTTCCACTGGCGAACACATCCTTCCACTGGAGTCCAACCATCCAAGACCAGATATCTGCCGACGGACGAGTATCACCTTCGCTATAGCTAGTATAGCTGAAGCCACCAGAGATTGACGGAAGCCACTTGGCATCCATCGGCTCCCAGAAACCCGCAAGCGACACGCTGTTGCTCTCCTGGCCATCGCCAAGAGTTCGGAAGAAGCTGCTGGAGGAGCTGTTGGGATCCCTCAAGCGTGCATTCTCAGAGCCGTAACGGTAAGCAACCGCTGCACCCCAGTTTTGACCCTTCACACCCAGTTGAGCCAGGATATTTTGAGCTCCTTCTTCACTGAAAGCACCGATTGAAGAATCAGCATAGCCTGGACCTGCGCCGCCATCTTGAGATACCCAGTTCAAGTCAAAGGCAATGAAAGGGTTGCCCTTCTTGACTTTTTGCTTCCAAGAGAAGCCTGCACCGGCACCAGTCGCCTTGTTATAAGTACCTGTAGCACCAACAAGATTAAAGAAGTCGAGGATATCCGACTTATACGCGGTAGGAAGGAACGACAACATCTCGGTGTTGCGGGCGAGGGCACCCACCGTAATCTTCACCTCATTACCCACCGGGAAGGAGTAGAAGAGACGATCAATGAAGACAGTTCCGTCTCCTTCTTCCGCCTTATCCAACTTGAACACATTGCCGCTGCTACCAAAAGGATCATCACTGAAATTGCCACTGCGAAGGCGGGTCCGCAGCAGATCTTTGCCTGTGAAGCTGGTGTCGAAGCTCAGACGAGCGTCGTAATTGAAGGTAGTAGCAGTTGAGCCATCGCCATAGTAATTGGGCGAACCGGCAATAATCATGCTCACTTCACCACGCAGCTTGGTGGTGGTGGAGAACTGCTGGGCTTCCAGCTTGCCCACTTTCTTCTCGAGGCCAGAGACGCGGCCGGTGAGTGCGGCGAGCTCAGTTTTGAACTCATCCATCAGGCGCTGCAGCTCATCGGTCACTTCGGTGACGCGATCGAGGCAGGCATTCAGCAGGGCAGCCGCTTCGAAGCGGGTCATGGCGTTGCCGCCCTTGTAGGTGCCGTTGGGGTAGCCGGCGACGCAGCCGTACTTCTCCACCAGGTTGCTCAGAGCCTGGTAGGCCCAGTCGGTGGGCTGCACATCGGAAAACTGGTTGACGCTGGTGACCTGGTTTTTGGATTCCCAGGCGCGGAAGCGATCCACGTCTTGCTGTTGCATGTACTCGTTGATGGCAGCAGCGCCGCTCAACGAAGCCAGCTCTTGAGCGGAAGCGGCCATCGGGGCCGCAAGGCTGGTGCCGGCCAGTGCCAGCAGCAGCTTCTTGGAAAGATTCATCGGGTCCTCACACCGATAGGGATGACTTCACAAAGGAAGTCGGCCGCAACCTATCGAGGGCCAATGCATGAAACGAGCACGTGCACTACACCAAATTGTGTTGCAGAACACATGCAAACCAGCAGATGAGATGCAGTTGTGCCGCAGCTTAAAAAAACAACCGGCCATAAGATTCCTTAGAAGCGCCTGGCTCCTGCTCAGGAATCGTGGCGTCGCTCTCAGCAGCGAGTTCTTCGAGTTGCTGACGCAACCAATGCCGAAACACCAGCAAGGCCCCCAGGTCGGCCAGGCGCTCATCACCCATCATCCAAAAACAGTTAGGGCTGAGCATGGCGTGGGCAAAGCAACTGTGAACAACCCACCCTTAGCCGAACCGGGCAGCTGCACGCCTTAATCCCACCTTCACCCAAGTCCAGGGGCTGCATGTCAGCGACCTGGACGACAACGCCTGCCAAAGGCGGCGCCGTTGCCGAGTGGGCAGCACCTCGATCACCAGCTCGCGCCACTGCTCCCAGCAATGGCGTTGATGTTGCACCAGCAGCCACTCCAGCTGGGGCAGCTCCTGCTCCAACCGGCCCGGCACTTGATCGCTGATGGCACGCTGCAGCACCTGCAGATCGTTGAATTCACCCAGCAGCTCCTGGCCCTGCTTGAAGCGGCCGATCCAGGGCGCGGTGTGGCTACCGGCAAGCTCGGAGAGATTCTCGAGGCGGTAGCGCGCTTGCTTGATCTGCCGCCGCAGCTCGTGCAGCACCTCCACCTCGCCGGCCGCGCTGGAAACCTGCCAGCCCGGATGCAGAAACAAGCTGGCCAGGCTGGGGCCCTGCCATTCGAGCAGCCACTCCCGAATCGGCAGCTCCCCCAACCGGGAGAATTCGGGCTGCTTCAACCAGCCCTGCAACTGGGCCAGC
The DNA here is from genome assembly GCF_024346415.1 of Cyanobium sp. Aljojuca 7D2. Lineage (NCBI taxonomy): Bacteria > Bacillati > Cyanobacteriota > Cyanophyceae > Synechococcales > Prochlorococcaceae > Cyanobium > Cyanobium sp. Aljojuca 7D2. The sequence goes on from NZ_JAGQCX010000004.1 coordinate 48,032, forward strand.
CCCTCCAGATAGGAGCGGCTCTGCAGCACCTCCACCACATGGCCGTAGGCCAGCTGGCGCTCGCGCCGCAGTTGCTTGATCACCGGCCGCAGGGCCTTCACCTCGGCCTGCGGCAGTTGGGGCAAGAAACCATCTTCCAGGCGCTCACGCAACACATCGAGATCCCGTGCCAATCCCAGCCGCCGCACCCATTTGGCCAGGCGCTGGTCGTTGATGGCCGGGGGCAGCTGCAGGGCCGGCTCAAACTGCAGCAGGGTGGTGCGCAGGCGACGCATGGTCACCCGCATCTGATGCAACGGTTCGGTGCCCTTGCCCTCGGACACCGGAGCCTGCAGCTGCACCAGCTTGGACACGTGCTTCTGCAACAGGTCCCTGGCGTAGCTGCCATTGCTCAGGGGCTCGGAGCGGGTTGGGATCGCCATGCAGGGCTCAACGGAATTCCGGTTTCTTGATGCTCTCCAAGCTGCGCTGCAAGGCCTGTGCCGTGGTGAGGCCCACGGGCAGATCGCCACCGAAAGCCGTGCCCGTCACATGCCGGTATAGCTTACTTTCCACCAGCAGATAGGTGCTGGATGGCATGGGGATATAGCCAGCCTGTTTCACCAGCTTGAGCCCATTCTTTACGGTATATGTCACAAACTTCTGAAGCTCCGGGTGTTGCCGCAGGGCTTTGTCGTTGACGTAGAGAAACAGCGGCCTCGAGAGGGGCACATAAGCTTCTTTCTGAACCGACGCCAACGATGGCATCGCAGCGCCCTTCTTGCCCACGACGCTCAGGGGCTTCAGCCGCTTGGCATTGGACTGGTAGTAGGCAAAGCCGAAATAACCCAGAGCGTCAGGATTCTTGGCCACACAGGCAACCAGGTCATTGTCATTTTCACTGGCAAAATAGTCTGATCTGGAATTGCGCTCATCTCCATTGATGGCCTTATTAAAATAATCGTAAGTACCAGAATCCTTGCCTGGTCCGCAGAGCCGAATCGGCTGGTTGGGCCAATCCAGGTTGACCTGGCTCCAGGTTTTCAGCGATCCCGTTGCCCGTTGATTCCAGAGCCGCGCCAGCTCCCGGGTGGTGATGCTGGACGCCCAGGTGTTGGCAGGGTTCACCACCACCGTGATCGCATCAAAGCCGATCGGCAGCTCCAGAAAGGTCACGCCCTTGGCCGCGCAGGCCTTGAGCTCCTTGGCATTGATCGGACGCGAAGCATTCGCGAGGGGCAATTGGCCGGCACAAAATTGCCGGAACCCCGCCGAGGTGCCCGTTTCCTTGAGCTCAAAGCGCACCTGGCGGTTGGCTCCCCCCTTCTGATAAGCCGCAATCGCCGCCTGCAGCACCGGAAACACCGTGCTGGAGCCGCCAATGCGGACCGCATCAGGCGCCGCCAGAGCCGCCTCTGGCAGGAGGGCCAGCATCGGGGCAAGCGAGGCGAGGCGCAGGAGGGGGCGCATGACGGTCACATCCACGACAGAACTCTGGGCGATCTCGAGCTCCTAGGCGGTTAAGGCCAGGTTGTGCTTCCGGACCCGATGGGTCAGCGCGGCGCCGTCCAATCCTGAAACCAGCCACGGCGCCACAACCAATAGGACTGAATCAACGCCACAATCGCCATCAACAGCAGGGCGTAGAGATAGCCATAGCGCCAATTGAGCTCGGGCACGTTGGCGAAATTCATGCCATAGATCCCACCGATGAAGGTGAGAGGCGCAAAAATACTGGTGAGAATGGTAAGGGTTTTCATCACCTGGTTCATGCGATTGCCCACGCTGGCGGCATAGGCCTGGGTAATGGCATCGCACTGATGGCGCAACAACTCACAGTTTTCAAACAACAGCTCCACCAGATCAGCCATTTCCTGAAAGCCCCCCAGCGCATCAGGGCCCAGGAGCTGTTGCCCCTGGCGCAGCAGCACCCGGATCTGATGGCGCAGGGGCCACACCTGGTTGCGAATCGTGCGCAGGTTGCTGCGATGCACGAAAGCTCTGGCCAGCAGTTTCGGCTTGGGATCCCGCAGGGCCGCCTCCTCCAGATCATCGAGGCGATTGGCGATCTGCTCCAGCATCGGGAACAGAGCATCGAGCAATTCATCCACCAGGAAGTGAAGGATGTCGTCGAGGTCGCGGTGTTCCACAGCCCCTGCCTGCGATTCCAACCAGGCGGTGAGCTCCGGAAACGACTCGCCCGCCGGTGCCTCCTCAAAGGTGACCAGCAGGTTGGGCATCAGCAGCAACCCCACCTGGGCACTGAGCAGATGCAGGGGATCGCGGGCAAAACTGAGCCGGTGTAGCACCACGATCACCGCTTCACCGAGCCCATCCACCCGAGAGCGCTGCGGCACCTCGAGCAACGGCGGCAGCAGCATGGGAGGCACCTGCAGGGTGTCGAGCATTTCCTCAACCAGCCGGGGATCGCCCAAGCCCATCACCCGCAGCCAGAGGGGATAGCCGAGCCGCTGCAACGGCTCGAGCTCCTGGGGCGACTGGAGCTGCAGCAACCGCGGCCCTTCGGGCTCAAACAGCACGGCACTGAAGCAGCTTCGGTGGCGCCCCCCAGAAACGTAGAGATGGGCCGGCAGATTGGCGGGGCGCTCCTCCAGCAGATGGGAGTTCAGCGCACCAGGGGTGGGGCGCAGCACGGCGGAGGGGAATCAGGGGCGAGCCAGCGGTTCAACACCTGGCCGCCACCCACGATGCTGGCCTGGATCAGCAGGCAGAGCAACACCTGGGGCCACCAACCCTGGGAAGAATGATCCATGGCATGGCGTCGCCTCGGGAGTGAAATGGTGCAGCCACCACCAGAAACGCGCCAGTGCTCCCGGCAACACAAGGCCAAGCCTTCACCACCTCTTAAACCCTGGCTTCTAAACTGAAAAAGTTCGCTGGACCCCTGTGGCCACTGCGGGATCGCGTCCAACACCTCCCGAGTCGGATGGCGAGCCCACCGGTGTGCGCTCACCCATGGAACCCCATTCGCCGTACCGCGGACCGGACTGGACACCCCAGCGTTTGATGTTTCACCAAAACCTTGAGTCTTTCGCCGAGCGGGTGGGACTGGTGGTGGGGCTGCAGAGCAATGGCAAGGTGAGCCAGGAGCAGGCCTACGCCCAGATCCGCAACATCTGGAAGGAACTCAAGGACAGCAAGGACGCGTTGCTGAAGTCCCAGAAAGGGCAGTAGGTCTACGGCACCTGGCACTAAGCGTTAAGACTGGCTTCGACAAGGGGCCTATCTTTCGAGCTTTTTTAAGCTCTGGCCCCTGCTCGAAGGCTGGCTTGGATTCTGTTGCCCAGTTGCCCCTGGTCTTCCACAACCACCAAGCGGTTGTGGATCGGGACCCCCAGGGTTTGGCCAACAAACTCAACCAGCACTTCCCCGTGCTCGAGTTTGCCCCCCGCCTCCCTGAGTCCAGTCCGTTCCTGCATCGGGCCAGCACTGCCACCGTTGGCGAGCTCACCCTCACCTCTGGGTACACCTGTCCGATCATCGGAGCGATCGGCGAAAACCCCGGGATCGGTGCCATCAACATCTGCTATTCCGGGGCCGCGACCTACGAGGTGGACAGCCGCAGCTACAGCATCCATGGCGAAGCGCCCCTCTACTTCAATCCAGGCCTCGAATACCGCTACGCCACCGACCACTACAACGGCTTGGTGCTGCATGTAGACCTGCAGCGGCTGCAGAACACCGCCGCCGCCATTGCTGGCGTAGGGCGATCCGGCCGCCGCTTCGCTCCGGATCTGCAGAGGCCCCAGGTGCTCGCCATGACCGAGAAGCGACAAGCCGAGCTGCTCCTCACCCTGCGGCGGGCCTTTGCCCTGGTGGATGCACCCGAACTGGAGAACCGAGGAGACCTGGCGGTCCTCCAGGTCGACGACCTCATCTATCGCATCCTGGCCCTGGCCCTCTGCGCCCAGCTCGCCGACGCCGACCAACAAGCCCGCCACCAGAGCGAAGGGCTATCGCGCCAGCTGATCTTTAAGGAACTGCTGGAGTGGATTGAGGCCAACCTGCACAGCCCCATCAACCTGACCGAGCTGGAGCAGCGCAGCGGCTATTCCCGGCGCAATTTGCAGCTGGCCTTCAGCCAGCGCTTCGGCTGCGGGCCGATCCAGTGGATCCGCCGCCAGCGCCTGGAGCTGGCCCGCCAGCACCTGCTCAACCCTGCGGCCAGCGACACCGTCGCCGGCATCTCATCCAAACTCGGCTTCCGCAACCTCTCGGCGTTCAGTCGCGACTTCCAAAGCGTTTTCGGCATCCGCCCCTCTGAGGTGCTGCGTGAGGGGCGGCGCCTGCACGGCTAGGCCTTCACCCCGGGGATGAAGCGGCGCTCGTGCTGGGCACCGGCGAGCATGCGATTCCAGTAGAGGTTTGGAAGGATCTTGCGCTTCACAAACCACATGCTCCAGCGCTCCTTGGTGGGATCGAGCGGGAACGAGGGGGTGGGCTCCTGCTTGTAGTTGAACTCGGCCATGATCGTTTTGCCGTAGCCCGTGATTAGGGGGCAGCAGCTGTAGCCGTCGTAGGCAGCAGCCAGGGGCACGCCATCGAGGTGCGCCAACAGATTGGCCACCACCACCGGGGCCTGGCCGCGCACGGCCGCGGCCGTTTTGGAATTGGGCATGCCACTCACATCGCCCAGGGAGAACACGTTGGGATAGCGCACGTGCTGGAGGTTGAACTGATCCACCTCCACAAAGCCGGCGCCATTGGCCAGGGGGCTGCTGGCCACCACCGCGGACGGTCCCATCGGCGGGGTCACGTGCAGCAGGTCGTAGGGGATCACCTCCTCCCGGGTCACCTCCCCCTCGGTAACGCTGAACACCGCTTCCTTTTTGTCGGCCCGAACAGCGGTAAGCATGTGGTTGTAGCGGGCGTCGATCCCCTTGCGCTGCACCACCTCCCGCAGCGGCGCCGCGTAGGTGGGCACCCCGAAGATCCCCGGGGTGGCCGTGGCATAGATCACCTTGGCGTTCAAGCGCTTCTTCTTGAACACGTCGTCGGCCAGGTAGGCGATCTTCTGCGGGGCACCGGGGCACTTGATCGGCATCGGCGCGCAGGTGAACACCGCGTTGCCGCCCTTGAACGCCTGAATCGCCTCCCAGGTGAAAGGGGCGAAATCCTTGCTGTAGTTGCTGCACACCCCGCCCTGGCCCAGGGCTTCGCTAAGCCCCTCGATCTTGTCCCAACGCAGCGTCAAACCGGTGGCCACGATCAGCACGTCGTAGCTGAGCAGCTCCCCGGTGCTGGTGGTCACGGTGCTGTGGTCGGGATCGAAGCCCGCCGCCGCCGCCTGGATCCAGTGCACCCCCGAGGGGATCAGGTCGCGCTCGGCGCGGCGCGTGTCCTCCAGGCTGAACACGCCGCCACCCACCAGGGTCCAACCCGGTTGGTAGTAGTGCTCATCCGAAGGCTCCAGAATCGCCACATCCAGAGCAGTGCGGGCACGCTTCAGCTGGGCCGCAACGGTGATGCCAGCGGCACCGCCGCCAACGATCAGGATCTGGTGGTGGGCCATGGTCGGGGTGGAAACGCGCCAGCTGATACGCCTGTTTCAGATTTAGGTGGTCGGGGGGCTGGCCGCCAGCCGATTGCAGTGAATCTTTCAGGCCTGCCAGGGTGGTGGTGACCCCTGTGCGCTCGCCGTGCCCCGGCCCCTGCAGCAGCTCACCATCCGCCAGCCAGACGACTGGCATGTGCACCTGCGCGACGGGGCGATGCTGCAGGCCGTGGCGCCGGCCACGGCCGCCCAATTCGCCCGGGCGATTGTGATGCCCAACCTGCGGCCGCCGATCACCACCGTGGCGGCCGCCAGTGCCTACCGGGAGCGCATCCGGGCCGCCCTGCCCGACCACAGCGGCTTCACGCCGTTGATGACGGCCTATCTCACCGACACCATTGATCCACAGGAGATCGAGCGCGGTTTTGCAGAGGGCGTGTGGGCGGCCGCCAAGCTCTATCCGGCCGGCGCCACCACAAACTCCGATTCCGGCGTCACAGCGATCGCCCGCATTGAGCCGGTGCTGGCGGTGCTGGAGCGCATCGGCATGCCGCTGCTGATCCACGGCGAGGTCACCGACGCCGAGATCGACATCTTCGATCGCGAAGCGGTGTTCATCGAGCGGGTGCTGGAACCGCTGCTGCAGCGCCACCCGGGCCTGAAGGTGGTGCTCGAGCACATCACCACCATGGATTCGGTCGACTTCGTGCGCAGCGGCCCAGCCAACCTGGCGGCCACGATCACGCCCCATCACCTCCACATCAACCGCAACGCGATGTTTGCCGGTGGCCTGCGGCCTGACTTCTACTGCCTGCCGGTGGCCAAGCGCGAACTGCACCGCATCGCCCTGCGGGGAGCGGCCACCTCCGGCAATCCCAAATTTTTCCTCGGCACCGATTCAGCCCCCCACAGCCGCGAGGCCAAGGAATCGGCCTGCGGCTGCGCCGGCATCTTCAACGCCCCGTTTGCACTGGAGAGCTACGCGGCTGTGTTTGAACAGGAGAAGGCCCTGGACAAACTCGAAGCCTTCGCCTCGGAGTTCGGGCCTCGGTTTTATGGGCTGCCGCTCAACGCGGGCATGATCACCCTGGAGCGGCAGCCGCATGAGGTGCCCAGCCGGCTGCACTGCAACGATGCCGCCGGCAGCGCGGTGAATCTGGTGCCCTTCCATGCGGGCGAAAGCCTGGCCTGGCGGCTGCGCACCGGCACCTAACGGGTGCTTGCTGAGAAGACCTCGTCCATTCCGCCATGACGTCCGCCATGACGGCCGCCTCCACCACGGCACCCCATTCCATTCTGGTGGTGAACACCGGCAGCTCCAGCGTCAAGCTGGCGCTCTGTGATCCCAGCGGGCGGCGGCTCTGGCAGCAGCAGCGCAACTGGGGCCGACCCCAGGCTGGTTCAGAGCTTGTGGATCAGAAGATTGCTGATCCAGGGAGCCAGGATCTCCCCGCCCTGCTGGAGACGTGGCTGGCCCCATGGCTGGCCGAGGCCAGCCCGCCCCCGGATCTGGTGGTGCACCGGCTCGTGCACGGCGGCTCCCGCTTCATCGCCCCCACTCCGCTCACAGCGGAAGTGCTGACGGAGCTGGCCACCCTGGTGCCCCTGGCCCCGCTGCACAACGGCCCGGCCCTGGAGGGCATCCAGTGGCTGCAGGGCCGGCTGGCGCCACTGGGCATCCAGCAATGGGCCTGCTTCGACACCGCCTTTCACGCCACCCTGGGCGAGGCCGCATCCACCTACGCCATTCCGGCGGCCTGGCGCCACCAGGGCCTGCGCCGCTTCGGCTTTCACGGCCTCAACCACCAGCACGTGGCCGAAACGGTGGCAGCCCGCGAACCCGGCGTGCGCCGCCTGATCAGCTGCCACCTCGGCGCCGGCTGCTCGCTCTGTGCCATCCGCATCTCCCCCGATGGCCCGCCGCGCAGTGTCGACACCACCATGGGATTCACGCCGCTGGAGGGCCTGGTGATGGCGAGCCGCAGCGGCAGCGTCGATCCCGGCCTGCTGCTGCACCTGTTGCGCCAGGGGGTGAGCGCCAGCGAGCTCGATGACACCCTGAACCACCACAGCGGCCTGCTGGGGCTCTCCGAGCTCAGCGGCGACATGCGGGAGCTGCGGCTGCGGGCCGCGGAGCAACACGCCGGAGCCCAGCTGGCGATCGCGGTGTTTCGCCACCGGCTGCTGCAGGGGATCGGAGCCATGGCAGCCAGCCTCGGGGGCGTGGATGTGATCGCCCTCAGCGGCGGCATCGGCGAGCACGATCAAGCTCTGGCCACCGAATTGGAAGAGGCCCTGGGCTGGTGGCCAGCCGTGCGCTGGCTGCGGGTGCCCGCCGATGAGGAAGGGCTGATGGCGCGCCTGTGCGTGGCTGCCGCCACCTAAACGGGCCCCGGGTTTACAACGAGCTGTGTCACCAGCCCGCGCCAGGGCTGTCGGCTGGCTTAGCAACAGACCCAGGCAGCCTGCGGGCGATGGGCTTCTTCGTTCAACTCACCGACGCGATCGCCGATCGCCAGTCGCTGCTGGTGACAGGACTGGACCCCAACCCGGAGATGCTGCAGAGCTGGGCCGCGCGCCGCGGCCTGGCCGGCCGCTCCTTTCTCAGCCAGGCCCGCCACTGGATCAAGGCGGTGATCGAGGCCACCGCACCCCACGTGTGCGCCTACAAACCCAGCCTCGGCTTCTACCAGGCCCTCGGGCCGGTGGGCCTTGAGCTGCTGCTGGAGGTGCGCGACCTGGTGCCCCGCGATCTGCCCTTGATCGTCGATGCCAAGCACGGCGATCTCAACTCCTCCTCCGCCCTGGCCCATTACCTGTTCAAGGAGCTCGGGGCCGATGCGGTCACCCTGTCGCCCCTGGCCGGACAGGACATCGCCGCCCCGTTCCTGCTCTACCCGGGCAAGGCCGTGGTGATGACCTGCCACAGCTCCAACCAGGCGGCCCGGGTGATCCAGCACCACCCCAATGAAACCGAGCCGCTCTATCTGCGGATCGTGCGCGAAACCCAGCTCTGGGCCACCCCCGACCAGCTGCTGCTGGAGGTGGGCACCAGCGATCCGGAGATTCTGGCGCGGGTGCGGGCCGAAGCACCGGAGCGCTTCCTGATCCTGCGCAGCCTCTGGGGGGAGGAGGAGAAGCTCGAGGCGATGCTGCAGGCCGGCCTAAGTGCTGCCGCCGACGGACTGCTGCTGCCCCTGCCCCAAAACCTGCTGGTCGAAGACGACATCGCCCCCCGCGCCGAGGCCCTCAAACACCAGATCACGGCGAGGCGGGAGCGTTGGCTGGAGAGCCGCGCGCAAAACGATGCCAGCACCTGTGCACTGTGGTTGCCCAGTAGCAGCGATCCGCTCGAAAGCCTGATCGTCGACCTGTTCGACATCGGCTGCCTGCTGTTTGGGGAGTACGTGCAGGCCTCAGGAGCCGTTTTCAACTACTACGTCGACCTGCGCCAGATCATCTCCGACCCCAACCTGTTTCACCGGGTGTTGCACGCCTACGCCGAGCTGTTGCAAGGGCTCGACTTCGACCGCATCGCCGGCATCCCCTATGGCTCCCTGCCCACCGCCACCGGCCTTTCGCTGCAACTGCACAAGCCCCTGATCTACCCCCGCAAGGAGGTGAAAGCCCATGGGGCCCGCCGCCTGATCGAAGGAGATTTCGAAGAGGGCGACCGGGTGGTGGTGGTCGACGACATCCTGATCACCGGCGGCAGCGTGCTGGAGGGCATTGCCAAGCTCGAGAGCTCGGGCCTGGTGGTGGAAGACGTGGTGGTGTTCATCGACCACGGCGGCGACCACGATCGCCAAGCCCGGGAGCGTCTGGCGGCGGCCGGTTATCGCTGCCATGCCGTGCTGGCCATCGAGCAGATCACCCGGGTGCTGCACCGCGCCGGCCGATTGAGCGACGCCCAGGCGGCCGTCCTGAGCTCGGGCCACGGCGACTAAGGCCGTTCCAGGGCGCCGTAAGGTGAGATTGCGTCTTTGCCACTCCTGGACGCAACCCGTGCGATGAGCAGTAGCCAGGGACTCACCATCGGGGAACTCGAAGCCAACTATTCGCTCTACTGCAAGGCGCTGCGGCTGCTGCTCAAGGAGGGCAAAACCGTGGCCGCCATTCAACGCACCGTGTGCTGGAGCCGCCTCGAGCAACTGCACATCTGCCTACCGAGCCGCTACAAAGCTCCCGACTACCTCTGTGTGGTGCTGAAGCGCGACCTGGGCTAATTCATTCGCCTGATTCGCCAGCACGCTCGCTGCGGCGCCGATGAAATCGATCTCCGATCCCTTTCTGCGCCGGCCCGTGCTCACCCTGGTGGTGAGCCTGCTGGTGCTGCTGGGTGGTTTGGTGAGCCTACCCGCCCTGCAGGTGGAAAACCTGCCGCCGATTGCGCCCGGGCGGGTGACAGTGCGGGCCAACTATCCAGGCGCCGGGCCGGAGGTGGTGGAACAGGGCGTGACCGCCCTGCTCGAGAAGCAATTCAATGGATTGGAGCGGCTCGACAGCATCCGCTCCACCAGCTCCGCCAACGGCAGCTCCATCACCCTGGGATTTGAGGGCGGCGACCCCGAACTCAACCAGATCAACACCCAGAACGAAGCGGCGGTGGTGACCCGCCAACTGCCAGCGCAGGTGGCCCGCTTCGGGGTGCAGGTGCGGCGCAGCTCCGACGACCTGCTGATGGTGCTGAGCTTCAGTGCCGATCCAGCCCTCTACAGCGACACCTTCCTGAGCGGCTGGCTTGACCAGGTGGTGAAGGAGCGGCTGCAGCGGGTGCCTGGGGTGGGGAACGTCACCCTCTCCGGCGGCAACAGCCTGGCCTTCCGGCTCTGGCTCGACCCGGCGCGACTGGAGGAGCGGGGCCTGACGATTGCCGAGGTGCGCACGGCCCTCCAGCAGCAGAACGTGCTGGCGGCCCTGGGCCAGACCGGAGAGGCACCAGCCCCGACCGGCCAGGAGATCACCCTGCCCCTGCGGATGGAGGGGCGCCTGCGCAGCACGGCAGAATTTGAACAGCTGGTGGTGGCCCGCAGCGCCAATGGAGGCGTCACCCTGCTGCGTGATGTGGGCCGGGTGAGCCTGGGCAGCGAGACCTACGACACCATCGCCACCAACCTCCAGGGCAGGCCCACGGTGGCTGTGGTGATCTACCAGCGCGATGGCAGCAATGCGATTGCCGTCAGCGAGGCGGTGAATGCCGCCCTCGACGAGCTGGCACCCCAGTTTCCGCCGGGGGTGGATCAGCAGCTGATCGTGGATGAGGCCGACTTCGTGCGCGGCAGCATCCAGGGCACCCTCAACAGCCTGCGCGATGCGGTGCTGCTCGTGTTTGTGGTGCTGCTGCTCGGACTGGGCAACAGCAGGCTCGCCCTGATCACCGCCGCGGCGGTGCCCGTGGCCCTGATCGGCTCGCTGAGCGTGCTGAAGCTGGCGGGCCAATCGCTCAACACCCTCACCTTGTTTGGTCTCGTGCTGGCCACGGGCTTGGTGGTGGACGACGCCATCGTGGTGAGTGAGGACATCGGCCGGCGGCTGGAGACCGGCAAGCCCCCGCTGCAGGCCGCCCGCGAGGCCATGGCCGAACTGGGTGGTGCCGTTGTGGCCACCTCGCTGGTGCTGGTGGTGGTGTTCATTCCGGTGCTGGGGCTGGGCGGCAGCCTCGGCCGGCTCTATGCCCCGATCGCGATCACGATCAGCGGCGCCATCGCCTTCTCCACCCTCAACGCCCTCAGCTTCACCCCGGTGGCCGGCAGCCGGCTGCTGGGCCCGCAGCAACGGGAACCGGCCTGGTTGCTGCGCTGGATCGATCCGCCCCGCCGCTGGCTCGAAGGCCTGGAAACTCCCTACGGCCGCTGGCTGGAGTGGGCGATGGCACGGCGGCGCCTGGTGGTAGCCCTGCTGCTGGCGGGCCTGCTGCTCACCGGCAGCGCCCTGCAGGCCCTGCCCAAAGCCTTCATCCCCCAGGAAGACAACGGTCAGCTGCGGGGGGTGGTGATCCTGGCCGATGGCCTGGGGCTGCAGCAGACCCAGCGGGTGCTCGACCAGGTGCGCCAGGTGGTGGCCGAGGACCCCCTGATCACCCGCGCCAATTTCTATGCGGGGCGCTCCTTCGGCGACAGCAGCCCCAACAAAGGCAGCTTCTTCGTGCGCCTGGCGCCAATCGCGCAACGCCGGGGCCCCGAGGCCTCGACACGGGCTGTAGCCAAGCGCCTCGATGGCCAGCTGCGCCGCCGCATCAGCAGTGCCGTGGTGCAACTCAGCGAGGCCCCGTCCGTGCGGGGCTTCAGCGCCGAAGGCGGCCTGGAGCTCGAACTGCTCGACAGCAGCAACGGCCAACTCAGCCTCTCGGATTTTGAGCAGCAGGCCCAGGCCTTCATCCGCGCCGCCCGAGCCACCAACCGCTTCGAGCGGGTGTCGACCCGCTTCAGCGCTGGAGCCCCCTTGGTGCAGCTGGTGCCCGACCGCCTGCAGATGGCCTCTCTCGGCGTGGATCTGAGCACCGTGGTCGACACCCTCGGGGCCAGCTTCGGCAGCGACTACGTCAACGACAGCTTCGAAAGCGATCAGGTGCGCAAGGTGATCGTGCAGCTCGATGGCCAGGCGCGGCGCAGTGCCGACGACGTGCTGGGCCTGCAGGTGAAAAACCGCGAGGGCCAGCTGATTCCCCTGGCCCAGCTGGTGCGCATCGAGCCGGGCAGCGGCCCCACCTCGATCAACCACACCCGGCTGGTGCGCTCGATCAGCATCCGCGCCCTGCCCCGGCCGGGGGTGAGCAGCGGCCAGGCCATGGCCACCCTGGAGCAGGTGCAGCGGCAACGCGGCGGCAGCACCGCGCTGGAATGGGCGGGCCTAGCCCGGGAAGAAGCGAAAGCGGGCGGCGGCAACGTGCGCGTGTTCGCCCTGGCGATCGTGGTGATGGTGCTGGTGCTGGCTGCCCTCTACGGCAACTTTGCCGATCCCTTCATCATCTTGGTCACGGTGCCCCTGGCCATGCTGGGGGCCATCGGCGGCCTGATGCTGCGCGGCCTGCCGCTCGACGTGTATGGCCAGATGGGCCTGCTGGTGCTGGTGAGCCTGGCCGCCAAGAACGGCATCCTGATTGTGGAATTCGCCAACCAGCGCATGGCGGAAGGCCTCGATTTGGACACGGCGATCCGGGGTGCGGCCACCGCCCGCCTGCGGCCGATCCTGCTCACGGCCGTCTCCTCGCTGGCGGGCTTCATGCCCCTGCTGCTGGCCAGCGGCTTCGGCTCCGGCAGCCGGGTGAGCATCGGCACGGTGGTGTTCTCCGGGCTGCTAGTGGCCACCGTGCTGAGCCTGTTCGTGGTGCCGGTGATCTACCGGATGATCAAAGGCTGGGAGCAGGGCTGGCAAGGGGAGTAGGGGGCAGCTCACGCCAGAGAATCTGGCTGGCTTCATACAGATGGGCCGCATGGATCGGGCGCTCCAGGGTGGCGTCTACGCCGCTGAAGCTGATCAGCAAGGCGCCCTCTCGACCCTGCAACGGCCGCTGGGGATCCAACCGGTGGACAAGGGTGAGCTGCTCCTGCAGGGGCAGGCCATCGGGGAGCTGCAGCGGCAACGGCTCGTACTCGGTGAGCCCCGCAACACCGGCATGCTTCCAGACAGCCTGAACCCTGACATCCAGAATCGTGTTGCGGCGCTTGCTGTTCAGGCCGATCAGCAGGGCCAGAGTGCCCTCCACCGAGCCAACCTGCACCGTCTCAGCGAAGCGGATGCAGTGGGGCGTGCGCGAGAAACGGCAAAGGAGAGACCGGTGATCAGGGCCACCAGGATCAGCCCGGCCAGCGCCTCGAGGGTCATCACCACATGCACCCAGTGGCTGAGGGGATAGATCACCCCGTAGCCAATCGTGGCCATGGTCTCCACGGAGAAGAAAAAGGCCTGAAGCGGCAGCGCCATGCCGCCAGACAAGCCCCCGATCCCCGTTGGGTCGAGTGAGTAGAGGGCCGCAAACAGCAGATAGATCAGCACATAGGCCGCAGTCACCAGCAGCAGAAACTGAGGCCAGCTGGCCTCAATCAGCAGCAGATAGGGTTCCCGCCAGTGGGCCAGCCATCGCTCGGGAGAATTGGGCTCCGAGATGGGCACAGACCTGGGTTCAGTCGAAACCGAGCAGGTCGAAGATCTCGCGATCCTTGAGGGATTCGGCCTCGAGGGGTTCGACGTCGTCGAGCATCCGCTGGGCCAGGTTCAGATACTCCTGCTGCACAGCCAGCACTTCGGGAGTGGGCTCCATCTCGAAGATGGTGCACTTCTTCAGACGGGATTTGCGAATCGCGTCCACGGTCTTGAAATGGGCCATGGTGCGCAGGCCGGTGCGGGCATTGAACTTGTCGATTTCGTCGGTCTCCTCAGAGCGGTTGGCGATCACACCGCCGAGGCGAACCTTGTAATTCTTGGCCTTGGCATTGATGGCCTGCATGATCCGGTTCATCGCGAAGATGGAGTCGAAATCGTTGGCCGTCACGATCAGGCAGTAGTGGGCGTGCTGCAGCGGTGCGGCAAAGCCGCCACACACCACATCTCCCAACACATCGAAGATCACCACATCGGTGTCTTCGAGCAGGTGGTGCTCCTTGAGCAGCTTCACCGTCTGGCCCGTGACGTAACCACCACAGCCCGTGCCTGCCGGCGGGCCGCCGGATTCCACACACATCACACCGTTGTAGCCCTCAAACACGAAGTCTTCGGGTCGTAATTCTTCGGTATGAAAATCGACAGTTTCGAGGATATCGATCACGGTGGGCACCATCTTCTTCGTGAGCGTGAAGGTGCTGTCGTGCTTGGGGTCGCAGCCGATCTGCAGCACCCGCTTACCCAGCTTCGAGAAGGCCGCCGAAAGGTTGGACGAGGTGGTGGATTTACCGATGCCGCCCTTGCCGTACACGGCCAAGACCAGGGCACCCTCCTCGATCGCCATCGCGGCGTCTTGATGCACCTGCACACTGCCCTCGCCGTCGGGTCGAGTGAGGGTCGTTGTCATGGCAAGGCGTTCAGCTACGAATGCCATCCAACTCAGGCACAGGTGCAGAGTGGCAAGTGATGGTGTAAAGCGAAACATCGCGGGCCGCGTTGGTGGGGATCTGCCCACATGGCGATGAGTACCAATACTCAAATTTCCCCGCCACTGGCCGACGCGCGGCACTTTCGCTGGCATGGGGATGCAGCGCTCACCAGCCACGATCGGCACGCCCAAATTAGTGCGTGAAGGGTTGCGGAATCGGGTTGATGACAGTGCAGTCCTTCATGCTTATGCCCGCGGCCAAGACCATGGCCCTGGCCGCCGCGGTGGCCATCGGCATGGTGGTGGTGGGCGCCCTACTGATTGGCGATGTGTTCGATCGCATGGCCCGGCGACGCCAGCAGCAAGCTCGCCTGCACTGATGGCACTCAGCTGCACTGACGGCACTCAGCGGCTGAAGTGGGCCTTCGCTTCATAAAGAGCTTCGCTGTCGATCACCTCCAGCCCCCGGTCGCGGGCATAGGCCTCGGTGTTCTTGCGCACCTTGCCCCGCACGAAGAAGGGGATCTTGGCCAGCTCGGCCTCACCGTCTGGGCTCCACACCAGCTCACCATGGCCGGGAAGCGCGGTTGCAACCGGCGTCGCCGCGGGTTGGTCGCCGGCGGGTTCGGCCTCAGCCGGCCTCGCCGGCGCACTGGCCCCCTCCAGGTGGCTGAGGTGGCCATCCACGAATTCAAAGTCGTGGCGGAACATGCCGATCAGGTGCTCCTCCAACCCCATCATCAGCGGGTGCACCCAGGCATCAAAAATCACGTTGGCCCCCTCCCAGCCCATCTGGGGGGAATAGCGGGCCGGCACGTCCTGCACGTGCAGCGGCGCGCTGATCACCGCACAGGGGATGCCGAGGCGCTTGGCGCTGTGGCGCTCCATCTGGGTGCCGAGCACCAGCTCCGGCGCTGCCGCCGCCATGGCCGCCTCCACCGCGAGGTAATCGTCGCTGATCAGGGCTTCGAGGCCCAGCTCGGCCGCTGCGGCCCGCAGCTCACGGGCCTGCTCGCGGCTATAGCTGCCCAAGCCCACCACCTGGAAGCCCAGCTCCCTGCTGGCGATCCGGGCCGCCGCGATGGCATGGGTGGCGTCGCCAAAGATGAACACCCGCTTGCCGGTGAGATAGGTGGAATCCACCGAGCGGGAATACCAGGGCAGGCGCGAGCGCCGTTCGGCGGTGCAGGTGCCATCGGCGCCAGGCTGAAGCGCGGCAGGCAGCTCCAGGCCCAGCAGCTGGTGCAACTCCCGCAGGAAGCTGGCGGTGGCGCCGATGCCGATCGGCACGGTGCGCACCGTGGCCATGCCGAAGCTGCGCTCCAGCCAACTGCACACCGAACCCGCCACCTCTGGATAAAGGCAGACGTTGGCGTCGGCCGTGGGGATGCGCTGTAAATCGGCGGGGCGGGCGCCCAGGGGCGCCACCACGGCCACCTCGATGCCGTACTCCGCCAGCAGGGCCGTGATCTCGCGCACGTCGTCACGACAGCGAAAACCGAGCAGCGACGGCCCCAGCAGATTCACCCGCGGCCGCCGGCCCTCGTCACGCCAGCGCTGGGGCGAGGGCTTGGCAAAGCCAGGCGAGGGGAGCTGGGCCTTCAGCAGGCCCCGCACCAGTTGATAGAGGGTTTCAGCAGCCCCCCAGTTCTCTTTTTTGGAATAGGCCGGCAGCTCGAGGTTCACCACCGGAATGCCGCCCAGCTCCATGCCCCCTGCCAGGGCGCCGGGTTGGTCTTGGATCAGCTCGGCGGTGCAGCTCTCTCCTACCAGCAGGGCCTCCGGCTGGAACCGCGCCACCGCTTCGCCGATCGAGCGCTTCACCAGCTCGGCGGTGTCGCCACCCAGGTCGCGGGCCTGGAAGGTGGTGTAGGTCACGGGCGGGCGCTTATCGCGCCGCTCAATCATCGTGAACAGCAGGTCGGCGTAGGTGTCGCCCTGGGGAGCATGCAACACGTAGTGCACCCCCTCCATCGATGTGGCGATGCGCATGGCGCCCACATGGGGCGGGCCTTCGTAGGTCCAGAGGGTGAGTTCCATGGGGGAGAAAACAGGAGGGGGTGGCGGCGGCGGGATGCAGCCGGCGCTCAGGCAAACGACAGGGCGGCGCGGCGGCGCAGGGAACGGGCAAACAGCTCGGCCAGATCGCCGGCCTGGTCGCAGCCGTGAATGGGGCTGAACACCAGCTCGATCGACCACTTGGTGGCAATCCCTTCGGCCTCCAGTGGGTTGGCCAGGCCAAGACCGCACACCACCAGGTCGGGCCGCGCCGCACGCACCCGCTCCAGCTGGCGCTCCACGTCTTGGCCTTCACTGATGCGGGTGCCCTCCGGCAGCAAGGCCAGCTCGGCATCCAGCAGCTGGCGATCCAGGTAGGGCGTGCCCACCTCCACCAGCTCCATGCCGCATTCGCGCTGCAGGAAGCGCGCCAACGAAAGCTCCAGCTGGGAATCGGGCAGCAGGAAGAGGCGTTTACCCGCCAACAGCTCCCGGTGGGGAGCGATCGCCCGGCGGCCCCGCTCCACCAGCGGATCCAACACGGCGGCCACCTGGGCCGGCGCCACACCGAAGGCCTCCGCGCCCGCCGCCATCCAGGCCCGGCTGCCCTCCACCCCGAAGGGATAGGGGGCCGCCAACAGCCGCGCCCCCCGGTTCACCAGGGCGCGCGCCGTATCCGAGAGAAACGGCTGGGCCAACAGCACCCGGGTGCCCGGGCCAATCGGGGGCAACTCGGTGGAGCGCCGCGGCGGCAGGCTCGTGACCACAGGAATCCCCAGGCGGCCAAACAGCTGCACCAGGCGGTCTTCCACCGCATCGGCCAGGGTGCCCACGATCAGCAGCTGATCAACATCGCTGCTGGGCATCAGCGGCACCATCGCCAACAGGGCCTTGTCTTCCCCTTGAGTGAAGGTGGTTTCGATGCCGCTGCCGCTGTAATTGAGCACCTTCACCCGACCGGCAAGCTGGGTGTTGAGCCGCTCGGCAGCCTTGGCCAGATCGAGCTTGATCACCTCGCTGGGGCAACTGCCCACCAGAAACAGGGTGCGAATCTCCGGGCGCCGCACCAGCAGATCCGTCACGAGCCGGTCAAGCTCCTCATTGGCATCGGCCAGGCCGGCCAGATCTCGCTCCCCCAGAATCGCAGTGCCGAAGCGGGGTTCGGCGAAGATCATCACGCCGGCGGCGCTCTGGATCAGGTGAGCGCAGGTGCGTGAGCCCACCACCAGAAAAAAAGCATCCGGCATGCGCCGATGCAGCCACACAATCGAGGTGAGGCCGCAGAACACCTCCCGCTGACCGCTCTCTTTGAGCAGGGCAGGATGCCGATCATCAACAACCGAAGATGCGCCCATCCAGGCGTGCTGCGGAAAGAACCTTTCAGGGTTAACGGAGACGTCCGCCGTTCGGTGGACAACGTCACCAAATGTTCGGGATCAACCAGACGGCAACAGGACACTGCCCGTACCCTTAGCCGAGCGATCTGGAGCACCGGGTCCAGATCCCATGCCCAAGCGTCCCTGGCTTTACGCCACCCAAAGACCACCCTCCTCGCGCAACCGCAAACCCTGGCGGGCGCCCCTTGCCCTGGCTCTGCTGGTCAATGCTAGCGCCATCGGCTATCGCCTCAGCGAAGGCTGGGACTGGGGGGACAGCTACTGGATGGTGCTGATCACCCTCAGCACCCTGGGCTTCAGTGATGGCCACACCCAGATCCTCAGCGCCAACGGGCGCCTGGTTACCACCCTGCTCATCCTGGGCGGCCTGGTGGTGGTGCAGATCAGCATCCAGGGCGTGTTGGGGCTGTCTGAATCCGGGTACTTCCGGCGCCTGCGCGAGCGCCGTTTCCGCCGCTGGCTGCACTCCATGCACAACCATGTGATCCTCTGCGGCTACGGCCGCATCGGCCACGAGATCGCCGAACAGCTCACCCGGGAGAACGTTCCCATGCTGGTGGTGGAGATGGACGCCGAGCGGCGGGAAGCCGCCGAAGAGCGTGGGCTTCCGGTGCTGATGGCCGACGCCACCTTGGACGAAACGCTGCTGGAGGCAGGCATCCACCGCTGCCGGGCGCTGGTGGCAGCCCTGCCCAACAACGCCTCCAACCTCTACGTGGTGCTCAGCGCCCGCGGCATCGCGCCCAACTGCCGCCTGATCGCCCGCTCAGACAGTGAAGAAGCGGAGCGCAAGCTGCGCCTTGCCGGCGCCGACCAGGTGGTCAGCCCCTTTGTGAGTGGTGGCCGCACCATGGCCGCCAAGGCCCTGCGCCCCCTGGCCGTGAGCTTCATGGATCTGCTGGCGGGCTCAGGCTGCGAGGTGGAGGAATTTCTGCTCAGCAGTGATGCGGCTGACCTGGGGCCCCTCAATGGCTCTTCCCTGGCCGACCTCCAACTCGGTGCCCGCACCGGCGCCCTTGTGCTGGCGATCGTGCCCCCCCGACGCAGCGAGGATGGGGACACCCGCCAATACCGCGGGGCGACTTACAGCCCCGAAGAACCCGAGCTGATCGCCAACCCCAGCAGTGACACCCGCCTGTCACCGGGCCAGACGCTGGTGGTGTTGGGCAGTCAGCCTCAACTCGAGGCCTTCGGCCGGCTACTGGGCCCCGCCCTCAAAAGCGTGGACGTGATGACCAACTAACGGCCGGTGGGCTTGTCAGGCCCGTTGGGCGCGGCTCCAGGACGCCGGAGAAAAGACATGCCCCTGCTCCAGGGCAATCGCCACAACGGCATCAACACTGCCGGCCGCATCGACCCGGGCCTTGAGGGCCGCTTCGGCGTCCACCTTGACAATGAAGGCGGTGAGCTGAGCTTTCGACATGGCAGGGCATGGCGTGGAACCCTCCATGCCTAGCCAAGATTCGAGGATTCGGTGGCCTGGCCTCGAACGCTGTAGGGTTGTTGATGATTCAAAGATTTCTCTCTAGCGAGCTGACCACTTTCTGTTGGGCCGTCGAAGGATCGATTCATAGTTTCTGAGTTCATGACCATTTACGTCGGCAATCTTTCCTTCGATGCAGAAGCGGAAGATGTCCAGCACCTGTTCAGCCAATACGGACAGGTGAGCAAGTGCAGCCTCCCCCTCGACCGCGACACCGGCCGCAAGCGCGGTTTCGCCTTCGTCGAGATGGCCAACGAGGCTGAGGAAACCAAGGCCATCGACGATCTTCAGGACGTCGAGTGGATGGGTCGCGCCATCCGCGTCAACAAGGCCGAGCCCCGCGGCAGTGGCGGTGGTGGTGGTGGCGGTCGCCGTGATTTCGGTGGCGGCGGCGGCGGCTATGGCGGTGGCGGTGGTGGCGGCGGCTACGGCGGTGGCGGCGGCGGCCGTTACTGAGCTTCAGCTCACCTATTCAGCTCACCTTTTTTGCAGGATTCGGGTTTCGTCCGGATCCCAACGCTGATATCCCAACCGCTCCCCAGGGGGCGGTTTTTTGATGCTGAGCCCGGAAGCTTCCTAGCCTTGAAGCATGGCTACCCACCCCCCTCTGGTGCTGGTGCACGGGCTGTGGGATAGCCCCAGGCTGTTCCATCGCCTCCAGCAGACCCTGGGCGATCGGCGGGCGCCCCTGCTCATCCCCCACCTGCCCCATGGGCTCGGCAGTACACCGATCCCCCAATTGGCCAGCCAGCTCGGCAGCCACATCGAAGCCGCCTTCGGCCCCGACACCCCCATCGACCTGCTGGGCTTCTCGATGGGTGGGGTCATCGGTCGCACCTGGATCCAGCTGCTGGGCGGCCATCGCCGCACCCGTCGCTTCATCAGCGTGGGCAGTCCGCAGCGGGGCACGCTCACGGCCCAGCCCTGGCCCCGCTGGCTGTTGGCCAGCATCGCCGACATGAAGTGGGGCAGCCCATTGCTGAGCCAACTCAACCAAAACCTCGACGGCCTCCGTGACGTGGAGTGCCACAGCTACTACTGCAGCCGTGACCTGATGGTGCTGCCGGGCTGGCAAGCCGTTCTGCCGGTTGGGCCGCGCGAGGCGTTACCGGTGCGCACCCACCAGCAGCTGATGCGCCATCCGGCGGCCCTGGAGCCCCTGGTGGCCGAGCTGCTGCGCCCATGAGCAAGCCTCCCTGAATGCCATGCCCTTCCCGGATCTCCTGGCCATTTCCCTGCTGGTGCGCTGGCTGCTGGGCTGGTTTCTGTGCCTGCGCATGCCGGCCCTGCCCGAGTTCACGCCCATAGGACAGCCCCGGGTGTCGGTGCTGATCCCCGCTCGCAATGAGGCGCTCACCCTGCCCCAACTGCTGGCAGCCCTAGCCGCCCAGAGCCTGCAACCCCTCGAGGTGATCGTCATCGACGACCACTCCAGCGACGACACCGCCGCCATCGCCCGCGCCGCCGGCGTCACGGTGCTGGCTTCGGCACCGCTGCCGCAAGGCTGGTGCGGCAAAACCTGGGCCTTGCAACAGGGGGCCAACCGCAGCCAGGGAGATCTGTTGGTGTTCCTCGATGCCGACACCGAGCCCCGCCCCACGTTTCTGGCCCAGCTGGTGGCCAACCACCAGCAGTACGGCGGGTTGGTGTCGGTGCAGCCGTTTCACCGCACCGAACAGGCCTACGAGCAACTGTCGGTGCTGTTCAACCTGGTGGGGCTGATGGCGGTGCCCCTTGGGCCGCGGGTGGGGGTGGCCTTCGGGCCGGCAATGGTGACCAGCCGCAGCGATTACGGGCGCATCGGCGGCCATGCTTCGGTGGCCGGGAAAGTGGTGGAGGATTGGTTCCTCGCCCATCGCTACGAGGCCGCCGGCTTGCCGGTGAGCGCGTTTCTCGGCCACGGCAGCCTGGCTTACCGCATGTATCCGGGCGGCCTGCGCTACATGGTGGTGGGCTTCGACAAGAACTTCGCCACCGCAGCCGGCGAGGTGCGCTGGCCCTGGATGGTCGGGGTGCTCCTGTGGCTCTCAGGGCTGTTCTGGGCCGCCTGGTGCCTGCCTGCTGCGGTGCTGCACTGGCCCATGGTGGGCGATCCCGCCCTGGCCCCCAACCTGCTGGTCTACGTCGGTTATGCCCTGCAGCTGCTGGTGATCACCCGACGCCTTGGCACCTTTGGCTGGATCAACCTGGTGTTCCCCGTGCCGGTACTGTTTTTCCTCGGGGTGTTCCTGCTGGCGATTCTCAACCTGGAGCGAGGCTCAATCAACTGGAAGGGGCGCCAATTCCCCACCCGCTAAGCGATCGTTCTGTGGCACCTCGCTCGCAATGTCGCGAAAACCCTGAAGGCCGTCGCGATTCCAGCGAAAGGGACTCAGAATTGATGCATGGATGATCCCATCGCTTCGGGTCGTTATCGCGTTCGCGCTGTCGTTGAGCGCGAGCAGAGTGTGCCGCTGCAGGTGCAGGCGGCCCGTTTCAACACCCGCGATGACGCCGACACCTTTGCCCACCTGGCGGCCAACGACCACTTCCAGAGCATGGTGGTCGAGAAGCTGGCCCCTGGCGGCTGCTGGCTGCAGCTGAGCCTGGTGGCCGGAGCCATCTGACTCAGTCAGCGGCGCGGGCTAGTAGGGCTCGTTGACTCGGCACGCGCAGATCCCAGGCCCAACCACAACACTCCAGCAGGCGAATGAAGCGGTAGGTGGGATCGATCAGCAGCCGTGGGCGACCAGCGTGCAGGGTGATGCCCTGGCGCACTGACGCCTGGAAGGCATGGTGGAGATTGTGCCAACCCTCACCGAGCGTGATCAGCGCCACAAAGCCGTTGTTGCGGCTGGCATCACCGGTGGCAAAGGGCTGATCCCCGAGCAGGTGGGCCAGGGAATTGACACTGGCCACACCGTGGAACAGCACCGTGGTGCTGAGGCAGAAGGCTGCCAGCCAAGGCAGACCCCCCAGTTGCCAGGACAGGCCAGCCAACAACAGTGCCGGCACGAAATGGAGCCGATCGATCAGTCGCAGCACTGGATCCGCCTCCACGTCGGCCGGCAGGCTGGCCGGAAAGAAGCTGGAGCTCAGCAACCACCCCACCTGGGAGCGCCACAGGCCTCGCCATCCCGCCGAGGGCGCCAGGGGGGTGTGGGGATCGGCGGCCGTATCGACGTGGCGGTGGTGCTCCTGGTGATGGGCCTTCCACCAGCTCGGCCCCATCTGACCAGCCGAGGCGGCCACCGCGGCCCCGATCCAGGCCACCGGTCGGGCGGCGCGATAGCTGGCGTGGGTGATCAGGCGGTGGTAAATCGCCGTGGTGGCGAGCATGCGCACCAGGTAGAGGGCCAAGGCCCAGAGGGCTGCCCCGACGCTGAGCCCGGTCCAGAGGAGCAGCAGACAGCCGAAGTGACTGGCAATGATCAGAACGGGACCGAAGGCGTACAGAACGCGACGTAGACGGGGAACCAAGCCCTCTCCTGAACAATCACAAAGCCTAGGAGGCAGAACGCTGCAGCCTGCAGCACCCGGTCTTGCTCGGCAGTCGGCCTGGCTCAGTGCAGGTTGCGCTCAGGATCGGGGCCGCCAGGATCGCGACGCAGGGCCACGATTTCCGGCACAAAGATGAAGGTGAGCGGATCGAGGCATTCGGCCTGGCCGTCAATCGCGCTCACCCCCCCGGCCACAAAGTCGATCAAGCGCTGGGCCTCGCTGCGCTCCATCGCCCCGGCATGCACCACCACGGTCTTGCGCTCGCGCACGTGGTGCACGATCCACTGCGCCTCCTCAAAGCGGGTGGGGTGGAACACCACCACCTCGGGCAACCAATCGCCAAATGGGCTCTGCATCCCTGGGGCAACCCCGATGGCGCTGTGCCCTCAACGTATGGCCCTAACCCGGGCTCTGCAAGGAGCGCCCCCGCCAGGTCCAGCCCCGGCCGCTGAGGGTCCTGATCACCGACACCGGAGCGATGGCGCCGATCACCAGCCCGCCCAGGCCGGCCAACCACCACCAGTCGAGCGGGGTCGCGAAGCGACGGCGGCTCCACAGCCGGATCGCCAGCTGCAGGGCAATGCCCAGCAACGCCAGCACCAGCGGCAAGAGCGCCAGAGGAGCAGGGCCCTGCCAGGCCAGCCACAGGGCTGGGGGCAGCAGCAGCCAGGGAATGGCGTAAAGCTGCACCACCACAGCGCCGGCCCCCAGCGCCTTGAGCACGTCGCGGTCGAGGCCCAGCAGCCAGTTTTTGGTCCAGCCCTCCCACAAGCTGGCGAAATCCCGGTACATCCGCAGGGTCAGCCAATCGAGGCCCAGCAGGTAGCGCAGCCGCAAACCCTGGCCCTTGATCGCCCGCGCCAGGGCCAGGTCTTCCACCACCTCGCCAGCCACGGCGGCATGGCCACCCACGGCGCGGTAAGCCTGGGTGCGGAAGAGCAGAAACGGCCCCGCCGCAAAAGCCAGGGGATCGGCGGGATCGTTGGCCCGCGCGATCGGGAAGCCCAGGCCCAGCAGGCTGGCGATGATCGGCTGCACCAGCCACTCCGCCAAGCAACCGCAGCGCAGGCGCGGCGCCAGGGTGAGTAGGTCGGCCCCATGGGCCTGCGCATCCGCCAGGGCAGCCCGCAGGGCGCCGGGCTCCACCCGCACGTCGGCATCGATGAACACCACCCAGTCGCTGTCGAGCTGCTCACTGGCCCGGTGACAGGCCCAGTTTTTGCCCACCCAGCGCTCGCCGGTCGGCCGGGCGCCGGCCGCCAGCAGGGCAAAACCGGGATTCCCCGGCGCCGCGGCCCGGGCTAGTTCAGCGGTGGCATCGCTGGAGTCGTCATCCACCACCAGCAACGACCAGCGCGGGCACGGGTCCTCACTGGCGAGGATCGCCGTCACGCAGTCGCCGATGTTGTCGGCCTCGTTGTAAGCCGGCACCACCACGGTGCAGGAGGTGGGCTGTTGGCCAGACAGGGGGGCCTCCAAGCCGCCAGCGCCGGCAGGAGCCGCTTGCAGCACCGGCGCCGTGCGGAAGGTGCGCTCCAACAAGGCCAGCATCACCCCCAGCCCCAGGCACGACACCAGGGCCAGAGCACTCAAGAGGCCACTCACGAGGTCAGGGGCAGCGATGGTGCAGCAGCCGATCGGCGGCCGCACGACGGCAGACCCGGCGGAAGGGGGCCAGGCCAATACCAAACAACTCCTCAAACAGCCGGTTGGCCGCCATTACCGAAGCAAGACCGCAGCGATGCACCTGCTGTTGGAGGGTGGATTGGGGGTGTTCGGCAATGCCCTCAAACAGGCGGCTGAGGCGAAAGTGCTGCAGGGCCTGGAACGGTGTCTTGCCTCGGCAGTGGTCAAAACAGAGATCAAGCCACTCGGCACTCACCCCGATCGAGCTGGCCATCACCTCGAGTTCGATGTCTTCAGAGAAGTGATGGGCGAAATAGCGGGCTGCCTGGTTGACCACATCCAGCTGCTGCGCGGGAGCCACAGGCAATTGCCGCCACCGCCGGGGCAAAGCATGCCGGTCGGAACAGGCAGCAGTGGGTGGGGGAACCGGCCGCATGGCACTCCAAGACGCAAAGGACGTCTCTCCTCCAACTGATAACCCCCCCGGACCAGACGCGGCAATCACATCGGTCACCGTCCGGGGGAACTGTCGCAACGCTGCATCAATTGAAATGAAACAGCCGTCTGAAATGAAACAGCCGTCGCCATCAAACAGCCCCGCTCAGGTGAAGGCCAACAGCTCGTGAGCCAGCTGCTCACCACTGCGCAGGGCCCCTTCGACGCGCCCAAAACCGACCCCGGCGATGAAGTCGCCGCAGAAGCCCACCCGGCTGCGGGGGCAGAACATCAGCTCTGAGGGCAATCCCGGCGCCAGGGGGAAGGCGGCACCCCAGCGCATCAGCTGGCGGTCGGTTTGGCCCAAATCAAGCCGAGGCAACCACAGGCCCATCACCTGCTCCAAGGCGATGGTGAGGGCCGCCACCACGATGTCTTCGCGGCCTTCATCCGGGGGCAACTGCAGCATGCGGGCCACGGCGGAATGGGTGCCGTACACATCAAGGTGGTCGGCGGCAAAGGCCTGGGTGGAATGGGCCACCACGGCACAGCGTCCGTCGGCCAGGGGCTGAACGGTGATCCGCTGCAGCCCCCAGTGCTGCTGGGCCGCCGCGTCCAAATGGAGCAGGCCGAAAGGCAAAGCCCGCCAGGGGGCTGCTGCCACGGCATCCAACACCACCAGCAGGTTGCTGCGGGCCTCGGTGCGGATGCCGGCGATCAAGGTGAGGGCGTGGTCGAGCTGCAGATCGGCGAGCGGGGCCGCCGCCTGCTTCAGGGGCACGTCATCCCAGCCGAAGATCATGCGGCTGCGGGGGTGGGCCAGCAGGGTGCTGCTCAGCACGAGCCAGTGGGCCTGGCCCAGCAGCTCCCGCTCGCGGCCCCACAACTGCCAGACACCGTCCTCAATGCTGAGGAAGCGCACGAGAGTGCCGTAGTGGGCATCGACGTTCTCGCCGGCGAGGTGGAGCAAACCCTGGCCCAGATGATCCATGCCACCGGCCCCCCGGTAGAGCTGTCCCAGCCCCAGGGCATCGGCCTGACCCAACTTGAGGGTTGATTCCCCCTGCAACTGGGCGATCACCCCCGACCAGGGCTCAAGCCAACCGCCGGCCAGCAGGGGCTGGAGCAACAGCGGATCGGCGTCGCCAGTGATGTTGAGCAGCGGCGCACCGTGGTCGATGCGCAGCGCGGCATCGTGGCGGGAACGGCGGGTGCTGGCTCGCCCGCCGGGCCCGCGACCGGTCTCCCAGAGGCTGACTGGGCCGCGATGGCCCAGCCGCCGCAGCTGGGCTGCCAACGCACAGCCCGCAACCCCGGCACCGATGACAGCAATGGATTTAGGGCCCGATCGGGGCATCGACACCAACGAAGCCTGCGTTGCCTTCAGGATGACAGCGATCCCCAAGGCTGCAGCCGATGGCTGACCACCCGGCATCTCTGCAAACGGCATCTGTGCAACCGGCATCGGAGCAACCGGTGCTGGTGTTTGACGGCGGCTGCCCCTTCTGCCGCCACTTCGCCGAACTGACCGAACTGCGCAGTGGCATCGCGGGGCTGACGATCCGGGATGGGCGCAGCGACCACGGTCTGCGCCGGCAACTGCGTCAGCAGGGCTGGGACCTGAGCCAGGGAGCGGTGGTACTCGCCGAAGGACGGGTGCTGCACGGCGCTGAAGCGATTCAGTGGATCTGCAGCCGGCTGCACCCGAGCACCTCCCTGCTCCAGCTGCTGGCTCCCCTGCTGGCAACGCCGCAGCGGGCCCGCCGCACCTATCCGCTGCTGCTGCTGGCGCGGCGGTTGGCCCTCGCTATCAAGGGCTTACCGCTCGACCCCGACCAACCCGTTGGCGCCGGTCGCAACAAGTAGCGTTCTCTGCAAAGGGAGTGGTTGTGGCCCGTTTTCTGGTGGTGCTCAAACCCAGCCCTGTCATGGCGCCAGAGGCGATGCTTGGGGCCCTCCATCCGGTGCTTGAGGCCCTGAATGCCGAGATCGAGCACCGCACCCCGGCCCACCTCAGCGCCATGATCCGCGGAGGCGGCGAAAGCCAGCGAATGCAGCTGTTTGCCGATGTGCAATCGAAAGCCGACGGCAAGGCGCTGGAGGTGGTGCTGCTCAGCCGCGAAGCGATGGGCGCCACCGCTCCCCACACCCGCAAGGTGTTCGAGCGGCTGCTGGAGCTGCTTCAGCAGCACGCTCAGGCCATGCCCCTCAGCTTCCGCTCCGACCAAGACGGCCCCCTTCCCCACGCCTCCGGCGTCAGCGGCTGAGCACATACAGCGGCTTCAAGAGCCCGCCGCTAAAGGAAGCCTTAAGATTTGGGCAATTGGTTTAGGGACCAGTCCGTGAACGACAACCATCCCGTGTTGCTCTCCCTCGACGCTGAACTCAACAGCCTGCGCAGCGCCTACTCCGAGCAGCCCAACGAGCAGACCCGCTACCAGCTCGTGCGCCTCGAACAACTGATCCACCAGTGGGCACCCGGGCACGGCAGCGTCGGCTGATTGCTCTCAGGGATTGCACCACGGGCAATGCCCGGGATCAGCGGCCGAGAGTCCATCGCGGCGGGGCCGCTCCATCTGATGGCCGCAGGCAACGCACCCCCAGATCTCTGCAGCGGTTAGCTCTGTGGCCGTGCCGCACGCGCGACAGGGAAGGCCAGGCCTGATGTCCAGCACTCCCCATCCTGGAGCCGTGCAGCTGGGACAAGGGGTAGCAAGACGCCGCGCTAACGCCACACCCAGGCGCCGAATCGAGCGCATGCGGGTGGGATTGCGATGGGCACGCATGTCGGCTTCCAGCCAAACCTGACCGCGAGAGTCGGCGCGGCGACAGGCCGCCAAGGCCTCGGCTAAAGGCGCGGTGCTGCTGAGGTCCTTATGCCAATTCCAGCGGCCAGGGGATCCATCGGCAGGCCGGGCGATCACGGCATGGATTGGGAAGCCCACCTGCTTCAACCAGGTCGTCGGATCCTCATCGGGCTCCAACAGCTTCTGGGCATAGTTGGTGCGCCAATCGAGGCGCTGCTCCAGCACTTGCATGCCCCGATCCAGGTCGACAAACAGGAGTAACTCCTGCCCCACGGCCAGCATCGGCACCGCTGGGTGGGGGCCAAAGCTGGCTTCGCTAGCCAAGCCAAGCCGAAAACCGGTGCGCTCCAGACCCATCAAGGCCTTGCGCCGGCAGGTGTTGAGCGCATCATCCAACCGTTCCACCTCACCGCTGAAGGTCCCGAGCAAGTCGGTGTTGCAGGGGCTCACCGTCAAGCTGGCGCCAAGACCAAAGGAAAACGGCCTAGCCAGGGCGCGCTCCTTGCCATGCCGCGTGGTGAGGCAGATCTCTCGACCCGTATAGGGGGAAGCGAGGGGCACTGGGTCAGGCTGGCTGCTCTGACTGGAGACTTCCGCCCTCGCCAGGCTCGCTGGGAATCACAATCCGCAGCAGGATCGGCGCCAGGAAGGTGGTGCCAATCACCATCAGCAGAATGGCGGCCTCAAGGGCGGGCGTCAGGATGCCGGCCTGGCTCCCAAGGCCCAGGAAAATCAGGCCCACTTCGCCGCGGGGCATCATGCCGAGTCCCACCACCAGGCGGTTGGTGGGTTCCGTGCTGAGGTAGCTCCAGCCGGCGGCCACCTTGCCGGCCATGGCCACCACCAGCAGGAACGCGGCCACGATCAGGCCCTCCCGATTGGCTGGATCGAAGGGATTGAGCACCGAAAGATCCAGGCCGGTGCCGATCAGCACAAAAAACACGGTGGCAAACAGGGCCACCAGGGGCTTCACCGCCGCGTCGATGTCGTGGGTGTGCTTCGAGGCGCTGAGGATCAAGCCTGCGGCGAAGGCCCCAAGGGCCGCTTCCAAGCCAATGGCCTGGGCGGCAAAGCAGCACACGGTGAGCACCAAAAAGCTGGCCACGGCCACATCGCCGGGCGCCTTGAGCTGATCCACCACCCAGTCGAAGGCGGGTGCGGCCTTACGGCTCAGCACCAGGGCCACCGCCACAAACGCCACCGCCGCCAGACACAACTTCAACACCGGGCCCAGGCTGAAGGCGCCACCGCCCACGATCGCCACCACCACCGCCAGGATCACGATGCCAATGATGTCGTCGAGCACGGCGGCACCAATCACGATCTGGCCCTCGCGCCTCTTGAGCCACTTCAGCTCGCCAAACACGCTGGCGGTGATGCCGATCGAGGTGGCCGTCATGGCGGCACCAGCAAACACCGCTGGAATCAGCGGCACATGAAAGAGGAAGTAGAGGCCGGCGGTGCCAAGAGCAAAGGGCAGCACCACACCAGCCACAGCCACCGTGGTGGCCTGCACGCCCACGGCCACCAGCTCATCGAGCTCGCTCTCCAAGCCGGTGAGAAACAGCAGGGCAAACAGCCCCAGCTGGGACACCGCCTGCAGGTTGGGGAAGGTTTCGCTGTAGACCTCGCGCGCCGCCTCAGGACTGATCTGGGCCAGGGAGGCCAGCAGGCCGGCAACTCCAGCACTGAGCTGGGCCTGGGTTTCTGGCGGCACGATCAGATGCAAGCCCGAGACACCGATCAACACCCCGGCCACCAGCTCCCCCAGGATGGTGGGCAGCTGCAGCCGCACCATCACTTCGGCGATGGCCCGAGCGGCGATGAAGATCACCACAAAGCGACCCACCTGAATCAGGGTTTCCGCCACTTCAAGCTGGTGGGAACTGAACTCCAGGAGAAGGGAGGGCACAGGAAGCATCGTGAATCGTTGGCGTGGCGGGTTTATAGGAACAGTGACCCTGCTGTTGGGGCCTTGAATCCGATGCAACCTGAGAGAGCACTTAGGGGTGCGGGGGAAAATCAATCAGGCCACGATCCCGGAGTTCCTGCTGAAAAGCCCTGCCGAGCCGAGCCTCACTGCTATGGCGTGACACCTGACTGAGCAACAGCACTGTGCGCAGGCTCAACCAGCCCAAGGCCATCAACACCAATAGGGTCATTGAAAAACCGATTGGGGCACGATCAATCCTGGGCGTCTTTGGGGACAGTTGGGGCCCGCCGGAACAAGCCACCCAGTTCAGGAGCAGGACGCCTAAGGTTTCGCGCCAATCCACGCCTGTAGCGATGACAACCGCTTCGGCGCCACCCCGGCGCCCGGCCCTGCTGAATCACATCAGCACCAACAACATCAAGGGGGATCTCTTCGGCGGTGTGACCGCTGCGGTGATCGCCCTGCCAATGGCCCTCGCCTTCGGTGTGGCCTCGGGTGCAGGTGCAGCCGCCGGCCTCTGGGGCGCTGTGCTGGTGGGCCTGTTTGCTGCCCTGTTCGGCGGTACGCCCTCCCTCATCTCCGAGCCCACAGGGCCGATGACGGTGGTGATGACCGCCGTGATCGCGAGCTTGACCGCTGCTGATCCGGAAAACGGCCTGGCCATGGCCTTCACCGTGGTGATGCTGGCCGGCGTGTTCCAGATCGCCTTCGGCATGTTGAAGCTGGGCCGCTACGTCACCCAGATGCCCTACACGGTGATCTCGGGCTTCATGAGCGGCATCGGCCTCATTCTGATCATCCTGCAGCTTGGTCCTTTCCTCGGCCAGGCCATCCCCAAGGGCGGCGTGATGGGCACCCTCAGCGCCCTGCCACAGCTGATTCAGAACGCCCGCCAGCCGGAAGTGATTCTGGCGGTGATCACCCTGGCCATCCTCTGGTTCACCCCGGCGGCGATCAAGAAAATCGCCCCACCCCAGCTGATTGCCCTGATCGCCGGCACGGTGCTCTCCCTCACCCTGCTCAGCAATGGCGGTGGTACCGAGGACATTCGCCGCATCGGCGAAATCGCCTCGGGCTTCCCGCAGCTGCGCATGCCCTATTTCGAGCTGGGGCAGGCGAGCAAAATGCTGATCGATGCCGCCGTGCTGGGCATGCTCGGCTGCATTGATGCCTTGCTCACCGCCGTGGTGGCCGACAGCATCACCCGCACTGAGCACGACTCCAACAAGGAGCTGATCGGCCAGGGTTTGGGCAACATCGCATCCGGCCTGTTCGGTGGCATCGCCGGTGCCGGCGCCACCATGGGCACGGTGGTCAACATTCAGGCCGGCGGCCGCAGTGCCCTCTCGGGCATCAGCCGGGCCGTAATCCTGATGGTGGTGATCCTGGCCTTCACTGGCGTCGCCGCCCAGATCCCCCAGGCCGTGCTGGCCGGCATCGCCCTCAAGGTGGGTGTCGACATCGTGGATTGGAGCTTCCTGAAACGCGCCCACCGCATCTCCCTGAGCGGCGCCTTGATCATGTATCTGGTGATCGCACTCACCGTGCTGGTGGATCTGATCGCCGCCGTCGGCATTGGCGTGTTCATCGCCAACATCCTCACCATCGACAAGATGAGCGCGCTGCAGAGCAAGAGCGTCAAGTCGATCAGTACGGGCGATGGCGACCTGCTGATTCCCGACGACGAAAAGGCCCTGCTCGACCAGGGCAAGGGCCAGGTGCTCCTCTTCCAGCTCAACGGCGCCATGATCTTCGGAGTGGCCAAAGCCATCGGACGTGAACACAACGCCATCGGCGATGTGAAGGCGGTGGTGTTTGACCTCACTGAGGTATCTCACCTTGGGGTGACCGCAGCCCTGGCTGTGGAGAACGCGGTGGAAGAGGCGATCGAGAAAGGGCGTGAGGTGTTCGTGGTGGGCGCCACCGGCACGACTCAGCGCCGCTTGGAGAAGCTCGGCCTCTACAAGAAGTTGACACCTGATCGCACAAACCTGAGCCGTCGCGACGCCCTGCAGCGATCTGTCGCAGCAATGGGCTGACGCCCCCATTCGCAACCCCAGAGGGCTCGGCCAAACCGAGCCCCTTTTTTGTCTTTTGTACCCTCCCATGGATCTGTTCAGCGACAAACGTTTTCTCTCCACCATCCATGGATACGAAAGGCAACTGGCCAAACTTCTGGCCCTGCTCTTAGCAGTGGTGATCGGCTTTGCTGTTTTCGAACTTCTCGTTGAATCCAGCATCAAAATCGCGCAATTCCAAACCGATTGGTTTAACGGCGGCCTAATCAAACTGCTCGATCGACTGCTGCTGATTTTTATCGCCTTGGAAGTCCTCCAGAACGTGACTGCCTACCTGCGTGATCAGGTGGTGCAAATTGAGCTGGTGTTACTCACGGCCATGACTGCCGTAGCCAGAAAAGTGATTGTGCTACCGCCAGGCACGGAGAGCAAACCCCAACTCATGGCGGGATTTGGCGTGATTATGGTTGGGCTTGCCGCCGCCTACTGGCTGGTGAAGCAGGCAAGACGTGATCAGCAACACAACTGATTTCCTGCCTCCAACTACCCACCCATCAACCACAGGAATACGCCCATTGATCAGGATCTCTGATCACAGAGATTGGCACTCCTGGTTGATAAGCAGCAGCCATAACACCCAACCCCAAAAAATACCCTGTACCGTTTGCCGACCTCATCTCAAATACCCATCCAATGCCTGCGCCACAGAAGCGCCCCAAGGGCGGCTGCGACGCACTCAGCCAGCACATGCGCGCCATCGGCCGCATCCCGTTGCTCAGCGCTGAAGAAGAAATCAGCTTGGCCAGGCTCGTGCAGAGCGGCTGCCGAGCCACTGACGTGGCCCAGGAGATGAAGTTGCGAGCCGGCGGCGTGGCCCCAAGCCTGGCCGCCTGGGCCCAAGAAGCTGGTATGGAGGTGAGCCAGCTTCAGCGCTGCCTACGCCAGGCCAATCAGGCTCGCAGCCGCATGGTGGTCGCCAACATTCGGTTGGTGGTGAGCATGGCTCGCCGCTACCAGCACACCCCCGGCGATATGGAGGACCTGATCCAGGAGGGCACCATCGGCCTGATTAGGGCTGTGGAACGGTTTGACCCAAGCCGCGGCTACCGATTTTCCACCTATGCCACCTGGTGGATCCGCGACGGGATCACCAGTGCCCTGGTGGCCAAAGGGCGCACCATCCGTTTGCCAGCCGCGATGGTGGATCAGCTGCATCGGCTGCGCCAGACCCAGCAATCCCTCAGCCAGCAGCTGGGTCGAGAGCCGACCCTGGAGGAACTGGCTGAGGCAACAGGGCTCAAGTCCCTCGACATCCGCGAGGTGCTGTTCAGGGCCCAGGAACCCCTGAGTCTGGATGGGTATCAAGCCTCCCAATCGGAGTTGAGCCTGCTCGACAGCCTGGCCTGCGAGGTCAGCAAGCCCCAGGAGCAGGTGGATGCCACCCTGATGCAAGAAGACATCCATCAGCTGCTCGATGAACTCCCTGAACAGGAAGCCGAGCTGCTGCGCTTGCGCTACGGGATCGCAGCAGGGGAACCGTTGAGCCTGAGCGCCACCGCCCGCCAGATGGGCATGACCCGGGATACGGCCCGTGGTCTCGAACGGCGCGCCAACGCCACGATCCGGCGCCTTATGACGCGCTTCATGGACCATCTCGAAGCCTGAGCCGATGAGCTGGCACCCCCACCTCTGGCACCCCACCACCCAGGTGGCCACGAGCCCCGAGCCGCTGCAGGTGCGCTCCGCCCGCGGCAGTGAGCTGGTGCTCGCCGATGGTCGCCGCCTGATCGATGCGATCAGCAGCTGGTGGGTGACCCTCCATGGCCACGCCGAGCCCGCCATTGCGGCGGCGATTGCCCGCCAGGCCCAGGAGCTGGAGCAGGTGATCTTCGCCAACTTCAGCCATGCTCCCGCCGAACAGCTCGCCACGCGGCTGAGCGCGCTCACGGGCCTTGAGCGGCTGTTCTTCTCCGACAACGGCTCCACCGCGGTGGAGGTGGCGCTCAAGATCGCCTGGCAGTGGTGGCGCAACCAGGGCAGCGAACGCCGGCAGGTGATTGCCTTCGAGGGGGCGTACCACGGCGACACCTTCGGCGCGATGGCGCTGGGGGAGCGCTCGCTGTTCACCGACCCCTATGAGCCCCTGCTGTTTGCCGTGGCCCGGGTGGCCTGGCCCCACAGCCACTGGGGCGACGACGCGGTGGAACAACGGGAACAGCACGCCCTGCGCCAGCTCGAGCAGGCCCTGGAGACGCCAACCGCCGCCGTGATCCTCGAACCCCTGATCCAGGGGGCCAGCGGCATGCGGGCGGTGCGGCCGGCCTTCCTGCGGGCCGTGGCCGAGCGGGTGCGGGCCGCCGGCGCCCTGCTGATCGCCGATGAAGTGTTTACGGGCTTTGGTCGCACGGGCGACCTGTTCGCCTGCCGCCGGGCCGGCATTCAGCCCGACCTGATGGCCCTCTCCAAAGGCCTCACCGGAGGCTTCCTACCGATGGGGGTGACGATGGCCAGCGAGCGGCTCTACCAGGGCTTCATCAGCGAGCGGCCCGAGGCCACCTTCTTCCACGGCCACAGCTTCACCGCCAATCCCCTGGGATGTGCCGCAGCGCTGGCCAGCCTGGATCTGCTCCAGGCCAATCCCGAGCGCTTCCAGCAGTTCGAGCTGCGCCACACACCCCTGCTGGAGGAGCTGGCTCAGCACCGGCTGGTGCGGCGGCCGCGCTGCATCGGCACCATGGCGGCCTTTGATGTGGAAGCCGGCGAGGCCAGCTACCTCAATCCCGTGGGCAAACAGATCCAGCGCCACTGCCTGGAGCAGGGCGTGTACCTGCGCCCCCTCGGCAACGTGGTGTATCTGCTGCCGCCCCTGGGGATCAGCACCCCCCAGCTTGAGCAGTGCTACGGCGCTCTGGGTTCTGCCGTCGACGCCCTGGCTTAACCCGGCAGGATCACGCGATCGATCACATGCACGACGCCGTTGTCGCAGGCGATGTCGGCCGTCACCACCGTGGCGTTTTTCACCTCAAACGGCTCGCTGCGACGGATCGGAATCGGAGCCCCTTCCAGGCTCGGCCACTCCGGCTGGGCCACCAAGGCCTCCCGGGTGTAGGCACCGGCGATCACGTGATACTTCAGGATCCGTGCCAGCTGGGGCGGGTTGTCGACCAGGGTCTGCACCGTGCCGGGGGGCAAAGCAGCAAAGGCGTCATCCACCGGCGCCAGCACCGTGAAGGGCCCTGGCCCCTCCAATGCACCGTGCAAAGCGGCAGCGTCCACCGCGGCCAGCAAGGTGCTGAACATCCCGGCGCCGGCGGCGGTTTCAAGAATCGTGGCCATGGCAACTCTCCTAGCGGTAGTCCTGGGTCTGGATGTCGGCCAGGCGTGCTTCCGGGCGCAGGAAACGATCCATCTGGGCCTCAAAGAAGCGGCGATTGGCCAACAGGTGCTCCGGATCGGTGTCATCCAGGGGATAGAGCAGGGCACAGCGCAACGCCTGGATCACCGCTGAGGTGACGTTGTACATCGAGCGCTGGAAGCTGATGCCCAGTTGGATCAGCTGGTCTTGCTCACCGCGCTTGTGCTGGCTGTAGAGCTCCTGCAGATAGGGCGGCAGGAAGTGGAGCATGTCTTGCATCAGCAGGGTGGGCGGGATGCCGGCCGAGCCCACTGGATACAGATCGGCATAGAGAATGCCGTAGTGGAAGTCGGCCTGGGAAGCCGGCACCTGATCGACCTGGGCGTTGTAGCTCTTGGTGCCGCGAAACGGCGAGGTGCGATAGAACACCGCCTCCACATAGGGCAAGGCTGCCTCGTAGAGCCAGGTGAATCCCTCGCTCTTGGGGATGATCTCGAAGCACTCGCCACGAATGAACACGTGGTGGTAGATGGGCCGGCCTGCCACAGCGAAGATGCCATTCACCAGGAAGTCCATCGCCTGGGGCACCGTGGTGAGCTGGCCCTCGTCGTAGAGGTCGCTCATTTCAAAGAACACAGGCGCCATCACCTCCCAGAACAGCGCAAGGTTGGCGTAGAAGCTGAGCTGCTTCACTTTTTCCAGGAACAGATCCGGAAACAGGCGATACAAGCCGAGCATCACGGGATTGCCCTTGAAGTAGGCCTTGATCGCCCGATCGGCGTTGGCCCGATAGGCGTCGCTCTCGAGATAGTCGTTGAAGCGGCCACCCATGCCCTGATGCCAGAACATCGCCTGCATGCAGGCCTCGGCGAACTCCATATTCACCCGGTCGTGCCAGAGGTGATGCAGCAGCCGGGGCATGCGGGTGGTTTCGCCCCGCGCCATGAACGCCAGCAGCTCCGGATGGGCTTTCTCACCGCCGCGCCAGATCCGCAGCTTCGATTGATCGCCGGCGTAGCTGTTGGGGCGATCGAGATACGCCTGGGAGATGAAGTATTTGAACGCTGGCAGCGGCTCGAGAAACACCCGCTCGGCGATGTAGAGCAGGTCGCGCCAATAGAAGTCCATCGGCACGGCATAGGCCTTGTAGATGCCGATGATCTGCTGGAGGTTTTCGGGCGTATCGGGCAGCATCGAACCACCAGCCTCCAGCCGGTGGATCACCTCGGCGTAGCGATGGGTGGAGGGGGATCTGGGCGCACTTCCCCATCGGGCCTGCGATCAGGGCCAGCAAGATCAGCTGGAAGCCGGCTGGAAGGCTCTGGCCGTTATTGCTGAGGTCGGCAGCCCAGGCTTGGAGGCCGTGAAAGTTCCAGGTGCCGGCAACCGGCAGCAGGGCAATCACCCCGGCCAACAGGATCAGGTCGCCAAGGCGTTTGGTGAGGAAGGCGTCGCGGGCCCCCTTCACCACCAAGGGCTGGTTGTACCAGGTGCCCACGATCAGGTAGGTGCCGAGGGTGAGCAGCTCCAGGATCACGTAGCTGAAAAACACCGAATCGGTGAGCACCAGGGCGCACAGACCCGCCTCGAAGAAGCTGAGCGAGCCGAAAAACCGCGGCCAGCCCCAGTCCATCTCCAGATAGCCGATCGCATAGATCTGCACCAGCAGGTGCAGGCCCGTGATCACCGCCATCGCCACCAGAGCGGGCTCGGTCACCAGTCCGTCAAAGCCCACCCGCAGGCCGGCGGTATCGAGCCAGGTCCAGTTGAAACTGATGGGCCGATACAGGGCCTCAGCGCCGGCGCGGGCATTGGTGTGCAGGGCCGATAGGGCGTAGACGCTATGGGCGAAGGCCACAGCCACCATCGCCAGATTGAGGTAGCCGCAGGGGCGGGGGCCCGTGCGGGAGATCACGCCTGGCGACCACGCCAGGGAGGCCAGAGCTGCGACCAGGGGGTACAGGGGCACAAGCCAGGCCGTCTGCAGCAGAAAGACTGTCACAATGTCAACCAAGCAGTGGAAATCACAACACTTGAGGCATTCAGACGGGCTCGAATCGGCCAGTGGTTCGCAACCTTAAGCAGCATTCAATGCCGTTGGGCGGGGAAAACAAAGGAATGCCCGATTGGCCTCAACAGCAACCCTGATCCCTCCGAAGCACACCGCCCTGCGGCCGGCCCGGCCATGATCAGGCCAGTCGTCTCCCCGTGATGGCCTGCCCCAAGTGCGGCTGCCGCCTGCTCACCAAGGTGGGGCGTTCCAAAACGATGCTGATCTGCAGCGATTGCGGACACCCGCACCAGCCGGCCACGGAGGGCGAACTGTTCCAGTGGCGCCAGCTGAGCACCCTGGTGCTGTTAGGGGCCGTGGCCGGGGTGGCGCTGGCGCTGTCGCTCCTCTCCGACAGCTTGGTGCAAGGCGACATCCCCCTGGGCGAACCAAGCCGCCTGGACCGCTCGAACGAGGCCCCAGCTCCGAGCGAAGCCAAAGGTTCCAACTAACCAGCAGCGCAGGTGATCAGCAGCACAGGGCTCAACCAGCCCGACGGCGCGCCAGCACCACCTTCACCAGCAGCGCCACCACGCCTGCCCCCAAGGCAATCCAGGCCAGCAGCTGAATCGCCTGGGACCAGGGACCCAACCATCCCTCCACCTCCGCATAGCCCTTGCCCATCGCCTGACCCGCCAAGGTGAGCAGCAGGGTCCAGATCAGGCTGCCGGCGGTGGTCCAGGCCAGAAAAGCGGGTTGGGGCATCATCTCGATGCCGGCGGGCACCGACACCAAGGTGCGCACCCCGGGAATCAGCCGCCCCCAGAACACCACGGCCGCCCCGTGCCGGTTGAACCAGCGGCGACTGCGGGCCAGATCGTCGAGCTGGATGCCCAGCCACTTGCCCCGCCGCTCCAACCACTGGGCGATCCGCTCCTCGTTGATCAACCGGCCAATGCCATACCAAAACCAGGCCCCCAGCACAGTGCCGATCAGCCCGGCCAGCACGGTGGGGAGCAACTCCAAACGCCCCTGGTAGACCAGATACCCCCCGTAGGGCATCACCACCTCCGAGGGAATGGGGGGAATGAGGTTTTCCAGCAACATCACCAGGGCGATGGCGCCGTAGCCCAGCAACGGGTTGGCCTCCACCGCCGCGCCGATCAGGTTGGACAAACCGTCGACAGAGGGCAGCGTCAAGGAAAACCCTGGTGGCCGGGGTGATTAGGGTAGGCATCGCTTTGGCATCGCCCCAGGCTCCGATGCGGCGATCTGCCCCAAGCCCTGCCACCGCCGCCAACCTGAGCGCCACCCCCTGGAACGCGGTCAAAACGTGGCGGCAGCATCTCACCGTGCCCCAATTCACGGTGGTCACCGGTGCCCTCGTGATCGCCTTCGGCACCGTGATCATGGCCAGCCCGCTCTGCTCCACCGACGCAGTGGGCCTGTGGGAAGCACTGTTCACCGTGACCTCCGCGATCACGGTGACGGGGCTGTCGATCATCGACATCAGCCGCGATCTCACCGCCTTTGGCCAGGTGGCCCTGGCGGGCCTGATCATCACGGGCGGCCTGGGCCTAATGGCGATCACCACCTTCCTGCAGGGTTTCGTGCAAGGGCACTCGGGCCTGCGCCACCGGCTCGACAGGGGCCGGGCCCTCGACGACTTCGGCGTGGGCGGCATCGGACCCACCTTCAACAGCATCCTGATCACGGGCTTCTGCGTGATGGGGCTGGGCACCGTGGTGCTCTACGTCTTTGGTTTCACCGACATCTCCAATCCGCTCGAGCGCCTCTGGGCTGCGCTGTTTCACTGCATCAGCGCCTACAACAACGCTGGCTTCGGCCTCTGGAGCGACAACCTGGTGCACTACCGCGACAACCCCGTGGTGAATGGGGTGATCGCCGCCATGATCGTGGTGGGCGGCATCGGCTGGCGGGTAATCAACGACCTGTGGAGCAACCGGGCCCGGCTGCAACGGTTGCGCCGGCTCAGCCTGCACACCCGTCTGGTGCTGCGCAGCACGGTGCTGCTGATCGGATTTGGCGCCCTGGGCCTGCTGTTCACCGAGCACTTCGCAGCCGGCGGCGTGATGGAAAACCTCCACTGGTGGCAGCGGATCCAGGTGACGCTGTTCCAATCCATCAGCGCCCGCACAGCTGGCTTCAACACCGTGCCCCTGTCGATCCAGACCTTCTCTGACGCCGGCCTGCTGCTGCTGATCGTGCTGATGTTCATCGGCGCCAGCCCCGGCGGCACCGGCGGCGGCATCAAAACCACCACCTTCGCCACCCTGATGGGGGCCACCCGCTCCACCCTCCAGGGCCGCGAGGAAGTGGTGATCCACCGGCGCCAGATCCCCGACACCGTGGTGCTGCGGGCCGTGGGCGTGACCCTGGCTTCAGCGATCTTCGTGATCCTGATGGCCCTGCTGCTGGGGCTCGGGCCCACCACCACCGGAGAGCCGACCCGCATCAGCTTCAGCTTCCTCGAGAAGCTGTTCACCTGCATGTCGGCCTTCGGCACCGTGGGGCTCGATCTGGGAGTGACCGCCCAGCTCAACCGCTGGGGCCAGCTGGTGCTGATGGTGGGCATGTTTGTGGGCAGACTGGGGATCCTGCTGCTGCTCTCAGCGATCTATGGCAGCCGGCCCCAACCGCGCGTGGGCTATCCCCGCGAAGAGCTCTACATCTGAACCCCCAAACCCATGACGAGCTGGTGGCACTGGAACCCTGCAGAAGGCGCCATCAAGGGCGGGTTTGCGGTGATCGGTGTGGGGCGCTTCGGCTCAGCCGTGTGCAGCGAACTGAGCAAGGCCGGGGCCGAGGTGCTGGCGATCGATGCCAGCCAGCGGGCGATCGATGAGCTGCGTCAGATGGACCCCGCCATCGAAGCGCGGGTGGTGGATTGCACCGATGAAGAGGCCCTGCGGGCCGCCGGCGTGCTCGACATGACCACCGTGGTGGTGGCCATGAGTGATCCGATCGAGGCCAGCGTGACAGCCACCCTGATCGTCAAGGACAGCGCCGGCAGCCGGGTCAAACAGGTGATCGCCCGTGCCACCAGCGATCTGCACATGAAGATGCTGCAGCGGGTCGGGGCCGATCGGGTGGTGTTCCCCTCGAAGATGCAGGGCCACCGGCTGGGCATGGAGCTGGTACGGCCCAACCTGCTGGAGCGCCTGCGCCTCGACGACCGCAACAGCATCGAGGAGATCCGCGTGCCCCAGGCTTTCATCGGCCAGTCGCTGCGAGACATCAATCTGCGCAAGAACTTCAACGTCAGCGTGCTGGCCGCCGGGCCCGACAACCAGCTCACCGTCAATCCACCCGCCTCCCACGTGCTCCAGGCCGGCGAGCTGCTGGTGGTGATGGGCGCCAGCGACGCCCTGGCGGAGCTGCCCGGGGCGTAGACATCGAGGTGCCGCACATTCTCGATCGACTTACCGGGTTATTGTCGACAGTTCGCGCGATCGGCCATGTCTGAGCTCTCCGTCGCCCTGCTTCAGCCCGGGGCGCTCACCACCCTGCTGGTGCTGGCTGGGTCGGTGGTGCTGTTCATCAGCGGCTGGCTCGCACCGGAGGTCACCGGACTGCTCGCCGCCGCACTCCTGATCGTCACGGGAGTGCTCAAGCCCTCGGAGGCGCTGGAGGGCTTCGGCAGCCCCGCCCTGATCACCCTGATGGGCCTATTTGCCCTCTCGGCCGGGCTGTTCCGCAGCGGCGGCCTCGATCGGCTGCGGGCCCTGATCGGCTCCGATGCCGTGCGCAGCCCCAAGCGGATGATCACCCTGATGGTGGCCGCCGTGGGGCCGGTGTCGGCCTTCGTGCCCAACACTCCGATCGTGGCCAGCCTGCTGCCAGTGATCGAGGGCTGGTGCCAGCGCCGCCGCATCTCCCCCTCCAAGGTGCTGCTACCGCTGTCCTTTGCCACGGTGCTCGGCGGCACCATGACTCTGCTGGGCAGTTCGGTCAACCTGCTGGCCAGCGAGGTGAGCAGCAAACTTGGCTACGGCGCCTTCGGCCTGTTCAGCCTCACGCCGATCGGGCTGGGCGTGTGGCTGGTGGGCGGTTTGGTGATGGTGCTGCTGGCCGATCGCTTTCTGCCCGACCGCGGCAGCAACGACGACGACCTGGTCGCCAGTCTCGCCAGCAGCGGCTACCTCACGGAGGTGAAGATCCCTGCCGACTCCGAGCTGATCGGCCAGTCGCTGCATGGCAGCCGCTTGCAACGCCGCTTCGACGTGGACGTGCTCGAGTTGCACCGCGCTAGCGAGCGCTTCCTGCCCCCCCTGGCGGACCGCACCCTGATGCTGGGTGATCGCCTGCTGCTGCGCTGCAGCCGCGAAGACTTGCTGCGGCTGCAGCAGGACCACACGGTGGTGTTAGCCCCAACCCCCGAAGAAGCAATCCGCCCAGACCAGCAGAACAACCAGCGAATGGTGGAGGTGCTGCTGCCCTCCGGCTCCTCCCTGGCCGGCGACTGCCTGCGGGATCTGCGCTTCCGCCAGCGCTACAACGTGACCGTGCTGGCCCTGCGGCGCGGCAACGCGGTGCTGCGCGAGCGCCTGGGCCGGGCCCAGCTGCGCGAGGGGGATGTGCTGCTGCTGCAAGGGCCGAAGGATGCGATTCGCGGCCTGCAGGCCAACAACGATCTGGTGGTGCTTGAGCAACTGGAAAAGGACTTGCCCACCGTGAGTCGCAAGCGGGTGGCCCTGCTGATCGCCGCCCTGGTGATCCTGCTGACGGCCCTGAATGTCATTCCCCTGGTGGCGGCGGTGCTGTTGGGCACGGTGGCGATGGTGGCCACGGGCTGCCTGCGGGCGGGAGAACTGCAGCGGGCGATCCGCCTCGATGTGACCCTGCTGCTCGGATCACTGGCCAGTTTCAGCGTGGCGCTGGAGAAAACCGGTCTGGCGGCGGCCCTGGCTCAAGCCTTGCTGAGCAGCCTGCAGAGCTGGCCGGTGTACGCCGCGCTGGTGGTGGTGTTTTTGTTTACCACCTTGCTCACCGAGGTGATGAGCAATGCCGCCACCGTGGCCATGTTGATTCCGATTGCCGGTCAACTCGCCCAAGGCCTGAACCAGCCGCCGATGGCCTTCATTTACGCCGTGCTGTTCGGGGCCAGCCAGAGCTTTCTCAGTCCCGTGGGGTACCAGACCAACCTGATGGTGTTCGGCCCCGGTCGCTACCGCTTCCTCGACGTGGCCCGCTACGGCCTGCCACTGACGATGGTGATGACCCTGCTGGTGCCCTGGCTCGTGTGCCGCCAGTTCGGGATCTGATCCCGCTCAGGCGTGGCGATCCTGGCGCCAACGCAGGGATTGCCACACCAGAAACACCAGCACCACAGGCACCACCACCACCAGGGCGACGATGCGAAACTCATCCACCGCCGAGGTGACGGTGTTGGTGAGCACTTGCTCCACCAGATACAGCCCGTAAAGGCCCACCAGGATTCCGCCCTCAAGGCGGGAGATCACGCCGTGGGTCCAGAAGATCGGCAGACAGGCCAGGGTGGTGAGCACCATGATCGGGAAATCGCGATTCACCATCACGGGATCCACCGCCAGGCCCTGGCCACCGGAGGCCAAGCCGCACAGGCCGAGGATCAGGAGTTGGTTGAGCAGGTTGCTGCCCACCACGTTGCCGATCGCCAGATCGACCTTGCCGCGGTAAGCCGCCACCAAGGAGGTCACCAACTCCGGCATCGAGGTGCCGGCGGCCACGATCGTTAAGCCGATCACGGTTTGGCTGACACCCAGGCTGACTGCAGCAGCAGTCGCTCCCTTCACCAGCACCTGGGATCCCACCACCAGCAGAACCAGGCCCCCCGCCAGCTTGGCCGCCGCAACCCTGGGGGTGGCGCGATCGCGCTCATCAACCTCGCCGGCTTCTTCGGGATTCTCACTGGCTGTGCGCATCTCCCAGATGAGATTGATCGCGGTGCCCACCAGCAAGGCCAGGCCTGCCTGCCAGGTCAGCCGGCCGCCGGAGGCCATCCCCCACACCGCCATCGACACCCCCAGCAACAGGGGAACATCACGGCGCACCAGCCGGCTCTGAACCCGCAGCGGCACCACCAGGGCACTCAGACCCAGCACCACCAGCACGTTGAAGATGTTGCTGCCCACCACGTTGCTCACGGCGATCGCATCGCCGCCCTGGATCGTGGAGATCAGGCTCACAAACAATTCCGGCGCGCTGGTGCCGAGCGAGACCACCGTCAGGCCAATCACGATCTGGGGGATGCCCAGCAACAGGGCCACGGCCGTCGAGCCGCCCACAAACAGCTCACCGCCGCCGAACAGCAGCAGGATCCCCACAACGATCTCAATGGCACTGGGCAAAAGGGTCATCGCGCCAGGGCCAGCAGGGGAACAACGTGGCGTGATTCTGAAGGGTCGACCGCCAAAAGATCGGGCGTCGAAACGCCCGACCTAGCCTGAAACCATTCATTCCCCACCCTTCTCCGTCCACCGTGACCGACCCGGACACCAACACCAGCGCCAGCGAACTGGACGCCCTGTTCTCCTTCCTGGGCCTCATTCAGCAGGATCAGGCGCTGCGGGATCTGCTCAACGACGTCATCAGCGCCCCCGATGTGGTGGCGATCGCCGCAACGCGGGGCTTCGTGTTCCAGGCGTCCACCCTGCTGGGCCTGTTTGAGCGCTGCAATGAAGCCCCCCTGGCACGCCAGGGACTGATGGACGAAAAATTAATTCGCGTCTATCTGCAACGGGAGCGCCTTCTCGGGGCTTAGCGCTGACCCAACAACTCTTCCCATGTGAGGGGCTGGGCCAGGGGCCGCCCCTGGGGACGCTGCTGGATGGGGCAGCTGGGGTAGCTGACCCGGTTGGATCGACTGGATTTGGAGCGTGTTGAAAGGGAAAACGAAGAAAACATCACAAATGAAATGAACGGATATGGATCTCGCACCGGTGGACCGCCATCCCCCGCAGGGAATCACACAAGGCGGTCTGGCTGAACAATCTGACGCGTGGGCCTGTCTTGGTCGGCAATCCCCAGGAAGCGCAGGGGATAAATGGTGCTGGTTCCGGCCTGCGCGGGCTCTGCAGCCCGCCGGCTTCTGCCGGTTCTCGTGATCTTAGACCGAATCCCAGCCCAAGCAGCAGGAATATGGGGGCAGGGGGACTTGAACCCCCACAACGTTGCCGTCTGCGGATTTTAAGTCCGCTGCGTCTACCAATTCCGCCATGCCCCCAGCCTGAGCATCCTAAATTCAATTCACTCCACAGTCCCGCTGTGCCGCTGCCCGGATTGCTCTCTTCCATCTCCCCGGACACGCTGCTGGTGTTGGCGGCCTACGTCGTGCTGGGCGGCGCCTACCTGGTGGCCGTGCCCCTGCTGCTCTACGCCTGGATGATCAAGCGCTGGACGGTGATGGGCAAGCTGGAGCGCTTCGGGGTCTACGGCCTGGTGTTCCTGTTTTTTCCTGGCCTGATCCTGTTTTCCCCGTTCATCAATCTGCGCATGGCAGGCCAGGGCGAGGTTTGACCCCATGACCAACGGCAAGGCCCTGCTACTCGCCCTGGGGGTCTTCGCTCTGGGGGGCCTGGGTTATGCGCTGTTTCAGTTCGGCGGATTTGAGGGCTTCTCGGCTGGCATCGCCGCCTCAGCCCTGTTGATGGTGCTGGTGCTCGCCTGGACCGGCAGCTATCTCTTCCGGGTGGTCACCGGCCAG
The DNA here is from genome assembly GCF_024346415.1 of Cyanobium sp. Aljojuca 7D2. Taxonomy (NCBI): domain Bacteria; kingdom Bacillati; phylum Cyanobacteriota; class Cyanophyceae; order Synechococcales; family Prochlorococcaceae; genus Cyanobium; species Cyanobium sp. Aljojuca 7D2. The sequence goes on from NZ_JAGQCX010000004.1 coordinate 92,781, forward strand.
ATGACCTTCATCCAGCAACGCCGGCAGTACCGCGAGGCCTACGACGCCTTCACCACCGAGGAACTGCAACGCAAGTTTGAGGCCCTCAGCCCCGAAGAGCAGGAGCGCCTGCTGCGGGAAACGGGCCAACTGCCGGAAGCCCCCCAGGGCGAGGCATAGGCTCACAGGCCGAAGCCCCTTTCGCTGCCGTGACTGCCGCTGCTGCTGTGACTGCCGCCCCTACCCCGATTCAGCAGCGTTTCACGGCCCTGCGGCAACAGGGCCGCTGTGCCCTGATGCCCTTTCTGATGGCGGGGGATCCTGATCTGGCCAGCACCCGGGCCAGCCTGCTGGCGCTGCAGGCCCACGGTGCCGACCTGGTCGAGCTGGGCATCCCCTATAGCGACCCCCTGGCCGACGGGCCGGTGATCCAGGCCGCTGCCAGCCGTGCCCTCAAGGCCGGCACCACCCCAGCCGGAGTGTTGGAGATGCTCCGCTCCCTCAAGGGTGAGCTCACCATGCCAGTGGTGCTGTTCACCTACAGCAACCCCCTGCTCAACCGGGGCATGGAGGCCTTCTGCACCGCCGCTGCCGCCGCGGGAGCCGCCGGGCTGGTGGTGCCCGACCTGCCCCTGGAGGAAGCGGAGAAGCTCTCGGCGATCGCGGCCGCTGCGGGCCTGGATCTGGTGCTGCTGGTAGCCCCCACCACCCCTGCTGAACGGTTGGCCCGGATCCACCACGCCAGCCGCGGCTTCACCTATCTGGTGAGCGTCACCGGCGTGACGGGCGTGCGCACCAACCTGGAATCGCGGGTGGGCACCCTGGTGGGCCAACTCAAGGCCCAGGGCGACACGCCGGTGGCCGTGGGCTTTGGCATTTCCGGCTCCGAGCAAGCCCGCCAGGTGCGCGACTGGGGAGCCGATGGGGCCATCGTGGGCAGTGCCCTGGTGAAGGTGATGGCCGAAGCCCACGGGCAGCAGGCCGACGTGGCAGCCGCGGCCGGGCGCTTCTGCGCGGAACTGCGCGCGGGCCTCGACGCCTGACAGGCGAGCGCGTGCTGTTTTCCCCCGCCTGCGAACGCAACCAGGGCCCGATCCTGGCGGTGCTCCAAGACTGGCTCCCGCCCGGCGCCCAGGTGCTGGAGATCGGCTCGGGCAGCGGCCAACACGCCGCGTTCTTCTGCCAGCAGATCGCCGGCCTCACCTGGCAGGCCAGTGAGCGCCAGGACAACCTGGCAGCTCTGCAGTCCCAGCTGGCGGCCCTGAGCCCAGGCCTGCCGCCTGCCATCGCCCTGGATGTGACGGACGCAGGGCAGTGGCCTCGCCAGAGCTTCGATGCGGTGTTCACGGCCAACACCACCCACATCGTTCCAGCCACTGCCGTGCCCCTGCTGCTGGCCGGCGCGGCCCGGGTGCTGCGCCCCGGCGGGCTGCTGCTGCTCTACGGCCCCTTCCACGACGGGGGCGCGCACACCGCCGCCAGCAATGCCGCCTTCGACCAGCACCTGCGCAGCCTCGATCCGACCATGGGGGTGCGCGATGCCCTGGCGCTGGTGGAACAGGCCCAGGGCCTCGGCCTCGTGCCCCTGGCCGATGTGGCCATGCCGGCCAACAACCGGATCCTGGTGCTGCAGCGGCGATGAGTGAGGTCAGCAACTGGTTCGGTGCTGTGGCTGCCGCCTATGCCCGCCACCGGATCACCTACCCGGCAGCCTTCTACGCCGCCTTCCTGGACCGCCTCCCCGCCGATCCCCTGGTGTGGGACTGCGGCTGCGGCAGCGGCCAGGCCTCGGTGGATCTGGCCGAGGCCGGTGCCCGGGTGATCGCCACCGATGCCAGCGCCGCCCAGCTGGCGGCGGCCGGCCCCCACCCCCGAATCCGTTATCAGCAGGCCGATGCCACCGCCAGCGGCCTGGGCGATGCCAGCCTCGATGGAGTGCTGGTGGCCGCGGCCGTGCACTGGTTCGCCGGCGAGCCCTTCAACTCGGAAGTGCGGCGTGTCTGCAAACCAGGAGCCGTGATGGCCTGGATCGGCTACCTGCCGTTGCTGTTGCCCGAGGCACGGCTCCAGGCCCCACTGGATGCCTTCCACAACAGCACCCTGGCACCCTGGTGGCCGGCCGAGCGGAAATGGGTGGAGCAGTCCTACGCCGGCCTCGTCTTCCCCGGCGAGGAGTGGCCCTTTCCGACCGGACTCTGGATCGAACGCCACTGGACCCTGAGCGAGCTGATGGCCCACATCGGCACCTGGTCGGCGGTGCAGCGCAGCCGGGAAGCCGGGATCGATCCTCTGCCCGCCCTGCAGGCAGAGCTGGCCGTCCTCTGGCCCGACGCGGGCACGGCACCGCTGACGGTGCGCTGGCCGTTCATGGGGCGCTGGGGATCACCAGGCTGAGCAGCCGGTAGCCCCCGCTCCATCCGACCAGAGGCGGTCAGAGGTGATATTTGGTCGCTGCCTGTTTTTTGCAGGTGGTCTTGGCCACGTCAATCGACTGACGCTTCTTCATCTGCTGCACCACGCAATCGCAGGTGAAATCCTGCATCCCTTCGGGAGCGGGCTTGCCGGATGCCTTCACCTCATCGTTGACCGCCTTGAGGCAGTACTTGCGAACCATCTGATCCATCATGTTGTCTCCAGCCAGGGCGCCAGCGGAAGCGAGACCGAAGCCTGCGACCATCAACACAACACCAAGGCCCAAGGAGCGGCGGCGCATGAACATCCAGAAAGTGATGTCTCAGTTATAACGCCACTGCAAGACACCTGTGGCGTGGCACCCGTAGCCTCAGGCGCGACCGATCACCACCACCATGCGCTTCGTGCTCTGGGGCACCTACTGCGACAACGCGCTCGAGAGGCGCACCCCTTACCGGGAAGAGCATCTAGCTGGGCTGCAAAAGCTTAAAGATGCCGGCACCCTGATCACCCTCGGCCCCACCGAGGGCAGCACCCACGTGTTCGGCATCTACGAAGCCGACAGCCTGGACCAGGTGGAAACCCTGGTGAAAGGTGACATCTACTGGCGCCAGGGCATCTGGACCGAAGTGAAGGTGTACCCCTGGATTCAGGCCTTTTAAACAGGTTTCAAGCCCGCGGCCAGTCCAACTGGGCCTGCTGCCACACGTAGTCGGCCACCGCCTCCGGTCCGCCGTCTCCCAGCACGGCCCCGTAGCCCGACATCTGTCCGAGCCCAACGGCGGCGATGGCGGCAATTCGCTGGGCATCGTGGATGCCATTGCGCTCCAGGGCGGCCAGCCGCAAGGTTTTGCCGCGGCGAATGATGTTGCCGCCGTTCACATGGCAACCCGCGCAGTGATTCGCAAACAGCTGGCCCCCATCGGCGCCCGCAAGGTCCGCCCAGACTGGTGCCGCCCCAGCCAGCAGCAGCGCCATCAGCAGCACCGGCAGCACGGCCCGCAACACGGTCCGCCACCAAGCCGAGCCATCCCAGCTGTTCTGCACCACCACGTCCATTCCGTCATCGCTGGTTCCAGTGTGCGCCTACGGCGGCAAGGCCGGCCCAACAAAAAACCCCGGACAAGCCGGGGTGATCTGTCGTCAGACATCTGGCAATAGGCCTATCGGCCGAAGCCAAAGCTCACTCTTCGTCTTCGTCGGTGGCGCCGGCGGGAATCAGACGAATCTGTTTGCGACCAAGCTTGATCTCAAATTCATCACCGGGCTTGAGATCGAGAAGGGCCGTGTAGGCCTTACCGATCAAGAGGTTGCCGTTGCCCTGGACGGTGGCCACATAGCTGAGCTTGCGACCGCCCTTGCCAACCTTGCCAGTGCCGCCAAGCTCAACACCCTTGGCTTCCAGCAGAGCCTCGTAGAAGGCCGTGAAATTGAGGCGCTCGCCGCCGTCTTTCTTGCTGGAGACATACCCGCAAGCCCGGACGATCTCCGACTTGCCCACATCGCCAAGCTCTTTGACCTTGGCCAACAGTTCTGATCCAGTGAGCATCGATTTAGGGGTTGGGTGGAATGGGAGGGGACTTCCCAAGGTGATTACATCCAGAATGTACAGCATTAACAGCAGCTGCCAAGCTTTACCGTTCAAATCAACGCCAGAAGATTCAGCCCACTTCCAATGGCGCGGCGAGGAGCAGTGATAGAAAGCACACCGAGGTGGTGAGATGGATGGAGAGCCTGCGTGTGCTGCGTCCGGGCGATCTTGATCAGGTGACTGCTGTGTATCGCGATGCGGTGATCAGCCAGGCCCAAGGCCTCTACACCCCTGCCCAGATTGCGGCCTGGTCCAACCACGCCACCAGCAGCAACACCATCAAAGAAGCGCTGCAGCGTGGGTACGGCCTGGCCAGTTGCGGCAAACTCGGCCAACACGGCCAGGCCACCGGCGAGACCAGCCCAGCAGTCATTGAGGCCTTTGGACTACTCGACCCCGTCGATCGGCTGTCGTTGCTGTACTGCCGCGCACGCTCATGCCGGCAAGGCCGCAGCAGCGCCATTCTGCGGGCCCTTGAGCTCTATGTCAGGCAACAGGGTTGTCGCCAGTGGCGCACCGAAGCCAGTCAATTGTCGAAACCGTTGCTGCTGCGCCTCGGCTGGTGCATCGACGCGGAGGAAACTGTGATTTTTGCTGGCGAGTCCTTCCAGCGATGGCGGATGATCAAGACCCTGAGCCCATCCACCGGCTGGACGGGACCTAACGCGATGAAGACCCCCGGTGGCTGAAGCACAGCTGCAGCAATTTCTGGACAAGGTGCGCCAGCTGAATGCCTTTGTGGCCCTCAGCGAGGCCGATCCGATCCTGCGCCAGGCCCTGCGGGATTGCAGCGATCACCACGCCGTAGTGGCCCTGGCCCGCAGCCGGGGCTTCGAAATCGGCCGGCGCTGGGGAGAAACCGATCCGCCTGCCGCCGCCGGCGACAACCTGCTGGCCGCGTCCTGCCCGCCAGCGGGCGAAGAATGCATCACCGTGCTGGTCGAGCAGCTCACCTGGCGACTGGAGCGCATCCATTCCTGTCAGGCGTCAAGCCCACCGGGCTTTTGGTACGACCAGAGCGAACACGAGTGGGTGGTGTTGCTCCAGGGCAGCGCCAGGCTGGAGTTCGACGGGGAGGACCATCAGCGGGAGCTCTGCCGCGGCGACAGCCTGCTGATTCCGGCCCACCAACGTCACCGGGTGGCCGCTACCGATCCTGCTCCCGGAACCGTATGGCTGGCCCTGTTCTGGAAGGAGGCTTGCGGAGGCTGAGGCTGCGCACCAGCCAGTAGGCGCCTGCCAGGGCCAGCACAGCCACCCCGAGGCCGGCGAGCAGCTGGGGCTTGCTCTCGGCACCGGGGGGCAGCACAATCACCTTCCGCGCCACGGCGGTCATGGCGGTGAGCAACACCAACTCGATCTGCACCACGTGGCGGCGCAGATAGGAGGTGATGTTCTGCAGCACCTCAATGGCGATCAACAGGGTGAGGAGATCCCCCAGCACCGAGTTGAGTTTGCTGCCCAGCCAAGGGGTGTCTGGCTGCACAACCGCCAGGGCCACCGCACCGATCAACTGCACGGTGCCAGCCACCATCACCACCAGCAGCACAAGACCAAGCACCTTGGCTAGGGCCTGCTCGCTGCGGTCGATCAGGTGGAGATAGCTGGCGTCCTGCAGCAGCCGGCGCAATTTGGTCATCCCGGAGGCACCTAGTTCTTGAACTGCTCGTAAATCGGACGCGCCTGGGTGTCGCTGGGTGAATTTTCCAGTTGGGTGTCGCAGGTGATCGATCCATCCGGACCGGTGACGCAGTTTTTGGGCTTCACCTTGGTGGAAGGGCCGACAGAGCTGCCAGGTCCAACCAAGAAACTCTCGGCCTGGGCCCAGGCAGGGGACACTCCAAGGCCGCAGGCCAGGCTGATCGAACCGCAGGCCGCCAGGGACGGCCAGAACGCGCCGGTGCGCTGCATCGCGGGGAAAAAGGACATCACCCCACTTTGACCGGGAAACATCAAGGTTGTTGGTCTTGACGGATTTCCTGCAACAGCAGATCCAACTGACCCAGGGAAGCCTCCAGCCCGGGCAGCCCAGCGTCATCCGACCCGCCGGCGCCGTCCTCGCTCTGCCACAGCTCTTCCACCCGGCACAGCTGGTCGGCCAGCCCCGGCAGCCCATCGCGGCTGTAGGTGCGCTGCAGCACCTCCAGCAACACCGGCATCCGGATCGAGCCCGCCTGGAGGGCGCGCCGCAGATCCGCCTGGGTGCGGCCCGTGTGCCGCAGCCAATCCTTGAGGAAGGTCTGCAGATCCTCGAGCTCGTTGCTGGTGAGGGTGGACATCGCCGTCAGCGATCCAGGGGGAACCAACGGTCCAGTCTGCGCTGGGCCCGCAGCCGAATGGCATCGGTGCGGTGGCGGGTGCAGAGGCCAAGCAGGGCCGTAACCGCCACCAGATCATCACTGAAGCCCGCCGCGGGGATGAAGTCGGGAATCAGATCGAGGGGCACCAACAGGTAGGTGAGGGCCGCCAACACCGTGAGCTTGGCCGAGGCCGGCGTTTGGGGATCGAGCAGCAGCTCCAGGCATTCCAAGGCTGGACGAGCCAGGGTGCGACCGGCTCGACGCAGCAACTTGAGCAACACCGCCTCATCCACCACGGTGCTTTCCAGCACCTGGGCATCCACAGAAGCGGGATCCACGGAAGCGGCATTCACGGAATCCGTCACGGGCAGCACAGCAGCCAACCCTTCCATTCAACGCTCCAACGGGGGCTAAACAACCTCCACCAAGCCGCTGTCGATGCCGGTTTTCCGCAACTTGCGCAGCGCCCGCTGCACCACTTGACGGCAATATTCACGGCTGCACTCCAGCTGGCGGGCCACCTCAGCCAGGGTTCGCCATTCATGGCTGCCATCGAGGCCAAAGCGCAGCATCACCACGGTGCGCTCCTTGGGGGTGAGGTTGGCGCGCTCCAGCAGGGTCCACACCGTGGCCGTGCGCTCTGCAAGCTCGGCACGCTCCATCGGCGGCAGCTCGGGGCTGGGCAACACGTCCACCAATTCGGAGGGGTCCGACTTCGACTTCACCACCCCCTGAAGACTGACGGTGATGCTGCGCAGTTCGCAACCCAGCAGCTCCTCCACCTCGGCCAAGGGCAACTGCAGGATCTGGGCCAGATGAGACGGCCGGGGAGCCGTGCCATTGGCCTGGAGATAACGGGCTTTGGCTGCCCGCAATTTGGTCAGTTTTTCATTCACATTGACGGGAATACGAATGGTGCGGCTTTGGGTGGATAGGGCACGGTTAAGCCCCTGACGAATCCACCAATAGGCGTAGGTGCTGAATCGGTGGCCGCGGGTGGGGTCGTATTTCTCAACGGCTCGGGTGAGGCCCAAGGTGCCTTCCTGGATCAGATCCAACAGATCCAGGCCCTTGTTTTGATAGCGCTTGGCCAGGTTGACCACCAGCCGCAGATTGGCCGTGATCATCTGATTTTTGGCCCGTTCGCCCGTTTTGAGAGTGCGGCGCTCCAACTCGTCGAAATCGCAGGCGGGGCCGGATCCTCCGGCGTCGCGGCAGCGCTCCTGCAACTCCGCCATCGCCTGCACCTTTCGACCCAAGGTGAGTTCCTGCTCCGGGGTCAGCAACTGATGCCGACCGATCTCACCGAGAAAGGCGCTCAAAGAGCTAGCCATGGTTCACGCATGCAGTGAATTGAACCTAAGGGCAATTTGCAACCAGAAACCGACCAGCAGAAAAGCTTCCAACTTTCAACCTTCCTTCCCAATTTCATGCCTTGTGCGGTTTTCACAAAGGCTGCGGATTTGAACATGCCAGCAAAGACAGCTGCATCGATCACGCCCCATCAGCCACAGCAGGGGAGCAGAGCCGGCAGTTACGGTTGCAGGCCACTGCCTGCAAACCATGTCCGGCTTTGCCGCGATCCCCCCTGATGTGCTCTCCCGGGCGGGCGTGGCCTACGTGCACTATCTGAGCTTCATGCTCTGCTTCGGCGCCCTGGTGTTGGAGCGGCGGCTGATCAAGCCCAACCCCAGCAAGGCCGACGCCACCTTGATGGTGATCACCGATGTGGTGTACGGACTGGCGGCCCTGGCCCTGCTGGGCAGCGGCATCCTGCGGGTCCTGTACTTCGGTCAGGGTTCTGAGTTCTATACGCAAAACCCCCTGTTCTGGTGGAAGGTGGGCCTCTATCTGAGCGTGGGCGGGCTGTCGCTCTACCCCACGATCACCTACATCCTCTGGGCCATCCCCCTGCGCAAGGGCGAACTGCCCCAGGTGAGCGAAGCCCTGGCGAATCGCCTGGGCTGGATCCTCAACATCGAACTGGTGGGCTTTGCCCTGGTGCCCCTGCTGGCCACCCTGATGGCCCGCGGTGTGGGGCTCCCGGCCGCCTGATGGGGGGCCGTCGTGCCCTTCCGCTCCTGGCCGGGCTGCTCGGCGGCCTGGCCCAAGCCGCCTGGGCGGCACCTGCGCTGCCCGATCCCTGCCCTCCGCTGCAGGTGAAGCGTGCCGCGGACCTCACTGAGTCGCGGCCGATGCCACCCGCTGTGCCGCCCCCCAGCCCCGCCGACTACCGCCACCGGCTGAAGCCCACCCCCCTGGGTTGGCCGCGCCTGAACCATTGGTGCGTCTGGATCGAGCCCGGCGCCAGCGAGGGGCCGGCGGCCCTGTGGGATGGCCGCTGGCGCCAGGCGGTGGATGGGGCCCTGGCCAGCTGGCAGCAGATCCTGCCGATCACGGTGGTGGCCGACCCCGCCCGCGCCCAGGTGCAGCTCCTCCGGCGCAGGCCCCCCGTGCAGAACAAGCGGGCCAGTCACGGCCGCGCCACCTTGATGCTGGTGGAGGTGCAACGGGGCGCGCCGGGACAACTCGCCGGCCCGTGGCAGCTCGAACCCCAGGTGACCGTGCAACTCAGCCCCGGCCAGGGCGTGCAGGCCATGCAAGCCACGGCCCTGCACGAGCTTGGCCACGCCTTCGGGCTCTGGGGCCACAGCGATCAGCCCGGCGATGCTCTGGCCGCCATCCCCGGCAGCCAGCCGGTGCTGGAGCTAAGCCCCCGCGACCGGGCGACCTTGCGCTGGCTGCAGGCCCAACCCGGGCTCAAGGGCAGCTCACCAGGAACAGCGCTGCCCCCTGATTCCTCGCGCTAGACGCTGGGGATCACCTCTCAGGTTGCGTTCTATTGCGCGGCGTAACGTTGTTTGTGATTCGGCTCGATTGGGCGAAAGCGCGCCACGGCCTCACATACGTTCGCGCTTACAGCAATCCCTGTCCGATGCCCTTGCCAGTTTTAGCCACCAAACCGCTCACCAACAACGCCCGGGTGAGCAGCTTTCTGGCCCCCGGTGAGGAGACCCCGCGCCAGAGCGACACCACTTGCTTGCAGCGAGATCGGGCCGCCACCGACGCACTGATCGAGCAGGCCTACCGCCAGATCTTTTTCCATGCCTTCAAGGTGGATCGGGATGAGGTGCTGGAATCCCAGTTGCGTTCCGGCCAGATCAGCACCCGCGACTTCATCCGCCAACTGCTGCTCTCGGAGAAATTCCAGCGAGATTTCTACCGGTGCAACAGCAACTACCGGGTGGTGGAGCAGGTGGTGGGCCGGGTACTCGGCCGCCCGGTGCATGGAAAAGCCGAACAGATCGCCTGGTCGATCGTGATCGCCGAGCAGGGGCTGCCCAAGTTTGTTGACGCCTTACTGAATTCCGACGAATACCGCGACAACTTCGGCGACAGCCTGGTGCCTGTTCAGCGCTCGCGGGTACTTCCCGGCCAGGCCGTAGGCACCATGCCCTTCAACCAGCAAGCCCCCCGCTACGACTTCTACTGGCGTGAGGCGATGGCCAGGCGCGCACCCACCGGAGGATTAAACCCCTGGACAGACGGCGGCGGCTGGGCCCGCCCAGCCTGGCTGGAAGGCCAGCCCACACCAAGGGTTCAAGCTATCTGGCAATACACCGTGGCTACCGGAGGCTTCGTGCTCACCGGCCTGGTGATCTGGATTGCTGCGGCCATGCTCAGCACAGGCTGAGGCGGTCCTCAGCTCCGCCGCGGCCCGCCGCGGCGGGCTGCCAGCACCTGCTGCACCTGGCGCCAACTGACCCCGTGGTGGGCCAGGGCCACCTGGAGGTGGAAGACGATGTCGGCCGCTTCACCGGCGATCTCGGCGGCGTTGGCGTCCTTGCAGGCCATCACGAATTCGGCGCTCTCCTCGCCGATCTTTTTGAGGATGCGGTTGTCGCCCCCCTCCAGGAGCTTGTTGGTGTAGCTGCCGGGCTCGGGATGGTCGCGGCGCCCCTCGATCACACGCATCAGCTCGGTGCACACATCGGCCGGCGGCGGCGCAGCCGCTGGGCCTCCGGCTGTGGGCGCGGGGCCGTCGTCGTAGAAGCAGCTGCGGGCACCGGTGTGGCAGGCCACATCGCCGCGCTGCTCAATGGTGAGCAGCAGCACGTCGGCGTCGCAGTCGTAGCGCAGGCCTTTAAGACTCTGGAAATGACCGCTGGTGGCGCCCTTGTGCCAAAGCTCCTGCCGCGAGCGGCTCCAGTAGTGCACCTCACCGCTGGCCAGGGTGCGCTCGATCGCCTCGCGGTTCATCCAGGCCACCATCAGCACGGCACCATCGAGCCAGTCCTGGGCCACGGCGGGGATCAGGCCGGCCTCGTTGAACTGCAGGCTCGCGAGCAGTGCGGCTGTGGATCCGGGATCCGGGGCCTGAAATGATGCCTTCACGGGCTGCCGATCCATCGATCCCGATTCTCCCGCACCACTCGCTGTCCCAGGGGATGACCGCCGCCTTCACCTGCTCGAAGACCTTCAGCGGGTATCCCTGCTGCCACCGCCAGTGGCGCCACCCGGGCCACTGCCGCTTCGTGCATGGCTACAGCCGCAGCTTCACCTGCTGGTTTGAGGCAACCGCCCTCGATGCCCACGGCTTCGTGGTGGATTTCTCCAGCCTCAGCTCCCTGCAGGCCCAGCTGGCCGATCAATTCGACCACACCTTTCTGGTGAATGCCGATGACCCGCTCCTCGAGCAGTGGCAGGCCCTGCATGACCAGGGCGCCCTCAACCTACGGGTGATGGACAACGTGGGCATGGAGGCCAGCGCCCAACTGGTGTGGAACTGGGCCAACGCCCTGCTGCAGGGGCGCGATGGAGGACGCACCTGCTGCTGGAAGGTGGAGGCCCGGGAAAACGAAAAGAACGCCGCCTGCTACACGGCGGTGCCGGATTGGTTCGGGGCCACTCGAGGCGGCTGAGCCGGCCGGCAAGGCAGATCCGCCGCATCTATGCCAGGGTCTGCGGGCCTTCCCCAAGCCAACCTTGGAGCGACTGGCCACCGCCTGGGCCATTTTTCAGGGGCTGCTGATTGAGGCCCTGCCGTTTCTGCTGATCGGGGTGGGCATCGCCAGCCTGGCCCGCTGGCTCGCCCCCGGTGGCGCCTGGCTGCGCAAGCTGCCGCGCGATCCCCTGCTGGGTCCGCTCACCGGAGCCGCCCTTGGTTTTGCCCTGCCGGCCTGTGAGTGCGGCAACGTTCCGGTGGCGCGGCGGCTGCTGGCCGGCGGTGCCCCCCTGGGCACGGCCCTGGGCTTTCTATTCGCCGCTCCGGTGCTGAACCCGATCGTGCTGGCCAGCACCTGGGCCGCTTTCCCCAACCAACCCTGGCTGCTGGCAGCCCGGCCCGCCGGTGCCCTGCTCCTGGCCCTGCTGCTGGCGAGCGTGCTGCGGCTGCTGCCCGAAACGGCCCTGCTCGATCCGGTGCTGCTGGAGGAGCGGCGGCTGAGCCAACCGCTGGCGGAGGTGGGACTGCTGGAGCGTCGCACTGGCTTAGTGGGAGCCGTGAGCCCCCCGCCGCTGCCGGCCAAGCCGACCCGCCCGCCGCTGCAGGAGGTGCTGCAGCACGGCAGCCGCGAGTTTCTGGATCTGGCGGCGCTGCTGGTGCTGGGCTGCGTCATCGCCGCCACGGTGCAGACCCTGCTGCCCCGCAGCTGGTTGCTGGCGGTGGGGGGAGCCCCGACCCTGTCGGTGCTGAGCCTGATGCTGCTGGCGGTGGTGGTGTCGGTGTGCTCCAGCGTGGATGCCTTCCTGGCCTTGGGCTTTGCCGCCCAGATCACCCCCGGGGCCCTGCTGGCCTTTCTGGTGCTGGGGCCCGTGGTGGATCTGAAGCTGCTGGGCCTGTTCCGGGTGCTGCTCCAGCCCAGGGCCATCGCCATCACCGCCGCGGCCGCCACCGTGGCCGTGCTGGTGCTGGGCCAGTGGGTCAACCTGGTGCTGCTGTGATGCGCGCCCTCGCCCTGGCCCTGTGGGGAGCGGTGCTGCTGGGGAGCACCCTCAGCGGGCGGCTGGATCTGCTGCTCAACGGCGTCTTCCACCCGCTGGTGGGCCTGAGCGGCGTAGCCCTGCTGGTGTTCGCCGGGTTGGTGCTGAAGGCCGACCGCGACCTGGCCATGGGTCCGGGTCGGCGGCTGTCCACGCCGCGGGCCACCCAGCTGGCCTTGGGGCTGAGCATCGCCGTCGCCCTGCTGGTGCTGGCGATCCCACCCAACCCCTCCTTCAGCGACCTGGCCGCCAACCGCCCGGCCGAGCTCGGCGAGGAGGCGGAGCTGAGCTTCGTGCTGCCGCCGGCCCAGCGCACCCTCACCGACTGGGTGCGGCTGCTGCGCAGCCAGCCCGACCCCAGCCTCTACGCGGGGGATCCGGTGCGGATCAGCGGGTTTGTGTGGCCCCAGAACAACGACCAACCCCAGCTGGCCCGCCTGCTCGTGCGCTGCTGCCTGGCCGATGCCACACCGGTGGGGCTCCCCGTGCGCTGGCCGGCGGGCCAGAAGCCGCGGGCCGATCAGTGGCTGGCGGTGCAGGGCACCATGGCGATGGAGGAGCACAACGGCCAAACCCGCAGCGTGGTGGTGGCCGAGCAGATCAGGCCGATCCCCCGGCCCCGCCGGCCCCTCGAACCGTGAGCAGGGGAGAGCCATGAACCAGGCCACGAAACGGGTGCTGCTGCTGTTGGCGGGCGGGCTCGGCCTGGCAGCCCTGCAGCAACAACTGCTGCTGCGGCGCCCACCCCGGCTGGTGGAGCTCCAAGCCTTCAGCGCCAGTTCGGGGCCGGCGGCCCTGGATCTGCGCTTCAGCCGGCCGATGCAGCGCACCAGCCTGGAGCGCGACAGTGCCCTCAAACCACCGCTGGCCTGGCGCTGGCTGGGGGAGGGCAACCCCCTGCGCCTGCTGCTGCGGCCGGGTCAAACGATCCCCGGGCCCCTAACGCTCCTGCTGGCCGGCGTCGACCGCCGCAACCTGCCCCTGCCACGGCAGCGCTGGCGCTGGGACCCCCGGCCGCGGCTGCTGGCGGTGGTGCCGGTGCCCGGCGGCGAGCAGTTGCAGCTGCAACGGCGCGATGGAAGCTGGCAGCCGCTGACGCCGGTGTGGCCCCAGCTGGCCCAGGTGATGCCGCTCGGCAACGGCTCCGGGGTGGCCCTGCTCAGCGGCAACGACCAGGGCTCCCATCAGCTGTGGCTGCTGCCGCTGCAGCAACGCAATCTGGTGCGCTCCCCCCAGACGCTCTCCGAACCCCGGCCCGGCCAACTCCAGCCGCTCAGCAGCGCCCCCCTGCTGTTTGCCCACCTGAGCAGCAACCAGCGGGGCGATCTGCTGGTGCAGTCGGCCACCGCAGCATTGGATCCAGGCAGCACTGTGCTGCGCCGCGTGCAGGGGGGAGAGGTTGCCATCCCCCAAAGCGCCACCGGGCCCATGCAGCTGCTGCCGGAGGGGGGAGGGCTGGTGGTGCCCGAACTGGAGGGACTGACCCTCCACAACCTGCCGGGGCAGCCCAGCCGGCGCCAGGTGCTGCCGGGGAGCCGGGAACTCAGCAGCTTCTGCCCCGTGAGCGGCCGCGCCCTGCTGGTGCGCCACTGGCCCGACTACCGGCGCTCCTTGGAGCTGGTGGAACCCGGCCAGCCGCCGCGGCAACTCTGGATCGGCGGGGAAGCCGTGCTGGCCAGTGCCTGCGACCGGGGCGGCGAGCGGGTGTGGCTGGTGGTCAGCGACTGGGCCCGGGGATCGCACCCCCAGCTATTGGCCCTGGATCGCCGCGGCCAGCTGCTTCTGCAACGCCCGCTAACGGGCTGGGAGGTGGAGCCCGGTGCCCCCCTGCTGTTTGATCCCACCAGCCAGCAGCTGCTGCTCACCCTGCGCTCCCGGGTCCGGGCCACAGGGGCGGCCCAGCCCGTGCTGATCGAGGCCACCACGCTGGCCTTGCGGCCCCAGGCCAAGCCGGTTCGGCTGGCCCTGTGGCTAGCCGCGGGCTGAAAGCCACCGTGCCTGCAGGGCGGCGATCGGCAACAGCCCCATGCAGAGCACGCCGATCAGGGGGCCCGGCGGCAGGTTCACCGCCGGCTGGATCGCCAACAGAAATCCTGCGCCACTGAGGACCAACCCCACCAGGGCCGAGCGCCCCAGGGCCTGGCGCAGGCTGGTGGCCCCAGCGAGAGCCACCAGGGCCGGGGCGCCCATGAGGGCAATCACCAGCACCACCCCCACCGCCGTCATGGCACTCACCACCGTGAAGGCGGTCACCAGGGTGAGCAGCAGCCGCAGCCTCTGCACCGGCAGGCCAGCGCTGGCGGCACCGAGAGGATCGACCCCGAGATACACGTAGTGGTGGTAGCGCCAGGCCAGCAGCAGGAGCACCGCGGCCAGGGCCAGCAGGCTGCGCAGCAGATCGATCGGCCCGGCCGCCAGCAGATCGCCGAACAGCACCGCCTCCAGATCCACCCGGATGTGCAACAGGGGAATCAACAGCACCCCCAGCCCCAGAAAGCCAGCCAACACCGTGTTGAGCACCGCCTCATCGCCCGCCTGGCCCGGGCGATCCCGGCGGCTGAGGCGCTCCGCCAACAGGGCACCGGTCACGCCGCTGATCACCCCGCCCAGGCCCGGATCGAGCCGCAGGGCCACCGCCAGGGCCAGGCCCGGCAGCACCGCGTGGGACACGAGGTTGGCCAGGAACAGCCGCCGCTGCACCAACAGCAGGGTGCCGGCCAGGGGACAGAGAGCGCCGATCACCAGGGCCAGCAACAGAGGCAGCAGCCACCAGAGACTCTCCATAGGATCACCACACTCCGCCGCAGCCTGTCCGGCCATGTCCACCCAGGTTGCCGCCCCAAGCGACCGCCAGCAGCTGCTGTTGGCCGCGTTGCGCCAGGCCAGCGGGGAGATCTCCGGCCAGGACCTGCACGCCCTGCTGCGCCAGGGTCCCCAACCCATGGGCCTGGCCACGGTGTACCGGCACCTGCGCCAGTTGCAGCAGCGGGGCCTGATCCGCTGTCGCCACCTGCCCAGCGGCGAGGCCCTGTTCGCACCCACCGAGCGCGATGAGCACCACCTCACCTGCGTCGACTGCGGCACCTCCGTGGTGCTGGAGCAGTGCCCGATGCACAATGTGGCGCTGAAGGGCGAGCAGGCCGCCGGCTTCCAGCTGCTCTTCCACACCCTGGAATTCTTCGGGCTCTGCCGCGCCTGCCAGGAACGCCAGAGCGCCTAGCCGCAGCACTGGCCTAGCCGCAGCAGTGGTTGCCCACCCGCAGATCGCCCAGGGCATGGCGCACCTGCTGGGGGGTGCCGTCGGCGAGCAGGCCGCGATCGAGCACCAGCACCCGGTCGTAAGCGTCAAGGTCGAGGCCCCAGTCGTGGCTGCTGACCAGCAGGGTGAGGCCGGCATCGCGCAGCTGCCCCATCACCTTCAGCAGCTCCGTGCGGGAGGGGGGATCGATGGCGGCGCAGGGCTCATCGAGCAAGAGCACCCGGGCTGGCTGCACCAGGGTGCGCGCCAGCAGGGCCCGCTGCTGCTGGCCACCCGAAAGCTGATCCAGGCGCCGGCCCGCCAAGCCCGCCAGGCCCACCCGCTGAAGGGCCGCCTCCACATCGCAACAGCCGGGCCGCTGGGCCGCCATCCGCCCCAGGGCCACCAGCTCGCGCACGGTGATCGGGAAATGCCAGGCGATTTCGCCACGCTGGGGCATCAGGGCCAACTGCTGACGCACCAGAGCTGGAGTCAGGGCCGCGCCGTCTAGCTGAATCGTGCCGGCCGCGATCGGCAACTGCCCCTCAAGGGCCTGCAACAGGGTGCTCTTGCCGGCGCCATTGGGACCCACCAGAGCCGTAAGGCTGCCGCGCTCGAGGGCAAAGCTCACCCCATCAAGGGCCAGCTCGCCGCCGCGGCGCACCTGCAGCTGGCTCACCTCAAGGGACACCGAATCGCCACAGGGGCCCCAACGCTAACGAGACGCCTCGCCCTAGCCACACTGAGAACCATTATCGTTCAACTTTGCTGTTGCGGCCGGTCAGCGCTGCCACGTCATGCCGATCAAGCCTCAAGAAGCGCCCGTGCATCCACGCACTGCACGCCCAGCTTTGGCGGGGGCAGCAGCGGCTGGCGCTGGAGCTGTCATGGCCCTCGCCCTTACCGGCTGCGGAGCCCCTCCGCCCGCCGAAGTGATCGCCGGCGATGGCGTGCTCTGTGACATCACCCAGCGCCTGGCCGCAGACGACCTGCGGGTGCGCTGCCTGCTGCAACCGGGCGATGACCCCCACCAGTTCCGGCTGACACCGCAGCAGAGCCGCGACCTCAGCCAGGCCCAGCTGGTGCTGATCAATGGGTATGGCCTCACCCCCTCCTTGGCCGGCCAGAGCAAGGCGGTGGCGGTGGCCGAGCGGGCCGTCCCGGGGAGTCCCGAACTCAAAGCGCTGCAGGACAGCCACGGCGACCACCATGAGGAAGGCCACGATCACGGCGACCGGGATCCCCATGTGTGGCACGACCCCAGCCAGGCCAGCGCCATGGTGCAGCTGGTGGCCCAGCAGCTCGAGCAGCTCAAACCCGCAGCGCGCACGCGTATCGCCGCCCGGGCCCGGGCGATGACGACCGTGCTCGGCCAGCTCGACCGCTGGAACCGCCAGCAGCTGGCCACCATCCCCGTAGCCCGGCCCCTGGCCAGCGGGCACCGGGCCTTCGCCAGCCTGGCGCGGGCCTATGGGCTCCAGGAGCTGCCCCTGGTCGACTCCATGAGCAGCAGCGACAACCTGCGGCCCCAGGCCTTCCAGGCCGTGGTGCAGCAGCTCAAGCAGGAGCAGGTTCCGATGCTGTTCAGCGAACAACTACCGCCCAGCAAGGCTCTGCAGCGCATCAGCGCCCTCAGCGGCGTTCCCCTATCGGCCGAGCCCTTGATGGCCGACGGCCTGGCTCCGGCAGGCGATGGCTCCGCCAGCAGCCTGGTGGCCACCCTCAGCGCTAACACCTGCCTGATCGTGAATGGCCTCGGAGGTCGCTGTGACCGAGCCAGTCAAGAGGCCCTAATCGAAAGCTGGCAGGCGATTCGCTGAAGCAAGGCCGGAGCCAGGCCGGAATCAGACAGGAATGAGAACCCTTATCATCCTCGGGTAATTCTGCGAGGCGGCTGTCCGCAGCCCTGGGTGACCAAGCAAATGGCATCGATCCGACAAGGTCTCACTGCAACGGCAGTCCTGGGCCTGCTGACACCCGTCACGGCTGCAGCAACCGAGCTCAACCTTGAGCGCGTCAACCATTACGCGCGCAGCCAGGAGCAGGTCACCAGCATTGGCCAGTTCTCCGATCTGCGCCCCACCGACTGGGCGTACCAGGCCCTCAGCAACTTGATCGAGCGCTATGGCTGCGTGGCCGGCTACCCCGATGGCACGTTCCGCGGCGGCCGTTCCATGACCCGCTTCGAGGCCGCCGCCCTGCTCAACGCCTGCCTTGATCGCATCACGGACGTCACCGACGATCTCAAGCGCCTGATGGCCGAGTTCGAGAAGGAACTGGCCGTGCTCAAGGGCCGCATCGATGGCCTGGAAGCCAAAGCGGGCGAACTCGAGGCCAGACAGTTTTCCACCACCACCAAGCTTTCGGGCCTGGCCACCTTTGTGGTGGGTGGGGTGAGCAACAACCCCGCCGGTGAGCAGGTCACGTTCAACTACGACGTGCAGCTCAACCTCGACACCAGCTTCACCGGCAAGGATCTGCTGCGCACGGTGCTGCGGGCCGGCAACTTCGATGGAGAACGCAATGCCTTCGGTGGCGGGCTCTCCACCCTGGAGATCGCCTTCCAAGAGGAGGGTGGACCCGATGTGCTGGGCATCGACAAGCTCTTCTACCAGTTCCCAATCGGCAGCCAGTTCACCGCCACCTTCGGCGGCCGGGTGGGCCAGGAAGACATGCTCGCCCTCTGGCCCAGCGCCTACCCCAGCGACACGATCCTCAACGCCCTCACCCTCAACGGTGCACCCCTGGCTTACAACAAAAACCTCGGCCCTGGTTTGGGTCTCTGGTGGCAAGACAACGGCTTGAGCGTGAGCGTTAATTACGTCGCCGCCAACGGAGCCGATTCCAGCCAGGGCCTGTTCACCAGCACCTCAGCCGGCACCAGCACCGTGCAGCTGGGCTATGGCCAGGAGAACTGGGGCCTTGCGGCGATTTACTCCTATCTCAATGGCGGCGTGGGTGTGCCCGGCGCCACACCCTTTATCACCGCCGAGATTGAAGAGTTCGGGGCCAGCACCAATGCCTTCGGCATCAGCGGCTTCTGGCAGCCGGCCGAGGGTGGCTGGATCCCGTCGATCAGCGCCGGCTACGGCCTCAACCGCAGCTCAGGCACGAATCTGCGCACCAGCCAGTCGTGGATGGTGGGCCTGCAATGGAGCGATGTGCTGGCGGAAGGCAACAGCTTTGGCATGGGTGTGGGCCAGCCGGCCTTTGCCACAGCCACCCGCAACGGGGCCGACACGGAGAAGGGCGTCTGGGCCTGGGAATGGTGGTATCAGTGGCAGGTGACCGATGCCATCTCAGTGACCCCGGCGATCTTCTACCTCAACAACCCGGGCGGAAATCAGGGGGGCGGTAATCAGGTCGGTGCCTTGATCAAAACCAGCTTCCAGTTCTGAGCCAGGGGCGATCCTGCCCTTCCTAAGGTCCAATTCTCTCGGCAGCTCCCGATTCGATGACCGCCAGCGCCAGCCCCGCCCCCACGGCCAGCCCCAACGAATCCCCCGTGATGGCGCCCACCCCCACGGGCTTGCCGGTAACGATCCTCACCGGCTTTCTGGGGGCTGGGAAAACCACCTTGCTGAACCACATCCTCAGCAACCAGCAGGGCCTGAAAACGGCGGTGCTGGTGAATGAGTTCGGGGAAATCGGCATCGACAACGACCTGATCGTCGCCACTGGCGACGACATGGTGGAGCTGAGCAACGGCTGCATCTGCTGCTCGATCAACGGCGAGTTGCTCGAAGCGGTGTATCGGATCCTGGATCGTCACGAGCCGGTCGAATACCTGGTGGTGGAGACCACCGGCCTGGCTGACCCGCTGCCGGTGGCCATGACCTTCCTAGGCAGCGACCTGCGCGATGCCACCCGGCTCGATTCGATCATCACCCTGGTGGATGCGGAGAACTTCAGCGACGAGCTGCTGCAGGGCGAGGTGGCCCGGGCCCAGATCGTGTACAGCGACATGCTGCTGCTCAACAAGTGCGACCTGGTGGCCGAAGAGCGGCTGAACGCCCTGGAAGAGCAGCTGCGCAGCATCAAAACCGACGCCCGCATCCTGCGGTCGGTGAAAGGTGAGGTGCCCCTGCCGCTGCTGCTGAGTGTGGGCCTGTTCGAGAGCGACAAAATCGTTGCCGAGCAGCAGCGCACGGCTCAAGAAGATCACAGCGCCTGCGACCACGAGCACGGCCACTGCGAACACGAGCACCATCACCACGCGCACGATCACGGCCACTCCCACGCGCACGATCACAGCCACGCCGACCATCCCGACCACGCCGCGATCGAGGGCTTTACGTCCCTGTCGTTTGCGGCGGAAGGCCCCTTTGCCCTGCGCAAATTCCAGAACTTCCTCGACAACCAATTGCCGGCGGAAGTGTTTCGGGCCAAGGGCATCCTCTGGTTCAACGAGAGCGAGCGGCGGCATGTGTTCCACTTGGCCGGCAAGCGCTTCTCGATCGACGACTCCGACTGGCCCGACGCCACCCGCAAAAACCAGATCGTGCTGATCGGCAAAAACCTCGACCACGACGCGCTGCGCCGCCAGCTCCAGGTGTGCGTTGCCGAAGATTCCGGCAAGGGCTTCGCCTGAGCGGGATACTGCATCTGAGGCCTTCGCCATCGCCATGCCCCCCTCCTCCCTCCGCCAACTGGCGCCCGCCGCCGCTGCCGGCCTGGCCTTGAGCCTGCTTTCCGCCCTACCCGCGGGGGCCCATGGCCTCGCCTCTGGCGGTCTGGTCGCCGGAGCCAGCCACCCCCTGCTGGGCGTCGACCACCTGTTGCTGCTGGTGGGCGTGGGTGGTGCCGCCGCCCTGGCGGGCCCCTCCCTGCTGCTGGTCGCCCTGGCTGCAGCGGTGGTCGGATCCATGTTTGGCGCCTTCGGCGGCCACCTGCCCGCTGCGGAAGTGCTCGCCGCCCTCACGGTGTCGGGGCTCGGGCTCGCCCTGCTGGCACGCCAGCGCAGCCACCAGTTGGGCGGCCAGGAGGCACTGACCGTGGCGCTGGCGGTTGGCGTGGCCGTCCACGCCATGCTGCACGGCCAGGAAGCCGGCGGCAGCGCCTCCGAGCTGCTCGGCTGGTGGATCGGGGCGGCCCTGGCCTCCACCGCCGTTGTAGGCACTACTTTTGCCGTGCTGCGCCAGAGCAAGCCCGCCTGGGGCCTGGCCCTGGCCGCAGGCCTCACCCTTGGAGGCGGGCTGCTCGCCCTGGCTCCGCTGGTGTAGAAACCGCCCCGAAACCAGACACCATCGCTACAGCACCCCCTTGCCAGCCTGGCTACGGTTAGACGAGCCAATCCGAACGCCATGGCCGAACTCATCCTCTTCACGGGCGTCCTCGCTCTGTTCGGCCTGGCGTTCTGGCTCACCACCGACTCCGATGACGACAACGGCGGCGGTGGGTTGATGCAGCCGGTGCTCGTGCCCGTGCGTGTCCGGCGCTTCCGCTAGGCCAGCGTTAGAAAATCGGGTTGAAACAACCAGCCAGGCTGGGCGGGGTGATCCCGCAAATGCCCAGTTTGGCGCAGTTGTTGCAGCGCTCGCGTTGCCGTTGGGCGCGTTGAACCGATCAACTCGGCCAATCGCCCATGGGATAGGCAAAACGGCAGCCAATACCCTTGGCCAATCCTGCACCCGTGGTGCCAGATCAGCGCCTGAAATAGAGCCTGTAGACGCCGATCCGCCTGGGGTTGACTGCGTAGCCGTAACTGCCGCAGCATCCAATCGCTGATCAAATCGTCGCCGAACCCGAGACCATCTGGCGGATCACTCCAGACCACTGAGAGATCCGTCAGCGCCTCCAGACAGCCTGCGCAACCGGCGGGGATCCGAATCAACTGCACATCGCCGGGGCCAACAAAGGCCAATGTGAGTTCTGAATCGGACAACCGTCCAAAACCACTGGTGATGGAAAGTTGCAGCCAGCTGCCCGACGTGTTTGTGGACAACAGCACCGATTGACCGACGTTGATCTGCACAACACATCCATGGCAGGGCGTCTGCGTTCCAGCAGCACCAGCCCATGATGCAAGTACGCGTGGGGCTAAAAAGGCAATGCTCGCCAACAACGGCACTCCACACCAGCTCACGTGACATTTGATACCCTGACTTGAATCAGAACGGGGCGATCAAGCTCCTTTCATCCAATAGAAGTAGGCGCAGTTGATTCCCATTCATTGGGAATCCACCTACTTCTGTTGTGAGGAGTTCATGAATCCGTTCCAGCGCATGCTGCTGGCACCTGCCGCCCTTGGCTTGGTGCTGCCTGCCGTCATCGCCCCTGAAACCGCAGCCGCGGGTGAACTGGCGTCGCTGAATGGCCGCGAGGCCATCAACGACTACATGGAGCAGCAAGAAATCGACGAGCTCAAGGCCTGGCGATCCAAAAACCAGGTCACCAGCGTCAACCAGTTTTCCGATATACGGCCCACCGACTGGGCCTATCAGGCCCTGAGCAACCTGGTGGAGAAGTACGGCTGCGTGGCCGGCTATCCCAACGGCACCTACAAAGGTGGCCAGGCCATGACCCGCTATGAAGCGGCGGCCCTGCTCAACGCCTGCCTCGACCGCGTCACTGAGGTGACCGACGAGCTCCAACGCCTGATGGACGAGTTCAAGAAAGAACTCGCCGTGCTCAAGGGCCGCGTCGATGGCCTGGAAGCCCAGGTGGGCGAACTGGAAGCTCAGCAGTTTTCCACCACCACCAAGCTGCGTGGCAAAGCGGACATGATCATCGGCGCCACCAACTACACCGGTGATGTCAACCAAAACTTTGCCAAAGGCAGCGGCAGCTCTGTTGCGGGAAAGGCGAAACAGGAAGCCTTCACCTTTAACTACCGACTCACACTGGATCTCGACACCAGCTTCACTGGCAAGGATCTGCTCTACACCCGCCTCAGGGCAGGCAACTTCTCCGGTAACTTCTCAGGCGATCCGATTAAACTGACCCAACTGGAAGACTCCAATACTAATGCCGATTTTCTAAAAGTTGACAAGCTCTGGTATCAGTTCCCCGTAGGCGATTCCAAGGGTGCCAACGGCATGATCTTTGTGGGCCCACGCATTGAGGGATACTACATGCTGGCCAGCATGCCCACCCTCTATGGCAACGGCAACTTTATCCTCAAGGAGATGAAGGGTCGTGGTGCCTCGGGCGTCTACGGCAACTCCACGGGTGCCGGTTTTGGGGCCTGGTGGCGGAGTACCCGCAACAGCAGCGGCAATGCTTTCAGCGTCAGCTCCAACTACGTTGCCCAGAGCGGCAGCAATTCAGGGATCTACACAACTGGCACTGGTGCGAACACCATTGACTACGGCGATGCCGGCCTATTCAACCAGGGCAGCCAGTCGAAGTTCATCACCCAACTGGCCTACGGAAACGGCAACAACTGGCAGGTATCAGCAGCTTACGCCTGGAGTTCTGGGGGAGCCACAATGGGCTTCGGGACGCCTACTGGTGGGGCAGTCGTGGGGGTAGATCAAACTGCGAACTCCCTGGCTCTCAACGCATACTGGCAACCGGAGAACTCCGGCTGGATTCCCTCGATCAGCCTTGGCTATGGCGTGAACTGGTTTAGCGGTGGCAACACTGCGGAAAGAAGCCAAACAATGGAATGGCTAGTAGGATTTGAATGGGATGACATCGGCGCGGATGGCAACACGCTGGGGCTTGGCTTCAGCGGTCCGCAATGGGTGAGCCAAGGCACAGCAAGTAACGGTGACACGGGTCTGGCCGTTGAGCTCTGGTACAAGTACCAGGTGACCGACAACATCTCGATCACGCCAGCTGTCTTCTACCTGAGCAATCCACTGGGGAGCTCCACCGTTGGCGACTTTGGCACCATCGGCTACCTGATGAAAACCACCTTCCGCTTCTAACCCCAAAGGGGGTCAGCCCCCAGCACAAACCTCACACCCCCCACAGCCCCCTCCCTCAGAGGGGGCTTTTTGCTGCCGAGGCCGCTGCCCAGACACCAACCTCAAGACATAAAAAAACCTCCCCAACAGGGGAGGTTGATCAACGAGCCAAGCTCAATGGAGCCGATTCATCAGAGGTCGCCCCGTTCGATTTGCTTCAGCTGATCTGCTGCACTGCCATCCACAGCGCCGGGATTGGACGTGGGAGTGGATGGATTCGCGGCGGGATTGGTCACAGACTTCGCCTTACGTTTGTTGCGGGTTTCACGCTCACAGTTTTCACCTTCACCGACAGGAACGCATTCAGCGCTATCGGCCAAAAGTTGGGCTTTCTCAGCAGAGAAGGGAATGAACGATGCTGCATCTACTGGAGCCGCAGAAGCGGCAGAGCCCCCAATCATGCTGGCCGTCGCCAGGAAAAGAGCAAGGCTGGTGCGCTGGGCCATGGGCAAGAACCAGAACAGGTAAATACAGCTCCATTTTAAGAAAAGATGGCGCACCACAGTCCCTCTGTAGTCAGGCGATCAGCGCGTAAAGCCAAAGACGAACACCCACGTGTATCATCCGTCACCCAGCCCACATCCGCAGCAAGTTGGTGTGGCAGCGATAGAGAAGATCGAGGGCATCGGAACGGCCATGGGCAGCAGCCATAGACTTACAAGACGTCTCCAACTCAAACAGCAATTCGCGCTGCTCCGAGGAACGGACAGCACTCTGTACCCAACCCACCGCGACATAACGCACTCCGGCCGTGACAGGCTCAACCCGATGCAGATAGCCGCTGGGGTAGACGATGGCTGAGCCAGCACAAAGCCGCACCATCTCCTCGCCTTGGGGCAATTCGAGCGTGAGGCCACCTCCGCTATAGCTCTCCAGATCTGAGAGAAACAGCGTGAACGACAAGTCTGTTCGCCCTCCGGGCATGAACGGGTTGTCGACGTGGCGGCCATAGCCCTCACCCACCCCGCAGCGGCTGAACAGCAGGCTGTGAATCTTCAGCGGGATCGCCGCAGCCCGAAACAAAGGGTGGCAATCGAGCGCAGACAGCACTACATCTGCAAGGGCTGCAAAATCAGGATGCTGGTTATCCAGTTGCCAATTGTTTTTCACCGCTTTGGCGTAGCTGCCAGCGGTCTGAGCTCCTGGGAGCCAGGCGGAATCGTCCAGACTGGCCAATCGCGCTTGAAGCTGCTGAAGATCATGGGCTGAGAGCAGATCTTCAAGCTGAAAGTGCATGGCTCAACCAACCTCCATAAACGATCGCCTGCACCCATCTTGAAGCAGATCGGCACCCAACAGCCCCACGCCTACCTGTGCCTTTTGCTACAAGCCGGCGGCATCAATGAAGCGGGGAAGCAAGGCCTAGCTGGATAGGCTCATGAGCAACGAATGCAAGCAACCACTGTGCTCCCAAAGCTTTTCAAGCCCTCCGCTCTCAGCCTGCGTGTGCTGGCCGTTGGCGCAGCCGCCACAGCCCTGACCAGCAGCCTCAACGGCTTGGCGATGGCGCAATCCCGCGAGGTGCGCGTCTATTCAGGCCGCCACTACAGCAGCGACAACGCGATTTACGAACGCTTCACCAAAGCCACTGGCATCAAGGTGCGTCTTCTGGAATCGAACGATGCAGCCATCATCGAGCGCCTTCGTAGAGAAGGGAAAAACAGCTCTGCGGATGTGATGATTCTGGTTGATGCGGCTCGGCTCGACAACGCAACCCGAGAAGGGATGTTTCAGCCGATTCGTTCGGCTGAACTGATACGCGAAGTGCCCCTTTCCCTTCGGGATCCCAAGGGCCGCTGGTTTGGCCTCACCAGGCGGGTGCGCGCCCTCGCGATCAACCCGTCGGTGGTTAACCCCAAAACCATCAACACCTACGCCGACCTCGCCAAGCCTCAGCTGAAGGGAAAACTTTGCTTGCGCAATCGCTCCAGTGTTTACAACCAGTCGCTGGTGGGAGATCAAATGGTGCTGCGGGGCGATGCGGCAGCAACCCAATGGGTCAAAGGGATGGTCAACAATCTCGCCGAGCCGGTCTTCAGTAGCGACATGTCACTAGCCCGCGCCGTCGCGCGCGGAGAATGCGGCGTTGGCGTCGTTAACAGCTATTACGTTGCCCGCATGCTTTCCGGGCAGACCGGCGCTGCCGACAAGACCCTAGCCAACAAAATCACCATTAAATACCCGAATCCAGCCCATGTGAACGTCAGCGGCGCCGGAGTCACCCGCTACGCCAAAAACAAACCGGAAGCAATCAAGCTGATTGAATTTCTTAGCTCACCGACAGGCGGGGAGGGGTATGCATCTGGCAGCTTTGAATACCCGCTCAAAGGTTTTGGAAACAATCCAATACTGCGCCGCTTTGGCAATTTCAAATTTGACGGTGTTTCCGCATCCCAGCTCGGCTCTAAAACCCGTGCAGCTATCCAATTGATGGCTGCCAACGGCTGGGAGTAGCGGTTCGTGCAGCAAGCTGGTTCCCGTCTTTAGGTCGCAGACATCTCGTTGAGCACGGCCCGCCATCGTCTCCACCTGTTGCCATGGCGCAACCGGATCGGTCTATGGCGTGACACCAGTCGCAGCCGGGCCGGGCTGGTTGCCGTGGTGATGGGGGTCAGCCTGCTGGCCATCCTGCCCTTGCTTGCCCTGGTCAAAGAGGCGTTGCTCAGTGTCCAGGAGCAGGCCGCTGGTCTGGGCCCCGATGGACTCGCTCAGATTCGCGGCACCTTGCTTCTGGTGCTGGGGGAGGGAGTCCTCGGAGCCGTAGTGGGCACGGCCATCGGTTGGCTGACCGCCGTTTGTCGCTTCCCCGGCCGCCGCTGGCTGCGCATCGCCCAGCTTCTGCCCATGGCGTTTCCGGCCTACCTCCTGGCCGCCAGCTTGATTGACTGGGGTAGCTACCGCGGCCTGCGAATCCATGGCCTCGGCTGGGCGGTGGTGCTGCTCAGCCTCGCCAATTACAGCTACGTCTTTCTGCTCAGCACCGAAAGCTTCTCGGTGAGTGGCCGCCGCCTGCTGGAAGCCAGTCGCAGCCTCGGCGTCGGCCCATGGGCGAGCTTTTTTCGAATCGCCCTACCGATTGCCCTGCCCTCAATCGGCGCGGGCGTCGCCCTCAGCGCCATGGAAGTGGTCAACGAACTCGGCGCGGTGCGCCTGCTCGGGGTTCCAAGCCTGTCGGCCGGAATCCTCGACCGCTGGCAGCTGGCAGGGGATCCCCAGGGGGCAGTAGCCCTGTCGTTGGTGGCCCTGGCCATCGTGGCGGTGTTGATCGCCTCGGAGCGGCTGCTCCGCCAGCGCAGCCGCCGTTGGAATTTGGAAGGCTCCAATGGGGGCGACCATGCCTGGGACTTGCATGGCTGGCGGGCTGCCCTGGCCCAGCTGATCGCGGCCATCCCACCGCTCTGCGCCCTAGCGATCCCGATGCTCTGGATCCAGCAGGGCTGGGAGGGCCTCCGCAGCGAGCCCCTCGACGAACTGATGCAGCTCTCTGGACGCAGCTTGGGCCTAGCCCTGGCCGCGACCGGCGTCACTGGACTTGGGGCCCTGCTGCTGGCCATCGCCCGGCGCTGGAGCCCCCAGCCAGTGGTGCAACAACTCACCTTCTTATCCGGCCTGGGATACGCCATTCCCGGCAGCGTTCTGGCCCTTGGCCTGATGGTGATCGGCGGCCCGGCCGGCCTAGGTCCTGTGCTGCTGTTGCTCTGGGGCTATGGAGATCGCTTCATCGCCGTGTCCAAACAGGGGCTCGATGCGGCTCTGGAGCGCATCCCTCCGAGCATCGACGAAACGGCCACCAGCCTGGGTTGCGATTGGCTGGGGGTGCTGCGCCGCATTCACCTGCCCCTGCTCAGAGGTCCCCTGCTGGTGGGCTCGCTGCTGGTGTTTGTGGATGTGGTGAAGGAGCTACCGATCACCCTGGCGCTACGCCCGTTCGATTTCGACACCCTGGCGGTGCGAGTGTTCCAATACGCCAGTGATGAGCGGGTGGGCGCTGCCATGGCGCCGGCGGTGCTGATCATGGTGTTTGGCTTGATCGCCTCTCTCGCCCTCATACCAAGCCTGGAGCGGCGCAACTAGTCACGGCCGCAGCGGCATTTGCCGCCCTTCCAGTGCGAACACTTGCTCTGCTTGCAACCCTTTTTCTTGTCCGCGCTGGGGCCGCGCTGGCCGAGGGGCGAAGGGGCGTCGTTGCTGGGGCCGATGGGCTTGGCCATGGCGACAACCTCTGTCTTGAGGTCGAACTCTTAAATCAGCCTATGAAGGTTCAGGCCTGCCAATGACGGCCTCTGCGCTGATTTGACGCCGGATTACCGGCGGTTGTGCCAATTGCAACACCTTTCCTTTGGGACGACTGTGGCTACGGTGCAAACAGCGAATCGAGCCACACCATGGTGCAGTCCACCACCAGCACCAACACCACCAGCCCTGTGGCCACCGGGCCCGCAGGGCGGGCGATGGCCCAGCCGATGGACGGCGCCCTGCTGGAGGGCCTGCAGCAGCACCTGACGATGGAACGCCAGGCCAGTGCGACCTATTGGGCCATGGCGATCTGGTTTGGCGAGCGGGAGCTGCGGGGCTTCTGCCGCTACCTCAAGGGAGAGGCGAGCAACGAGCAACACCACGCCGGACTGGTGGCCGACTACCTGGTCGCCCGCGGCCAGACCGTGCTGCTCGAAGCTGTGGCTCCGCCGCGCCAGCACTGGCAAGGCGCCGAAGAGGTTTTCTCCGCCGTCTTCCAGATGGAGGCGGAGGTGACCAGCTCCTTGCAACAGCTGTATGCCATGGCGGAGCGGGCCGGTGATGTGCGCACCACCGTATTCCTCGATCCGATGGTGCAGGGTCAGATCGACTCCGAAAACGAGGCCGCCCACCTGCTGGGGCGGATCCGCTTCGCCCAGGCCAATCCCGCCGCCATGCTGGTGATCGATGGGGAGCTGAGCGAGGGCAAGCACGCCCCCGAATCACTGGCGTTGTAACCCCCTAGCAAGGCAGGGGCCGGCGGGTCAGTTCTTCCAGAAACGCCACGGCGAGACTGTCACGCAGTCCAACGCTGCGGCGCAGCTGGCTGGCACAGGCCTGCAGCTCCTGGCGGCGGCTCTGCAGTTGCTCGAGCTCCCGCTTCAAACGCTGGAGCAGTCGCTCCTCACGGCAACGGCCCAGATCGGCCATCACCTGCGCACCGCGGCAGCGCAGCTGGTCCATTTCGTAGCAAAGGCTGGCCACCAGGCTGGCCGATGGCTGGGCGCTGAGGTGGGGGGAACGGTTGGTCATCGCAGGGCTCAGGCGGCTCAGGCAGCAGCCAGGGGAGCGGTTTCGATCAACACCGGCGCCAGGCGCATGCCGGGTTCGCCAACGGGGGCTTCGATCAACTGGGCCTGGCGGATGCGGGAGATCAGACGGGTGGTGGTGACGCGAGTGGTGCCGATCAGCTCGCCGATCCGCTCATGGGTGAGCCGGAAGGGCAGATCACACCAGCTGCCGCAGCGGCGGCCCAGCCGACGCACCAACAACCCCAGCAGGGCATGCAGGCGCTGTTCGGCACTGCCGAGATGGCGAATGCGCAGCAGCTGCAGGGTCCACTCATTGACCGCATCAAATCCCTCGCCCTGACGGGGAGTTGCATCGCTGCGGAAGCTGAGGGGCGTGAGGGCCTCGACGCAGACGCCCTCGCTGCAGAGGCGATCAACACACAGCTGATCCCCCGCCTGCAGAAAGGCAAGGGTCATCCCTTCGGTCTCCTCGCAGGGGCAGTACACGCGGGCCACGCCATCGAGCACCTCGATGCAGCTGCCACTGGGGCGCAGGGCTGGATCGAGCAGCACGGTTTGCCCGACGGGCATGCGCACAGCAGAGACGGGGTCGTCGGAGAGGAAGCGAAAACTCATGGCCGCCGCGCGGACTTATTGCGAATGACTCGCAACCTAAACAAGATCGCCGCCTTTTGCAAGCGATTCTCAATAACAACTGTCAATTGCAAGGCGGGCGGTCAGTGGCGGCAGGGGGCGCGCGACACCTCTTACCGGAGGGGGCTCCAGTCGGAACAAAAGCCCAACGCGGTTGCCAAGAATTTCGTTTTCCGCCAACTTTTACCGTCTTAGCAGCATCTTTTCGGGCCTGATCAGGTGTTTGTAGCCATGCGCAACAGCCTTCAGCCAACCTCCTTGACCATGGTCAAGATGCTCTTGTTTCCCACCATTCGTTGGGGATTTCCCATTCATGTTGAACCGCAACACTCTGTGCAGCCGGATCGGCTTGCTGGCTGCAGCCGCCACTGCGTTCGCAGTAGCTCCGGCCTGGGCCCAGTCGGGCACGCTTTACAAGCTCGACACCAAGTGCAGCGTTAAAGGAGCAGCCCCGCAGGCGTGCGTGGTGGAGGCCGTCAATGAAGGCAGCGCCACTCTCTACCGCCACATCATGGGTAAAACCGTGGAGACGATCCGCGTCACCGAAAGCCCCGTGCGGATGAGTGTCTGGATCGACAGCACCAAAACCTGGAAAAATCTCGACAACGCAGCCGCGCGTTTTTCCACCAACACGATCTGCTTCAACGGTCGTGACCTTTGTGCAATCAATCCCAACTACCTCAACAGCGTGCGGGAAGAGCGGCCGGACGCAACAGCAGGTCGTGATCTGATCAAAGTTGAATTTGGCGCCGATGGCCGCATCGACCTCACCTGCTACGACGATGGTTGCAAGGGAGTCGGCAAATGAACCCGGCTCTGAAAACTCCTTTGGCAGGCCTCGGACTGGTGCTGGCTGGAGTGATCGCCCTGCCCACCAGTGCCGTGCTGGCCTTTGACAGCAGCCGGCTTGAAAGCCAATCCGCTGAGCTGATCGCCCGCAAAGGCGGCGGTGGTGGCGGTGGCGCGCGCAAAGGTGGCGGCGGTGGAAGCGGCGGCCTCAAATCTGGTGGTGGCGGCGGGCGCAAAGCCGGTGGCGGTGGCCACAGCGGCTTCAGCAACGCTGGCGGGGGCCTCAATCGCGGCTCTGCCAAGCCCACCGGCGGCTGGAGCAACAAAGCGAAGGTGGGTGGCGGCGGCGCCGGTGGGGGTCCATCCCTCAATCGCCCCGCCGCAGCAACACGCCCCGCTGCCGGCAATCGAGCGGCAACGGGGGCACGCCCCGGAGGCTCCATCGGCAGCGGTGACCGCATGGCCAGCCGGGACAAACCCGCAAGCCGTGATCTCGGCCGTGATGGCAGCCGTGATCTCAGCCGGGATGTCAACCGCAACATCAGTCGCGATGTGAATCGCAACTGGAACCGCAACGTTGACATCAATCGCGTCAACCTCTACCCAGGCTGGGCCCGTCCTGGCTGGGGCGTTGCCCGGCCTTGGAACTACGGCTGGTATGGCGGCTGGTCCACTCCCGTCTGGGGCTGGTGGGGCGCTCGCGCCGCAGCCTGGGGTGTCGCCACCCTGGCCACCGCAGCCATCATCAATGATGCTGTCGATGACGCCGTTGACGACCACAACTCCTACATCGTGGTGCCCAACACCAACTACCAATTGCTCTACGGAACGGTTCAACCCTCCAGCAGCGACTCGGTGACTTTTGTGGTGCAGGCCAACGGCAACGACTACCAGCTCAACGCCAACTGCAACCAGGGCACGATCAACGGCCAGGAGCCCAGCAACGCTGAAGAAGCTGAACTCCTCAATGCCGCCTGCCAGGTGGCTTACGGATCGGTGTAAGCACAGGTCGGTGTCAGCACAGCTTGGCCTAAGCCGAGTCTGATTGCACGTCTGGTTCAAATCATCCCAAGGATCTGTCGCGCCAAGCGCGGCAGATCTTTTTTATGACGCAAGCCACAGCACCGCCGTCGCGCCAAAAAATGCAAGGCTGTGCAAGATATGCAAATCGCCGGCCTTCAGCAAGGACAATTCAACAACAATCCCCCAGGGGATTGGCTTTGACACCTCAACTGGAGATGATGGATCCCGATCCTTCTGCTCGCACCATGCACCCGGCGAAACTGGTTGGCCCCCTGTTAACCGCCGTGCTGGTAAGCGGCTTCCATCCTGCCGCCCATGCTCAGAAGCTGGAAACTCCCTCCGAAGACACTCCTGCCAAAGCTGAGCCGTCCACGGCCACCCCAGCAGGAGATGGCGCAACACCGAAGAGCCTGAAGGGAACCGTAGAGCTCTACGGCTTTGCTCCGATCCGCACGACCGGAACGACCACAATCAACGGATTCACGACGGATACGGATCTCAGCCTTGGTGACGCCCTCTCCAAATTGAAATGGGCAACCTCTATCCGGGGCAGCCTGGAGAAGGATCGCATCGGACTGCTCACCGATCTGAGCTACGTCAGGCTGGGGCAATACGGATCAACAACAGGCCAGCAGGGGATCTTCACTGGGCAGGCAGAAGTCACAGGGGTGCAAGGCATCTACGACCTGGCTCTGCGTTATCGCTTCGGCGATCGCGAAACCGCTGTTGGCCAACCGGGGCAATTCAGCGTGATCCCCTACGCGGGGATTCGCATCCTCGACGCCCAGCTGGATGTCTCAGCCCAGGTGGATGTGGGCAATGTGATCAGTTTTCAACGGGAAGGCAGCTTTGGTCGCACCTGGGTCCAACCCCTGATCGGTACGCAGGCCACGGTGTTTCTCTCACCACGACTGCGGGCCTTCGCCCGCGCCGACATCGGTGGCTTCAATCTGAGCGGATCCGATGATCTTTCGGGCAATGCCCAGATCGGCCTGGGCTACGCCATCGGCAACAGCACCGATCTCAACATCTCCTGGCGCTATCTCGGACTTGATTACAACAATGGCGACACGCCTGACAGCGGCTTCAGCAGCTACCAAAATGGCGTTGAAATCGGCTTGAAATTCTTCTTCTGATCCCCATGACGCGTCGTTCCTCGTTCTTCTCCGACTTCAAAACCTTCATCCAACAAGGCAATGTGGTCGACCTGGCCGTTGCGGTCGTGATTGGGGGCGCCTTCGGCAAGGTGGTGGATGCCTTGGTCAGCCTGGTGATGACCTCGCTGCTCGCACCTGCCCTGAAAGCCGCCAATGTGTCGGCGATCAGTGCCTGGCCCGCTGGTGCGGTGATCGTGGCCCTGATCAATTTCCTGGTGATTGCCTTTGTGGTGTTCCTGATCGTGCGCAGCATCGAGGCACTCAAACGCGGCGAACGGGCCGTGGCCGCCCCCGATCCCCAGGCCCAACTGGCAGCAGCCACCACCCGCCTGGCCGAAGCTCTCGACCGTCGTCAGCTCTGAACGGCTACAGCCTCAGCGGGATCCATCCGGCTGCGGATGGATCACCCGCCATTCCCGAGCCATGTCCACCACCGTCCAGCCCTCTCGCCTGGCCTGGTCCAGGGCGAGGCTCAGGCGTCCGATTGGCGATTGCCGGTCGTAGGCCCATTCCCGCCGAGCATCGGTGTGGTGCACCAGAAGGGCAAAGCGGTGCCGATGCCCTGCCATGGTCCAGGCGAGCATCTGGCGATCACCGTCGGAATTCCCGAAAGCGGCCACAGGCCGTCGACCAATGATCTGCTCGATCGCCACCGGCTTCTCCGGGCCGTCCACCAGGGCCTCGATCACGGGCAGCCGCTCCAGCACCGGAGCGCCGTCAGTCTCCCGATAGGCCAGTTTGAGACGGGTGCCGATCACCTGCTCCGGTGGAACCCCATAGACGCTTTCACTCCAGGGACGCATGAACGCCACGTCGCCTCCCGAGACGATGTACGTACGAAAGCCGTGGGCGCGGAGGTAGTGCAGCAGCTCGAGCATGGGCTGGTAGACCATGGCCGTGTAGGGCCGGCCCGTGGTGGGATGGCGCGCGGTTCGGATCCAGCGGCGCACCCCCTCGCTGAAGGCCTCCGTGGTGAGGCCCGAGGAACTGGCCACCAGCAAGGGACCCAGGGCGGCACTGCCCTGACGCAACAAGGAATCCAGGTCACCCCGCAGCGCTGAGGCATAGGGCTCCTCGCGGCGCCATTGGGGATGGGCGGGCGCCAGTTGTCGGAGGCGATCGATGCAAAACAGGAAGGGGATGTAAAGCGGCTGCTCGCTCCAGAGGGTGCCGTCGTTGTCAAAAACAGCGATGCGTTCGCTAACAGGGATGGGATCGCCAGCGCGCGGATCACGGCCGCTGGCCTGCTCAACGAAGCGCCGGATGGCCCGTTTGCTGGTGCCATCCAGCCAGGAGGGCAGCGGGTCGGAGCTGGAGGCCACGTGGGCCAGGCCCGGAGCCGGACCGAGCACCAGGCTCACACCCAACAGGCCCAAGCCACAACCCACCGCCACACTGTTGGCACGGCTCATGCGGGCAGCCTCACCACGCAGCGAAACCCCATGTGTCCCGTGGAGGTGTCGATGCCCTGGGCCATGCGGGCGGGGGGACGGTAGCGGCGGCAATAACTGGGGGCACAGAGGTAAGAGCCCCCCTTCACCACCTTGCGGGGCATGGCGCCATGCTGCGACTGGGGATCAATGCTGGCCTCCCGGCTGGCCGCCTCGGCCGCAGCGCAGCAGCCCGAAGGCTCCTTCTCCACCTCCAACCGCTGGGCATGGGGGCCGTACCAGCTGTCGGTCCACTCCCACACGTTGCCGATCATGTCCACCAGGCCATAGCCGTTGGCCGGGAAAGCGCTTACCGGCGAGGTGCGCTCGTAGCCATCAAGGCGGCTGTTGTGATGCGGGAAGTCGCCCTGGAAGGTGTTGGCCACGGGCACGCCGGCGGGATAGAGCTCGCTGCCCCAGGCAAATTCGCAGTCCTGGCGTCCACCCCAGGCGGCGCGTTCCCACTCGTCTTCGCGGGGCAGCTGCTTGCCGATCCAGGCGGCATAGGCCTCGGCATCAGCGTGGGCAATGTGCACCACTGGATGCTGGTCGCGTCCCTTGATCGAGCTGCCGGGGCCCTCGGGATGGCGCCAGTTGGCACCGGGGATGTACTGCCACCAGCTGTAGTGATTGGCCTGCAGCACCGGTCCCGGCGGCGGCACAAACACGATCGAAGCGGGCTGAAGTTGCTCCGGGCTGGCACCTGGATAGAGGTCCGGATCAGCAGGACACTCCGCCAGGGTGCGATAACCCGTGGCTTTGACGAATTTCAGAAACTGGGCATTGGTCACCGGGGTGCGGTCGATCCAGAACCCGGCCACCTCCACCCGGTGGGCAGGCGCCTCCTCCGGGTAGTGGTGGTCGGAGCCCATCAAAAAAGAGCCCCCCGGAATCCACACCATGCCGGGGGCAGGTGGGCGTCCGGGGGGCTTCACAGGCATGGGGAACGATCAGGAGGCGGAGCTGGTGGCCTGCTCAAGCTTCTCCATCACCCGCTCCAGCGAGAAGCTGGCAGCCTTCTGACGCGGCGGAAACTCCACGAAGGTCTTGAGGAAGTCGCCAACGTAGCTCTGGGCAGGAACGATCAGGAAAACATGATCGAACATCCAATCCCAGTAGGTGTTGGACGTGATGTCAGCCCGCTCGTAGGGATCGGTGAGCAGATTGAACATCTTGGGAAGCCGCAACTCAATAAACGGTTCAGCCCAGATCTGACAGGTACCGGCCTGGCGCTGCTCCATGAAGACAAACTTCCAGTTGTCGTAGCGCAGACCCACCAGGTTGCCGTCGTCGGAGAAGTAGAAGAACTCCCGGCGCGGGCTCTTATCGGTCTTGCCCGTCCAGTAGTCGAGCATGTTGTAGCCGTCTAGGTGGATGCGGAAGGTTTTGTTCCCCACCTGATACCCCGTGAGCAGCTTCTCCTTGATCTCCGGCTCACCGGCGGCGGCCAGCAGGGTGGGCAGCCAGTCGAGGTGGCTGCAGATGCCGGTGATGTTGGTGCCGGCAGGAATCTTGCCGGGCCAGCGCACCAGTGCGGGAACGCGGTAGGCCCCCTCCCAGTTGGTGTTCTTCTCGCTGCGGAAGGGGGTCATGCCGGCATCGGGCCAGCTGTTCATATGGGGCCCGTTGTCGGTGCCGTACATCACGATCGTGTCGTCGGTGACGCCCAGCTCATCGAGCAGGTTGAGCATTTCACCAATGCACTCATCGTGATAGATCATCACGTCGTGGTATTCCGACTGCCAGCGCCCGGAGCGGCCGATGTCCTGCGGCCGGGCGTAGGTGCGGAAGTGCATGTGGGTGGTGTTGAACCACACGAAGAAGGGCTCACCGGATGCCACCGCATCACGGATGAAGCGCTTGGCCTCGGCCAGGAATTCGTCGTCGGCGGTTTCCATCCGCTTGCGGGTGAGCGGGCCGGTGCTCTCGATGCGCTGGGTGCCATCGCCATTGGCCCAGCAATGCAGCACACCTCGGGGAGCAAAACGCTCCCGAAAGTTGGGAAACTCGGGATCATCTTCCTTGGGATAGTCGCGCAGCTCGGGCTCCTCTTCGGCATTGAGGTGGTAGAGGTTGCCGAAGAATTCGTCGAACCCGTGCATCGTCGGCAGGTGCTCGTCGCGGTCGCCGAAGTGGTTCTTGCCGAACTGGCCGGTGCGATAGCCCTGGGGCTTGAGCAACTCGGCAATGGTGGGATCCTCATCGCGAAACCCCTGCTCAGCGCCGGGCAGGCCGACCTTAGAGAGACCGGTGCGGTACACGCTCTGGCCGGTGATGAAAGCGGCGCGGCCGGCGGTGCAGCTCTGCTCGGCGTAGTAGTGGATGAACTTGGCGCCTTCTTTGGCCACCCGGTCGATGTTGGGGGTCTGATACCCCATCAGCCCGTGGCTGTAGCAGCTGAGGTTGCTCTGGCCGATGTCATCGCCCCAGAGGATGAGGATGTTGGGCTTTCCGTTGGGCATGGGATTGGGAAGAGGCAAATGCACCTCCTCGAAGGATGGTGATGGGCACTTCCGACTGCAGCAGACTCATGCACTTCTTCACACCCAATCTCAGAGAGGAAGACATTGGCGCGAACACTAAAGTTCAGCGCAAAGCGCAAAGCCATCGGTGGGTGGATTGGGGGCTGGCCCGATCAGGCTTGCCGCTGCCGTTGCCAACGCAAAAACGGAATCGAAAGCAGCACAGTGATGAGTAAATACATCAGGATGCCCAGCTTCACGGCAGGCACCTCCGGGGCATACGTTCCCGCCAGCAAGAGCGCCAGGCCGGGATTGCGCATCGAGGTGACCAGGGCCAAGGTGACCCTCTGCTGCGGATCCCGATCAGCCAGGCCATAGCCCAACGCCAAGCTGATCAACACCAAGGCCCCCATCACGGGCAGGGCCACAAGATTGGCGCCGACATAGGTGGCCAATAGCGGTGCCGTCTTGGCCAACACCACCAGCACCAGGAGCAGCAACAGCACATTGGCGATCCGATCAAGGGGTGCCTCCAGGCGACTGGCCCACTGGGGCGCAAAGCGCCGCAGCAGCAGTCCAAGTAGGAGCGGCAACAGCTGGCCCAGCGCCACCTGGCCAGCCACATGGCGCGCCTCAATCGCCCAACCGGACACCCCGAAGATGCGGGTAATCAGGATCGCCATCAGGGGAATCGACAGGATCGCCACCAGAGCTGCCCCCACCTGAAGCAGGGCCGCCAGGGAGCGATCCCCCCCCTGCTTGCCAGCCTTGCGCAGCAGCAACGGTGCACTCGGACTCACCCCCATCAGGGCGATGGCAAAACGGGCAGGCTGGGACAGGGCCAGGGTGGGCGGCCACAGCAGCAACGCAACCGCCGCCAGGGGCACCAGCACGCAAGTGCCCAGCAGACCTCGCAGCAGCAAGCCGCGCTGCTGCTGCCAGCGGCTGAAGCCGTCCAGTGGAAGGCCCACCCCGAGGGCAAACATGATCGTGAACAGGGTGGCCGGAACCAAGACAGACGGGGAGGGAGCCATCGACACAGAACGCGAGCGGTGGAAATGAAGCGGACGAAACGGGAGGACTCAGCTGCTGGAGCGGACTGTGATCAGCACGAGTGCCACCACACCGATCAAGGTGATCAGCACGGCGGTGGCCGCCGCCAGCTGGGGCTTGTTGCGGTAGATGTAGTCGTCGTGCTGGAGACGGCGCAATTCCCGGCGGTATTGCACCGTGGCGCCCGCCATCGACAGAACGCCGGTGATCATGAAGGCCGCCGCCACAAATTGCACGCCGCGTTCCACCTGAACGCCGTTGTCCGCCGTGGCGCGATCAATGGCGGCAACGATCTTGTCGAGACCAAACCCGAAACTGATCAACGACAGACAGGTGCGAATCCAGGCCATCAAGGTGCGCTCAGCCGCATCGCGGTTGCGCTGCTTGGCCAGTTCGTTGGCGAGGTTCATGGGCGTCGCTCCGCCACAGGGGCTTGATGGCCCTTCTCGGCATCCAGATCACGGGCCAAAAACACATTGAGCAGGGTGCGGATCACGGCCACCACCGCCAGCTGCACCAGATGGGTTCCGGTGGGAGAGGTGGAGGTGGCAACGATGTCGGCCCCCAGCTGAAACTCCAGGGCCATCGCCAACCAGCTGCCGAAGGTCAGGCGCACCCCGGGGAACCCCGGCGATCCGCGCAGCCGACGGCGCCAGGCCAGCCAGGCCTGGCGCAGGGTGACCAGCAAACCGAGCAGCACGGTGCACAGCGACAGACCCTCGAGCAGGGCCCGCAAGGCCGCGGCCAGAACCCCCAATCCATGGTCAAAACCGGCAATCAGCACAGGTTCAGGGCTCAGCATTGGCGGGTGCTCGCAACGATCGGGATTGGCGGAACAGCAGGTGCACCACCCAGCCGGGCACGGTGATCGAGGCCACCAGGATCGTCAGCGAGACGCTCAAACGGCTGGAGAAGGTGCGGGCCACATCCAGCCCGGAATGCACGAAGGCCAGCGTCACCAGCACCGCAAAAATACCGGTGGTGAGGGCGCTGACCGAGCGCAACACATCGCGA
Source organism: Cyanobium sp. Aljojuca 7D2 (assembly GCF_024346415.1). Taxonomy (NCBI): domain Bacteria; kingdom Bacillati; phylum Cyanobacteriota; class Cyanophyceae; order Synechococcales; family Prochlorococcaceae; genus Cyanobium; species Cyanobium sp. Aljojuca 7D2. The sequence goes on from NZ_JAGQCX010000004.1 coordinate 131,024, forward strand.
GGCTGGTGCCGGTCGCTGCGATCGGCGTCGCCGCTGAGCAGGCGACCGGCCGCCGCCCCGGCCAGGGCGAGCGACGCCACCACCAAGGCGCGGGTGGGCCAATCGCCTCGGGGATCGAGCTCCTGCAGACGGCCGGCCAACACCGTGGCCGTGCCCAGCAGCCCCCCCGCCACGGCGCCGAGCCCAGCCCACCACACGAGGGGGCGCCGCAGGCGGCCACTGAAGCCGGCCCCGGCCGCTAGCCCAATGGAGCTCAGCACCGTGGAGGGCACCAGCGGGAGCGTCCAGGTGAGCAGAAACGCCAACACCGCTCCCACCAGCCCGCCGAGCAGGCGACTCGGATGGGCCCGCGGAGAACTGACCGATCCAGGCATTGCCGTGGATGCACGCAGGGACCTCAGGCTAAGGAGGGCACCAGAAAGCGTCAGCCACGCTGGCGCTTTTGCAAAGTGCTGCGCAGATCAGCGCGCACGCGCGGCCCTATTCCTCCGCAGCACAACTGGGGCAGAGGGCCCGCACATTGAGCACACACTCCAGCAGGCGAAAACGATGGTGCCCGGCGGCCTGTTCGCCGGCCTGGAGCACCTCGGCGTTCTCAAACTCTTCGGTGCGGCCGCAGCGCACACACACCAGGTGGTGATGGTCGCGGTGGGCATCGCTGGCGAGCTCAAAGCGACGCCCCCCCTCGGGCAGCTCCAATTCCTGCAACAACCCCATCGAGCTCAGCAGCCGCAGGGTTCGATACACGGTGGCCAGAGACACCCGCTCCTCACTGCGCAGCAGGCGCTGGTGCACCTCTTCGGCACCCAGATGGCTGCCCTCACCGATGCGCTCAAACAGGGCCAGCACGCGCTGGCGCTGGGGGGTCAGCCGCTGGCCACGATCGTGGAGGCTATTGCGCAGGCTGGGTTCGGCGGGCACCGCAGCATCCTCAGACTTCTCAACAATAAACACAATTGCGAAGACGCGCCACAGGAGGCAAGTTGAACAACAACACGCTGCACAACAAAGCGGTGCGGGGCGCGCGGATCTGACATGGCCCATCGCCCTTGGCTACCGGTTGCCCTGGGGAGCCTCGCCGCCCTGATCAGCAGCGCAGCCCCCATCCAAAGCACAGCCCTGAGCCCCGCCGGGGCCCGACCGCTACCAGAGTCCAAAGGCAGAGCGGGCAGCCTGGATGAGGCGGTGGCGGCCTTCGAGGCGCGGGGCTTTGTGATCCGCCGCGACCACCCCCGTTGCCGCGAGCCCAATCTGTTTGGACTGCACGTGCGGGGCCGGCGCGAAGTGGTGGTGTGCCCCAAAGGCAACCAACGCGACACCCTCCTGCACGAGGGCTGGCATGCGGTGCAATCGCTGTGCCTGCGAGACACGCCCCTGCTGAGCCTTGATGCGCTGCTCAAGAAGCTGGGGCGCCGCGATCGTCTGGAGCTGCAGGTGCTCTACCGGCCAGAGCAGTGGCAGCGGGAGGCCGAGGCCCGGGTGATGGCCCGCGAACCCCTGGGGCGCTATCTGGAGGCCCTCGATCGGGCCTGCGCCGTCCCCACTCCCCAACCAGCGCAGGCAGACTGAACGATCCCCACCGGACGCGCGCCGCCATGCCCACCCAAGCCGCCGTTCAGGCCTATTACGGCCAGGAGCTGAGCTGCACGGCCGACCTCAAAACCAGCGCCTGTTGCGATGCCGATGCGGTGCCGGGTTGGTTGAAGCCCCTGCTGGCCCGCATTCACCCGGATGTGCTGGCCCGCTACTACGGCTGCGGGCTGGTCTGTCCGCCGCTGCTGGAGGGCTGTCGCATCCTCGACCTGGGGAGTGGTTCCGGGCGGGACGTCTACGCCCTGGCCCAGTTGGTGGGGCCCTCCGGCTCGGTGGTGGGGGTCGACATGACCGCCGAGCAGCTGGCGGTGGCACGGGCCCATCTGGAGTTCCATGCCCAGCAGTTCGGCTACGCCAATGTGTCGTTCCTGGAGGGCACCATCGAAGCGCTCGAGCAGCTGCCCCTGGAGCCGGGCAGTTTCGATGTGGTGGTGAGCAACTGCGTGCTCAACCTCTCCACCGACAAAGCCGCGGTGCTGCGGGGTGTCAAACGACTGCTCAAGCCGGGCGGCGAGATGTATTTCTCCGACGTCTACGTGGATCGGCGCCTACCGGACGCCGTGCGGCGGGATCCGGTGCTCTATGGCGAATGCCTGGGCGGAGCCCTCTACTGGAACGACTTTCTGCGCCTGGCCCGCGGGGCCGGCTTCATCGACCCGCGGCTGGTGGTCGACCACGAGATCCAGATCACCGAGCCGGCCCTGGCACCGCTGGTGGGCGAAGCCCGCTTCTTCTCAGCCACCTATCGCCTCTTTCATATGGCCGAGCTGGAAGATGCCTGCGAAGACCATGGCCAAGCGGTGATCTACCGGGGCACGATCCCCCATCACCCCCATCGCTTCGACCTCGATGGCCACCACGCCATCGAGACCGGGCGCGTGTTCCCGGTGTGCGGCAACACGTTCCGGATGCTGCAGGCCACGCGCTTCGCCCCCCACTTCAGCTTCATCGGCGACTTCAGCCGCCACTACGGCCTGTTCCCCGGCTGTGGCAGCAGCCTGCCCTTCGGCACAACCAGCGGCGGGCAGGCCTCAGGGAGCTGTTGCTGAGCTCTGGGGTAGCCGCGGCCGATCCAGCCGGGCCGTCAGCGCCGCCAGCAGATCGGCAAGCGTCACCACCAGCCGGTAGCTAATCGCGATTGCCAGCAGTGGCGCCTCGGGGATGGCAAAGCCCAGGCGCAGCAGCAGCACCGCCTCAAACACCCCCAAGCCGCCGGGGGCCCCGGGCACCACCAGTCCGGTGGTCCAAGCCACCGCGAAACCCGCCAGCCAGCTGCCCCAGCCGAGGCTGTAGGAGAGGTCGAAGGCCTGCACGCAGCAGGCGAAACCGGCAAAGCGCAGCAACACAAAGCCCAGCTGCACCAGCAGGAGGGGCCAGGGATAGGCGCGTATGGGTGGAGCCCCTGCGGCGGTTTCGCTGTCCAGCCCCAGCTCCGGGGCCCTGCGGCGCTCCAGGCGGCTGAGCACCGGGTTGAGCCAGCGGGGCATGAGCAGCGCCAGGGGCAGCCAACAGAGCAGGGCCAGGCCGTGTTGCCAGCCGCCGGCTGCCACCAGCATCAGGGCCGCCACCGCCGCCACCAGGGGATCGAGCAGCACCGCCGCCAGGGCCAGCCCCCCCGGGGCGGGTGCCAGCAGCGGGGCCTCAGCGCTGCGTAGAAGCTGCACCCGGCTGGTGAGGTGCCAGATCCCACCCGGCAGGTACTTGCGCAGGTTGGTGTCGAGGTAGGCGCGCACCAGCTCAGGCCAACGGGGGCGCTGCCCCAGCCAGCGCAGCACCACCCCCAGGGCCAGCCCGTTGGCAGCCAGGCTCAACAGGCTGACACCCACGCCGAGCAGCAGCCAAAGCCAGCCCTGGCCGTCGAGGCTGAGCTGGAGCAGCTGGCGGCCATGGCCCACCAAGGCAGCCAGCAGGAAACCGAAGCTCAGCAAGCTGATCCACAGCTTCAGGCCCCCGGGAACAGGCGGCAGGCCCCCCAACCAGTCCCCCAGTCCGGCAGCCAGACGCGCCAGCCCACCCCGGCAGCGCTGAACCAGAGCGTGGAACGAAGGCGGAAGCATCACGGCTGGGGCGGGGGGAGAGCGTCGAGGGCCGATTGCACCATGGCCCGCACCTGATCGATCCCCAGTGTGTGCTGGCGCGCCAGGGCGACCAGGTCGTCGTGTTCTGCTTTGCTGCGCCAACGCCCATCGGGCAGCTGGGCCTGCTTGACCCGCACCGGCCCCAGGGGCGTGGCCAACTCCAGGCTGCGGCGCGGCAGCACCCAGCGGCTCTGCAGCTGCTCCCGCACCCCCAGGCTGGTGCTGTGCTGCCACCACACCGCCCGCAACGCCTCAGCCCGCTCCGGAGGCACCAGGGCCGTGAGCAGCTGGGCCGCCCGCCCCTTCTTCATGGCGATCGACTGGCTTAACACCTCCACAGCCCCGCCCCGACGCAGCTCTTCGCTCAGGAAGGCGAGATCTTCGGGTGTGGCGTCATCGATCTGGGCCTGCTGCAGGAGCACGGTTTCGAGCTGGGGGGTGCTCTGGGGCTGGTGGGTGCTGGAATCAAACCTGCCGCCATCGGCCAGGGTGAGCCGCAGCAGGTTGGGGCGATCCAGCTGCCGCGAACCCAGCCCCACCCCCACCTGACGGGGCACATGGGTTGGAGGCTGGCCAAAGCGCGTGGCCCAGCAGGCCGCCAGGGCCAGGCCCGTGGGGGTGGTGAGTTCCCCGGGGGGGAAACCTTCGGCGGAGGCCAGGGGAATCGCCCGCAAGCGGGCCAGCTCCAGCACGGCAGGCGCCGGCAGGGGCAGGGTGCCGTGGGCGGTGGCCACCACGCCGTGGCCCGCCGGCGGCGGGCTGCACACCAGCTCTCCCACGCCGAAGTGCAGCAGGCCAGCACACACGCCCACCACGTCCACCAGGGCATCGAGGGCTCCCACCTCGTGAAAGTGCACCTGCTCGGGGCTATGGCCATGCACCGCCGCCTCTGCCGCCGCCAGCAAACCAAACACCTCCAGCACCCGCTGCTTCAGGGGCACCGGCCAGGGGGCCGCCTGCAGCTGACCGCGCAGCTCGCCCCAATGGCGATGGGGCGGCTGCGGCTCCAGGCTCACCACCGCCAGGTGCAAACCGCGCAGGCCACCGCTGCGGCGCTCCTCCAGCTCCAGCCGATAGGCCTCAGCCAGGCCCAGGGCCGCCAGGGGGCGATGGATCTCCGCCTCGGGCAGCCCCAGATCCAGCAGGGCCGCCAGCAGCATGTTGCCGGCCAGACCGGTGGGCGCATCCAGCAGCGCCAGCGTCATTTCAGGCCTCTCCGGCCTGGGGGCGCCCTAGCCGCGGGGCCAGGGCCAGCAAGGCTTCGGCCTCCGCCTGCAACTCCACCTGGAGGCTCCGCAGGTGCTGCTCCACCTCACGGCGGGCCCGGCGCTGTTCCCGCTGGGCCGACTCCACATCGTGGCCGGAGAGGCCCCAGAGCCGGCCCAGCAGGGCGCGATCGTCGGAGCCGCCCACGCTCTGGCCATAGATCAGCTGCTCGGCCACCATGCCCGCCTGCAGCACCCGGCTCCAGCGGCGCAGCTCCTCAGGGGGCAACTTGGCGTGGGCCGGCGGCTCCAGCTCGGTGCTGCCGCTGGTGTTGAGCCCGGCCCGCAGGCAAGCCAATGAACCCACCAGCACCTGCCGCACTGGCATCGCCTCCTGCCGTGCCACCAACAGGTGGCCGGCCTCATGAATGGCAATTCGCCGCAACCGGGCCTGCCCCCCCGGCAGTGCCTCGGCCAGCACATGGCCGCCGCGGCCGCCGAAGCGGGCTGCATCCAGGGTGAGGCCGCCCATGCCGACGGCAACCACCCCGGTGATCAGCCATGGCGAGAGCCCCAGGGCTGGCCCCAGGATCGCCGCCAGACTCACCAGGGCCACGACCAGGCCAGCCGCCAGGGGTTGGGTCATGGCTGGTTGCTCATGGCTGGTCGGTTGTGGCTGGCGGCCCCGGTCGTTCACCTAGGGCGCCGGCCGGCTGACGGCACTGTTGCGCTGCCCGCCGGTATGACCACCACCCTGGCTGGCAGCGGGGGGACGCCCCTTGCCACCTTTGCCACCCTTGTTGGCCGAGCCCCCATCGCGGCGCCCCTTGCCACCCCGGTTGCCCCGCTGGGCCACCGGACCGATCACCTCAAAGCTCTCCATCTGGAGCAGCTGACCCTGACGGCGCAGGTTGAGGGCCACGAAGTGGCGCAGGTGCTCCAGGGGCAGCTCCCCCTTGAGTTGCAGCTTGAAGGGCACCGGCTTGCTGCCATCGGGGCGGGGCATCACCCGCACCTTCACCACCAGGTCGCCGGTTTCGGGCCGGGTGTAAATCAGCTCCCCCCGCACCGAGAAGTAGTCGTCGCCTTCCGGCAGGGCATCAGCAGCGCTCGCGGTTGCGGCTGGCTCAGCAGCGGGCGCCTCGGCCTCATCGCCGGCAGCCAGGGTGCTGGGCTCCCACACACCCACCATTTGCAGGTGCAGCCCCTCCTCCTCGCGGGAGCGGGGATAGACCACCCAAAGATGGGGTTCCTCCAGGTTGAGGTGCCGCCGCATCAGCGTGAGCAACCGGCCGAGCACCACGGCCTCCAGCTCGGTGCCATCCGCGGTGCGGATCACCCCGCGGGTGAGCTGCTCAGCATCGGTCGGGACGAACACGCCACGCACCACGCCAATGGCCCGGTACTGCGTGGGTTCGGTGACAGGAGAAATCGGGTGTTGGCGCATGGGCCCAACATTAATTGGCCCTAGGTCGGGGCACGCGGGGCAGACTGACCCTCTCCGTATCCCCGCACCGATGCCGCCCGCCGCCAACCGCTCCGGTATCTGGATAGGGGCGGCCGCGGCCGGATTCGGAGCCCTGTGCATCGCCGGTGGCTGGTGGCTGGGCCAGCTGCAAAGCGGAGCCACTGGAGCCGACGCCAGTCGCCAGGGCTTGGAGCGCCAGGCTTCCGGGCTGCAGCAGCGCCTCGACAAGGGCGAGGCCAGCGAGGCCGAGCAGCAGCGCCTGCTGGAGCTGCTGGTGGCCCTCGACCGCAAGGCGGAAGCCACGGCGCTGCTGGAGCGGCTGGCCGATCAGCAACCCCAGCAGTGGTCGCTGCGGTTGCTGTTGGCCGAACTACGCCGCGACCAACAGGACCGCAGCGGCGCCGAACGGGAGGTGCGGCAACTGCTCAATCTGCGGCCCGACCAGATCGAAGGCCTGCAACTGATGGCCCTGCTGCAGCTGGAAACCGGGCGGGGCGCCCAGGCCCAGAGCCAGCTAGAGGCAGCCCTGGCGCGGGCGAGCAAACCCCAACTCAAACCGGAGGCCCTGCCCATCGGCCTGCTGCTGGCCAACGTGCTGCAGAAGCGCAGCCAACCCGGCCAGGCCGAATCCCTGCTGCTGAAACTGGCGGCGGGCTTTCCGACCGACCAGCGCCCGCTGCTGGCGCGGGCCATGCTGCAGCAGGAACGGGGCGACACCAAGGGCGCTCAGGAGTCGTTGGCCCTGGCCCGGGCCCGCAAACCCGGCCCCAGCGACCCGCGGCTGGATCAGGTGGCCGCCGCCTGGGGCCTGGCGCCGCTCAGGGCCCCTTCACCGTCGCTGCCGGCGAAGCCGACGCCGGCGGCGACGGCTGGGAGTGAAAATCCCTGAGGGCGGCATCCACCGCATCACCCGGCTGGGTGGCGTCGTCCATGGCCGTGGCCCGACGCAGCTTGTTCATCAGGTCGATCGGATTGGCGGAATCCAGCACCGATCCACCCCGAGCGGGGCCGGTGCCGTAATCGAGCTCCCGTTGCTGCTGGGGGCTGCTGATGGTTTGGCCGTAGCCCTTCTCCTGGGCCAGGGCGGATCCGGCTCCCGTGGCCAGAAGCGCGCAGGCCGCCAGAAAACCTGCAGCCGGACCGCCCAAAGCTGGAATGCGCACAGCAGGCATGGTGGGCACCTCTCCGGCTTGCTCGGATACTCATCTTAGTTGCGCCTTTTAAGGCCCATGCGGATCGCCACCTGGAACGTCAACTCCGTGCGCACCCGCCTGGATCAGCTGCTGGCCTGGCTGGAGCAAGAACGGCCCGACGTGCTCTGCCTGCAGGAAACCAAGGTGACCGATGAGCTGTTTCCCCAGCAGGCCTTCGAAGCCCTGGGCTACAGCGCAGCGATCAGCGGCCAGAAGGCCTACAACGGCGTCGCCATCCTCAGCCGCCTGCCCCTCGAGGACGTGCAGATCGGCTTGGACGCCCTGTTGCCCAACGACCCGGAGGCCCCGGGGCTGAGCGAGCAGAAACGAGTGATCAGTGCCCTGATCGACGGCATCCGTGTGCTGAATCTCTATGTGCCCAACGGCAGCTCCCTCACCAGCGAGAAATACGCCTACAAGCTGGAGTGGCTGGCCTGCCTGCAGCGCTATCTAGACGCCCAGGACCAGCAGGGCGATCCGCTCTGCATGGTGGGCGACTTCAACATCGGCCTCGAGGCCCGCGACATTCACGACCCCGATCGCCTCAGTGGCGGCATCATGGCCAGCGATGCCGAACGCACGGCCCTACAGGCGGCGCTGGGGGAGCGGCTCAGCGACGTGTTCCGGGTGTTTGAACCCGAGAGCGGCCACTGGAGCTGGTGGGACTACCGCACCGGCGCCTGGGACCGGGACCGGGGCTGGCGGATCGACCACATCTACCTCTCCGAGGAGCTGATGGACTGCGCCACCGGCTGCGTGATCCACAAGGCCACCCGGGGCAACGAACAACCCAGCGATCACGCGCCTGTGGTGGTCAACCTGGTGTGGCCACCCGAGGACGAGGAGGGCGACGACGACGAAAACGACGACGCGCTCTAGCGGAGGCGCCGCTCAGAACACCGGCAGGTGGGCCAGGGCCTCGTCGGCGCTGCGTCGCCGTGCCGACTCACCGCAGCTGCGAGGAGTGGGGAAGATCTTGCCGGGGTTGGCCAGGCCGTGCGGATCGAAGGCCAGGCGCACCAGCTTCATGGTGGCCAGGTCGTCGGGGCCATACATCCAGTCGAGGTAGCAGCGTTTGTCGGCACCCACGCCGTGCTCGCCGGTGATGCTGCCGCCGGCATCCACGCACAGCCGCAGGATTGCGGCGCCGAGGGCCTGCACCCGCTCCTGAATGCCTGGCTCCTGGCTCGAATAGAGGATCAGCGGGTGGAGGTTGCCGTCGCCGGCATGGAACACGTTGGCCACCGGCAACCCGTGGCTGGCGCTGAGCGCCTCGATCGCCGCCAGCACCCGGGGCAGGGCGCTGCGGGGTACGACGCCGTCCTGGAGGTAGTAGCTGGGGAAGCGGCGCCCCAGGGCGGAGATCGCCGACTTGCGGCCTTTCCAAAGCAGGGCCCGCTCCTGCTCATCGGTGGCCTGGCGCACGGTGCGGGCCCCCGCCTCGTGGCAGAGCTGGGTCGCCAGCTCCACCGCCGCCGCCACCTCCCGCTCCTGCCCGTCCAGCTCGATCAACAACAGCGCCGCCGCATCGCGGGGGTATTCATCCACCCCGAAGTAATCGTTCACCGCCTCAATCGTGAGGCGATCCATCATTTCCATGCCCGCAGGCAGCATCCCGGCCGCGGTCACCCGTCGCACGGCCTCGCCGGCCGCTTCCATGCCGGTGAAATCGGCAAGCAGCACCGCCACGCTCTGGGGAGCCCGCAGCAGCCGCAGGGTGATCGCCGTGGCGATGCCCAGGGTGCCCTCACTGCCGATGAAGGCACCGCGCAGATCGAGCTCGGGGGTTTCGTCGAGCGCGCTGCCCAGGATGGTGACGCTGCCATCGGGCAACACCACCTCCAGCTCCAGCACGTGGTTGCTGGTGACGCCGTATTTGAGGCAGTGCACGCCGCCGGAATTTTCAGCCACGTTGCCGCCGATGCTGCAGGCCACCTGGCTGGAGGGGTCGGGGGCGTAATAGAAGCCATCGCCGGCCACTGCCCGCGTCACCCAGCTATTGATCACGCCGGGCTGCACCGTGATGCGGCGGTTGACGAGATCCAGCGCCAGCACCTGGCGCATGCGGCTGGTGACAATCACCAGGGCTTCGGTTTCAGCCACGGCGCCGCCGGAAAGGCCGGTGCCGCTGCCCCGGGCCACAAACGGCACCCCCTGCTGGTGGCAGAGACGCACCACAGCGGCCACCTGATCTGTCGTCTCCGGAAGCACCACCAGGCGCGGCTGGTGGCGGGCCAGGGTGAGACCGTCGCAGTCGTAGGCCAGCAGCTCCTGGCGGGCCGACACCACGGCACGGGAGGGCAACAACCGCCGCAGGTGCCGCTCCAGCTCTGGCCAGTTGACGCTCAGGAGATCCGTAGCAAGCCCACTGAACTTACCGAGGAAGCGCTGGGGCCGGTTTATAGGTCAGGATGGTTGGCGGTTTTCACCCTCCGCGGATCCCGCCTTGACCTCGGCTCCTGTTTCGGCTCCTGTGCATCTCACCACCCGGTCCCAGGAACTCTTCAGTGCTGCCCAGAAGCTGATGCCGGGTGGCGTGAGCTCGCCGGTGCGGGCCTTCCGCTCCGTGGGCGGTCAGCCGATCGTGTTTGACCGGGTCAAGGGTGCCTACGCCTGGGACGTGGACGGCAACCGCTACATCGACTACATCGGCAGCTGGGGCCCCGCCATCTGCGGTCACGCCCACCCCGAGGTGATCGCCGCCCTGCATGCCACCCTCGACAAAGGCACCAGCTTCGGCGCCCCCTGCGAGCTGGAGAACACCCTCGCCGCCATGGTGATCGATGCGGTGCCGTCGGTGGAGATGGTGCGCTTCGTGAACAGCGGCACTGAGGCCTGCATGTCGGTGCTGCGGCTGATGCGCGCTTTCACCGGCCGCGAAAAGATCATCAAGTTTGAGGGCTGCTACCACGGCCACGCCGACATGTTCCTGGTGAAGGCCGGCTCCGGGGTGGCCACCCTGGGCCTGCCGGATTCGCCGGGCGTGCCGCGCAGCACCGCCGCCAGCACCCTCACGGCCCCCTACAACGACCTCGAAGCGGTCAAGAAGCTGTTCGCCGAGAACCCCGGTGAGATCGCCGGCGTGATCCTTGAGCCCGTGGTGGGCAACGCCGGCTTCATCACCCCAGAGCCCGGCTTCCTGGAGGGCATCCGGGAGCTCACCAAAGACAACGGCGCCCTGCTGGTGTTCGACGAGGTGATGACCGGCTTCCGCATCAGCTACGGCGGCGCCCAGGCCAAGTTTGGGATCACCCCCGACCTCACCACCATGGGCAAGGTGATCGGCGGCGGCCTGCCGGTGGGCGCCTACGGCGGCCGAGCCGACATCATGAGCATGGTGGCCCCGGCCGGCCCGATGTATCAGGCCGGCACACTGAGCGGTAACCCCCTGGCCATGACCGCCGGCATCAAAACCCTGGAGCTGCTCAAGCAGCCCGGCACCTACGAGCGCCTCGACGCGATCACCAAGCGTCTGATCGCCGGCATCCTCGAGGCCGCCCGCAGCGCCGGCCTGCCGATCACCGGCGGCTCGATTAGCGCCATGTTCGGCTTCTTCCTGTGCGAGGGCCCGGTGCACAACTTCGAAGACGCCAAGGCGGCCGACACGGCCCGCTTCGGCAAGCTGCACCGCGCGATGCTCGAGCGCGGCGTGTATCTGGCCCCCAGCGCCTTCGAGGCCGGCTTCACCTCCCTGGCCCACTCCGACGAAGACATCGACGCCACGATCGCGGCCTTCCGGGAGTGCTTCGCGGCGACAACATAATGATAACCTTTTGAAACACTACTTAGCCCAATCACCCTTATACGTACCAAGATCAACAAAATACAAATAGTAAACGGGCTCGCGCCCAGAATATAATTACATCAACACCACGCCAATTCGAAAACGCGCTGCGCCATTGAATCCCTACAGATAAACACCCTAATATCAAAATCCAGCATAGACGACCACTGAACAAGTCCATCCGCTGGCGCCCGCTGAACAAACGACTCGCGTGCTACATTAAGTATAGCCAAGGTTAACCCATGCGATATGCCTCACCCATTCGCCTGCCTCGCCTCAATTCTGCAGTTCTTGGTATTGCAACTCTCGCCGCGGGCTCCGCATTAACTCTTCTCTCAGCCAATCAGGCAAAAGCTTGGTGTGTTGGTATTTGCCCTGGGCCGCGCAGAGTTTACGTGCCACCAGGATATCGACCCTATCCCTACAACAGGGTAGCTCCAAGAGTTGTCAAAACAGCCGCAATCAAAGTTGCTTGCAGCCATGATGGCCCTGAAGTATTTGCTTATGTCAATCCAAACACATCATCTTCGGCCGTTGCGACACTACCTGTCGGCTCCAAGGTGTCCATCAGCAACTACCTTTATACTGGAGGTGAGACCTGGGCAAATGTCCTGCTTGGCGGCCATTCCGGCTACATCCGCAAAGCAAATCTTTGCTGAAGCAACGATCCAGGCAAATATCTGTCAAACTGTAATACAACGAAAGACAAGAACCCTGCCCGATTTTCACTATTAATTATCCATAAACCTCCGCGGCCTTGAGATCCTGCACTGTGAACTGCATATAGCAATAAACCGAATTGGCGATCCGTTCAGTTGTCGCTGCCAGCTGGAAGCGCTGATTAAAGCGGAAGCAGCAGCACTGCTGATCGCCTCAACAAAGATTCCGGCCTTCTGGGAACAGGACGGAGACGATTGACGTCCCCTAACCACCCCCAGAAGGCACTGCAAAACCTTGACTAGGGGAGGGGGGGGGCAGGCGGGACAGATAGCGCCAGGTCCAGTGAGCTGGCCCTGTTGCTGGGCGTGGGGCTAACGACGCTGCAACGGTGGCGGCGCCAGTTCGCTGGTAACGGTGATGGCATTGACCGACGCAATTGACCAACGCAAGGGAAGTCTGTCCGACGACAATCTGGTTGAGGTCACATTGCATCTATAAAGCTGCTAGCCAAGCAGAGTTGTTGCATCAGTAGGGGCACCCGCCCATGGCACAGACGCGCGGCAACCTGCAAGGCGTGAGGCCAGGCCGAGTGGCTCTCTCATGGAGGGAGCGGGAATTTCGCTGACGCTCAGAGCGGCAACAGCCCGATAGCAGAGCTTGGGCCATGGGGAAGCACCTGCTGCTGGATGAACTGCAGACGCTCACCGGCCATCACCGCAAGTCGCTCCTGCGCCGTTTGAACCAGCAACCGGATCAGCAGCAAAACAGCCTGCGGGGCCAAACACCTGCGCCGTTCCAGCCCCGAGGTGGTTGAGGCGCTAGTGCAGCTGTGGGGAGCCAGGACCTTCTAGAGCGGCTGATCGCCCTGGCCACTGAGCGCTAACGGCCCGAACACAAACGCTCGCTGCAGCAGAGGATCTGGGATTGGCGCGTAGCCAGGCTGCAGTTGTGCCTGGCTACGCGCAGCAGAACGGTCGGAAGCCAAGGCAAAAACAGGGAATAAGTATTACCAGGCTTCAATCAAAATAGGCAACAATTGATAAATACAAAGTGCGAGCACACCCTCCCCCCTCAATCCGATTGTCGTCGGACAGAGCCGCAACATTGTGGCCTGGGATGTCGCCGAGCGCAAGGATCCAGCCATCGCGGCGGATCTGGTTAACACGGCCTGCCTGCGCGAGCGGATCAGTAAGGGCCATCGTCAGCCGCTGATCTCCACGCTGACAACGCCAATGCCAAGAGAGCCGCAACGTTTGAGAGCCGGCTGGAGGAACTGGGTGTTCTCCGGTCCTTCTCCAGACCATGAGTGTCGAAAGACAATCCATACTCCGAATCCCTGTTCAGGGAGATCAAGTACCGACCTGACTACCCAATTCGGCGATTCACCGGCATGGAGACGGCCTGCCAGTAAGTTTCGGCGTTTGTGGACTGGTACAACCACCAGCACCGCTACAGCGGAATCAAGTTCGTGACGCCCAACCAGCAACACAACGGTGAAGCTGTGGAGATCTGCCGTCACCTAGCTGTTGTCTATCAAAGGCGCGCAAGCACAATCCAAGGCGGTGGTCACGATCGACGCAGTGCTGACGTCGGCCGGAAGTGGCCTGGATCAATCCACCGCCAGCCAAAATCGAACTCGAGCCAGCTACGTTGTCGATAGCTGCCTAAACAGTTGCAGGGATGTCATCTTTACTGGCAGTTACCAGATCTGTCGACTGAGAGCATGCAAAACCCAAAAGCCAGGCAAGAGAGCAATCGCTGGCTTAGACTGTTTCCATAGGACTTTGCGTGCCTCTAGCACTGCAGACAGTTATGACTACTGATTACACCGGGAATGACTCAAGTCAAGCAAAAAAAGATAAATGCGCCTACCTCGACGAGCATTTTTATACAACGAGGCGACGTAAAGACCTATGGAATCACCTAAAAGATGCCGCAGTCACGAAGAGCGAGGCTCTCCAAAAAGCAGTTCCAGACAATCTAGCGAATAGAATCAGGAATGACCTATTACAGCTGACATCTATTGAAAACTACTGGGCGTTTCCGGGTCCAGAAGCTCTAGCGAAAGCGATAGCCCTGTGCGACAGAGGAGAGTGGCAAGAACTAGCAGACGACATAACAATACTAGCCCGGCTTATATCGACAGATCACTATAGAAGCACCGAAAGAATGCCTATGCATACATCCCACAACATTAAGACGAAGGAGATTGAGAATGATATCTGCAGCCCAAAGGCCAATAGCAGAACATTTCACGGTAAACCTTATTTTGAAATATTAGTAGTAGATTCGCTGGGATTAGAAGAAGAAGAGCTACTTAAAAGACAGCATTTACAACATGCACGCGAAGAAGACAGCTTCAGGTACGGCATCGTCATCGTGAACAGCCTCGAAGACGCAATCATAGCACTAATATTGAACTACAATATACAGGCCTGCGTTTTAAGGTATTCATTTCCATCTAAATCAGTGAATACCATGGCGGCGGTTGATGACTATTTAGATTTTACAGGGTACACATGGGATGCACTTTCTAGGCTATCAGGCACTGAGCGTACTGGGGTATTAGCCAAGATACTAAAGAGTATTCGGCCAGAAATAGATCTCTATTTGATAAGCGAAGCTACGGTCGAACAGGTAACAGATGAATTACATAGTGATTTCACGCGATGCTTTTTCGGCACAGAAGATTACCAAGAGCTAATTTTGTCAATTCTCAAGGGTGTGTACAACCGCTATGAAACGCCCTTTTTTAATGCATTAAAGGACTATGCAGAAAGGCCATCAGGTGTGTTTCACGCATTACCAATAAGTCGAGGCAAATCAATTTCAAAATCTCATTGGATACATGATTATGGACAATTTTATGGGGATCGAATGTTTTTATCTGAAACTTCCGCAACAACAGGCGGGCTCGATTCGCTCATGCAGCCATCGGGGTCATTGCGTGTTGCACAAGAGTTAGCGGCCAAGGCATTTGGTGCACACAAAACCCTTTTTGTCACAAATGGTACTTCAACCGCAAATAAGATCGTCATTGAAGCATTAACGAGACCCAATGATATCGTTTTAATGGCAGGCGATTGTCATAAGTCGCACCACTACGGGGCAATCTTGGCAGGTATTCGCACAGTCATATTGCAGACATTTCAAATACAAAAGTATAATATTTCGGGTGCTGTGCCAACAAATGAACTCAAGCGAAATTTGCTTTTATTAAAAGAGTCGGAAGAACTAAAACATGTGAGAGCAATAATTCTTACAAATCTAACTTTTGATGGCATTGCCTATGATTTGGAAAACCTAATGATGGAGTGCCTGGCAATTAAACCAGACATTATATTCATAATAGACGAAGCATGGTTTGCTTATGGAGTGTTTACGCCCCTGACGCGAAAGCGATGCGCGATGAGTGCCGCCCAAAATCTCCACTCAAGGATTCTCACTAATGAATACCGCAGCAATTACAGAAAATGGCTTGAAAAAACTGGCGGAATTAATAAACTTTCGCTTGATAAAATGCTTGAAATGAAACTCTTGGCAAATCCTGAAACAACAAGGATAAGAGTGTATTCAACACAGTCGACACATAAAACTCTAACAGCCCTTAGGCAGGGATCAATGATCCATATTTATGATTTCAGCTATCATGATGAAGTCCATGGCTTCATGAAAAATGCCTATCAGTGTCATACATCTACATCTCCAAACTATCAAATATTAGCCTCTCTTGATATAGCCAGAAGACAGATGCATCTTGAGGGGTATGAGCTTATACAAAAGGCATTTGAACTTTCGTTGATATTTCGTAAGGCGATCCATAATAGTAACTTATTAGTAAGATTTTTCACTCCACTTGATCATGCAGATTTAGTGCCAGAACAATACAGGAAACACACCGGTCAAGCCGGATTAGAGGCCAATTATTGGCACTCAGTCAATGCATCGTGGTTGAACCATGAATTCGCATTAGATCCTACCAGAATCACTCTTGACATATCCAAGACAGGAATCAGCGGGGCCTCCTTTAAAAAACTACTAATGGATAGATTTGACATACAAGTCAATAAAACAACATTTAACACAATTCTCATTATAATTCACATAGGAACAACACGCGGGATGGTTACATATTTACTGGAAGCACTTGTCAAGATAGCAAAAGAAATAGAAGCTGGAAAACCAAACAGTCTCACAACATCGAGGCGGAATAATTTACGGCCAAGCGATGGCACCAACTGCGACATAACCCTGCCATTAACGTCAAATTTTCACTCGCATTTTAACAATATCAAAAGCAACCTACTATCCGCTGGTGACACCAGGCTTGCAACTTCATTAGCAAAGAGAGAGGGCGCCATAAGGTTTATAAATCTTGATTTAGACATCATAAAAGATATTGAGGGAGGCAAAATATTTGTTTCTGCATGCATGGTCACGCCTTACCCACCAGGGTATCCAGTACTTCTTCCGGGCCAAATTGTCACTTCAGAAGCAGTTCGATACCTTCTGGCAATTGAAGGACAGGAAGTTCATGGCTACGATCAAGAGCTGGGGCTACAGATTTTCTCGGCGAACGCATTATCACCGTGACGTATCAGTTTTTTCTCTAAGATAAGTTCGTCATGCCTTCAAAGGGCTGATAGTCATAAGCACTGATTAGTTCAAAATTGTTGCTAGCTTTAATTACATCGAATACGAATAGTAAATACATCAAGTTAATTATATAATAACGCAAAGCACTGTTTAGGCTTAATCCCTGGAACCGTGGACAGCCCGAAGCCGCTTCAATTACAAATACAAGCTTGCCAAAAGCTATTTTTGTGTTTGTTTTCAAACCCGACCAATCGCTTGACAGCTTTGAACTGCTCTGCCCAGCATCCGCAGCAATGCTCTGCCGATGACCACCTCCTCCCCATCAGCACCACCGCAACCCACCGGCCGCCAGCGCGGAGCCTTGCGGCTTGCGGCCCTACTGGCGGCCGGCATCGGCGCCCTCGCCTGGCTGGGCCGCAGCGCGGATCCAGCCGCCAAGCCACTGCCGGCGGGCCCGCTCACGCTTGG
The DNA here is from genome assembly GCF_024346415.1 of Cyanobium sp. Aljojuca 7D2. Taxonomy (NCBI): domain Bacteria; kingdom Bacillati; phylum Cyanobacteriota; class Cyanophyceae; order Synechococcales; family Prochlorococcaceae; genus Cyanobium; species Cyanobium sp. Aljojuca 7D2. The sequence continues at coordinate 148,069 of NZ_JAGQCX010000004.1, forward strand.
GGCCGCCATCGCCTTCACCGGCAACGCCAACCTCTACGGCCAAGACCAGCGCATGGGTCTGGCCGTGGCCGAGCGCTGGGCCCAGCAGGCTGGAGCCCCTCCGCGGCCGGTGCGGCTGCAACTCGAGGACGGCGCCTCCGATGAGCCCAGCGCCATTGCCGCCTTCAACCTGCTGATCCGCCAGGGGGTGATCGCCCTGATCGGTCCCACCCTCTCCCAGCAGGCCTTCGCGGCCGATCCGATCGCCCAGCGCCAGGGTGTGCCGGTGGTGGCCCCCTCCAACACCGCCCAGGGGATTCCCGAGATCGGCCATTTCATCAGCCGTGTGTCGGCCCAGAGCTCGGTGATCGCGCCGCTCTCATTGGACGAAGCCCTGCGCCGCGACCCCAGTATCAAGCGCGTGGCGGTGTTCTACGCCCAGGACGACGCCTACAGCACCGCCGAGGTGGCCATCTTCCAGAAAGCCCTCGCTGCCCGCGGGCTCACCCCCGTGACAGTGCAGCGCACCCAGCTGGCCGACAACGACTTCCAGACACCGATCACCTCCGCCCTGCCGCTGAATCCCCAGCTGGTGGTGCTGTCAGTGCAGGCGGTGGCCGGCGGCAACCTGATCCGCCAGCTGCGCGAGCTGGGCTACCGCGGCCAGATCGTGGTGGGCAACGGCCTCAACACGCCGAACATCTATCCGATCTGCCAGCGCTGGTGCGACGGCATCCTGATCGCCCAGGCCTACAGCCCCGAGCTCAACACGCCGATCAACCGCCGCTTCCTACAACTCTTTCAACAGGCCCACGGCGACCGGCCGCCGCCGCAGATCACCGCCCAAGCCTTCACCGCCTACCAGGTGCTGTTTGAAGCCATCCAACGGCTGGAGCGCAAAGGCGGGCTCGCGGGCGTGACCCTCGGCCAGGCCCGCACCAACCTGATGACCGAACTGCTCAGCGGCACCTACGACACTCCCCTGGGCCCGATCGGCTTCAGCCCCGGGGGCGAGGTGCTGCAGGATCGCTTCTACGTGGCCGAGGTGCGGATGGCTCCCGGCGGCCGCGACGGCCGCTTTGCCCTGGTGCGCGAGCGCACCCTCACGGAGATCCAAGGGCAGGAGAGCAAGCCGTGATCGAAGCCCTGCTGCAACTCCTGCTCAATGGCGCCGCCAGCGGTGGCGTGTATGCCCTGGTGGCCCTGGGCTACACCCTGGTGTTCTCGGTGCTCGGGGTGATCAACTTCGCCCAGGGCGCCCTGTTTTCCGTGGGGGGCTATCTCACGTTTGTATTGATGGGCGGCAAGATCGGCGTCAACGGCGCCCTGCCGGGCTGGGGGTTGCCGAGCGGGCTGCCCTTCTGGTTGGCGCTGCTGCTGGCGGCGGCTGGCTCGGGCCTGATCGGCCTGCTGGTGGAGCGGGTGGCCTTCGCGCCGCTGCGCCGCCGCAATGCCGAGCCTCTACTGGCTCTGATCACCAGCCTCGGCGCCGGCGTGGTGCTGGTGAACCTGCTGCAACTGCTGATGGGGGCCGAGGGCTACGCCTTCCCCCAGAGCACGGATGCCCTGGCCGGACTGCCGGATGTGCTGGTGATCGGCGGCGCCCGCATCCGCACCATCCAGCTGTTGCTGCTGCTGATCTCCGCCGCCGCCGTGCTCGTGCTCAGCCTCTGGCTGGAGCGCAGCAAGGGCGGCCGAGCCCTGAGGGCCGTGGCGGAAGACGCCACAACCGCCCAGCTGCTCGGCATCCACAGCGCGGCGATGGTGCGGCTGGCATTCTTTCTCAGTGGTGCTCTGGCGGGGCTGGGCGGCGGCCTGATCGGCGTGAGCGTGAGCCTGCCGGGCCCCTACTTCGGCATCAGCTACGGACTCAAGGGGCTGGCGGTGCTGGTGCTGGGCGGGCTGGGCAGCGTGCCCGGCGCGATCGCCGGCGGGCTGCTGATGGGCCTGGCAGAAGCGCTGGTGCCCAGTGCGGCCTCCGGTTGGCGCGATGCCCTGGCCTTCGCGATCCTGTTTGCTGTGCTGCTGTTGCGCCCCAGCGGTCTGCTGGGCCGCCGCACGGTGGAGAAGGTGTGAGGAGGGCCGCCCCGTGATCGACAACGGCCTGCTGGTGCAGATGCTGCTGGGCGCCCTGCTCGGCCTTTCGGTGTACCTGCCGCTGGCGGCAGGGCAGCTGTCGCTGGCCACGCCAGCCTTCTATGCGGTGGGCGGCACCCTGGCGGCTCTGCTCTCCACCCGCTGGAGCGCCCTCGGGGCCACCACCTCTGGCGGGTTTCCGGTGCCCTCGTTGCTGCTGGAGCTGGTGCTGGGGGGCCTGCTAGCCGGGCTGCTGGCCCTGCTGGTGGGGCGGCTGGTGCTGCGGCTGCAGGGGATCTACCTGGCCATTGCCACCATCGCCCTGGTGGAGATCGTGCGGGTGGCGATCCTGAATCTGCCCTTCACCGGCGGAGCGGTGGGGATCTTCGCCATCCCCCAGCCCTTCGCCACCGCCGCCGGCTACCTGCTGCCGGCCCTGGCCCTGCTGGCTCTGGCGGGCTGGCTCTGCCAGCGGCTGGAGGGGATGCCCCTGGGCCGCGCCATGGCCGCCATCCGCGACGACGAACTGGCCGCCCGCTGCATGGGCATCGACACCACCCGGGTGAAGCTCACCGCCTTCGTGCTCAGCGCTGTGCTGGCCGGCAGCACCGGCGCACTGGCCGCCCACTTCCTCAACACCTGGAATGCCCGTCAGGGCTCCTTCGACGCCAGCATCACCACCTTGGCCTTTGTGATCCTGGGGGGCTCGCGCACCTGGCTGGGCCCGGTGGTGGGCGGCCTGCTGCTCACGGCCCTACCTGAGCTGCTGCGGCCCGTGGGCGATGTGCGCCTGGTGCTGTTCGGCCTGGTGATCCTGCTGGGGCCGGTGCTGGCCCCCCAGGGGCTGATCACCCCGGGGCTGCTGGAGCGGCTGGGCCGCTGGGGCGAGCGGCGTGGTGATAGCCCAGCCGAGGAGGTCAAACCATGAGCCAGCCACTGCTGGAGGTGAGGGATCTGAGCCGCCGCTTCGGCGGGCTGCTGGCGCTTGATCGGGTGAGCTTCGCTGTGCAACCCGGTGAGATCTTTGGACTGATCGGCCCCAACGGCGCCGGCAAAACCACCCTGTTCAATCTGATCTCGGGGGTCACACCGCCCAGCGGTGGCGCGGTGCTCTGGCGCGGCGGCGCCATCACCGGCCAAGCGCCCCATCAACTCAACCGCCTGGGCCTGGCCCGCACCTTCCAGAACCTGCGCCTGTTCGAGGGCCTCTCGGTGCTGGACAACCTGCTGGTGGCCCTGCAGCGCCGCCCGCGCGGCAGCGTCGTCGGGGGCGTGCTCAACAGCGCCAGCCACCAGCGCGCCGAACGCCAGCGGCTGGACACCGCCTGGCAGCTGCTGGAGGAGCTGGGGCTTAGCGCCCTGGCCGAACGGCAGGCGGGCACCCTGGCCTATGGCGATCGGCGCCGGCTGGAGATGGCCCGGGCCCTCGCCACCAACCCCGAGTTGCTGCTGCTCGATGAACCCGCCGCCGGCCTCAACCCCGCCGAAAAAGACCAGCTCTGCGAGCTGATCGGCGCGCTGCGCCAGCGCCACCAGCTCACCGTGATGATCATTGAGCACCACGTGCCGCTGCTGATGCGCCTGTGCGACCGCCTGGCCGTGCTCGATTTCGGCGTGCGGATTGCCCTGGGCACGCCCGAGGAGGTGCGCCGCGACCCCCAGGTGATCGAGGCTTACCTCGGCACTGGCACCGGCACCGGCACTGGAGGCGGCGCCTCATGAGCACGCCGCTGCTGCAACTGCAGGGCTTGCGCGTGCGCTACGGCAGCGTGCAGGCCCTCAGCGGCATCGATCTGACCGTGCACCAGGGCGAGCTGGTGACCCTGCTGGGTTCCAACGGCGCCGGCAAGAGCACCACCCTGCGGGCCATCTCGGCCCTGGTGCCAGCCAGCGCAGGACAGATCCTCTGGCGCGGCGCTTCGCTGGCGGGGGTGCCCGCCCATCGCCTCCCGAAGCTGGGCATCGGCCACTGCCCCGAGGGCCGGCGGGTGCTCGGCCGCCAGAGCGTGGCCGACAACCTGATTCTGGGCGCCTACCTCCGCCGTGATCGCGCCGGCATCGCCGCCGACCTGGAGCGCTGCTATGGCCTGTTTCCGCGGCTGGCAGAGCGCCGCCAGCAGCTTTCCGGAGCCCTCTCCGGCGGCGAGCAGCAGATGCTGGCGATTGCCCGGGCGCTGATGGGCCGGCCCGCGCTGCTGATGCTGGATGAACCCAGCCTGGGGCTCGCACCCAAGCTGGTGGGGGAAGTGATGCGGGCGCTGGCCCAGCTGCACCGGGAAGGCCTCACCGTGCTGTTGGTGGAGCAGAACGCCCAGGCATCCCTGGAGATTGCCGACCGCGGCTACGTGCTTGAAGCCGGCCAGCTCACCCTGGAGGGGCCGGCGCGCGAATTGCTGGCCAACCCCAGCCTCAGAGCGGCCTACCTGGGCGCGCCGTAAAGGTCGCACCCAAGCAGGTTGTCGTCACTCGTTTTCGCTGGCACCAAAGCAATGCATCAGCGCATCGCCCCAGCTGTTGATCCCGGCGAGCTCATGGTCCTTGGCGCTGCCCAGGGCCTTGGCGTGCTCTCGCAGCAACACGGTCTTGTCAATGGCGTGGCCGTGCTCTGAGGCGAGGGCGACGATGTCATCAACCCCCGCGGCGGCATGCAGCTTGTCCCGCAGGGCGGCGTCATCAGCCACGCGGGCCACGAAAGCCTGGATCAATGCAACAGGCATGTCGGTGTCCACAACCAGCCAACCCCTAGAAGGCCAAACCGGCCCTTGATCGATACCTTGAAGCCACTGTTCTGGGAATGATGGCCCGCGAACGCTTCTTCCTGGAACTGGATCCGCCCGACGCCACCCTCAAACAACTGCCCCATGTGGTGATCGTGGGCGGCGGCTTCGCCGGACTGAAGGCCTGCCACGCCCTGACCAATCAACCAGTGCGGGTCACCCTGATCGACAAGCGCAACTTCAACCTGTTCCAGCCGCTGCTCTACCAGGTGGCCACCGGACTGGTGTCGGAGGGCGACGTGGCCTCGCCCCTGCGCCAAATGGTGGGCCAGGCCCCGAACGTGCAGGTGCTGCTGGGCGAGGTCGAAGAGATCGACGTCAAGGCCCGCCAGATCGTGTTCAACGATCGGCAGCTGGCCTATGACCACCTGATCCTGGCGGCCGGCTCTGGTAGCAGCTACTTCGGCCACGACGAGTGGCGCGAGTCGGCGCCGCCGATGAAGATCCTCGAGCACGCCGATGAAATCCGCCGGCGGGTGCTGCTGGCCCTCGAAGAAGCCGAGCAGACCCCCGATCCAGCGCGCCGTGCCTTTCTGCAATCCGGCGTGGTGGTGGGGGGCGGGCCCTCGGGCTGCGAACTCTCCGGCTCCCTGATGGAGCTGATGGCCCATGCCCTGGGCCGCGACTTCAAGCAGCTGGATCCTCGCCAGACCAAGGTCACCCTGGTGGACCCGGGCGACCGGGTGCTGCGGGCCATGGACCCCAGCCTGTCGGCAGCTGCCGGCAGCTACCTGCAGTCGGCCGGGGTGGAGCTGCTGCTGGGCGGGCGGGTGCAAACGATCGAGGCCGGCAAGGTGGTGGTGAACACGGCCGACGGCCCCCGCACCCTGGAGGCCGCCACCATCTGCTGGACCGCCGGCGTGCGGGCCTCCCATCTGGGCCAGGTGCTGGCCAATGCCAGCGGTTGCCCCGTCGACCGGGGCGGACGGGTGGTGGTGGAGCCCAACTTCTCGATCCCGGATCATCCGGAGATCCGCGTGATCGGCGACCTCTGCGCCTACAGCCACACCGCGGACGGCAAACCTCTACCCGGCATGGCCGGTCCCGCCGTGCAGATGGGCGGCTGGGTGGCAGCCGACATCGTGGCCCAGATCCAGGGCCGCTCCCACAAGGCGTTTGCGTTCACCGATTTCGGCACCATGGCGGTGCTGGGTCCACTCCATGCGGTCGCCGACCTGCGCGGCCTCAAGGTGAGTGGTCTGCCGGGCTGGATTCTCTGGGGCCTAGCCCACCTGATGTTCATGCCCGCCAATGAAAATCGGTTGACCCTGCTCACCAAATGGTTGTGGGCGATCGCCACCCGTCAGCGGGCCTCGATGCTGATCACGGGTCGTCCGAATCAGCATCTGAACGTGGATGTCGGTCTGGAGTCAGTCCCTGGTGACTCCCATGACGCGAATGGGATGCCCCCCACCGATCCTCCTGCTCACTCTGCAGGGTGTAGCGGCTGATCAGCAGGCCCATCACGATCGCCAGATAGAGCGGTCCGGAAATGCTCAGGGCCACACTTGCCATCTGGGCTGGCGGTGTGCCCGGAATGATGTCGCCATAACCCACCGTGGTGAGGCTGACGAAGGCGAAATAGTTGATGCGGGTGAAATTCAGGTTCCACACCTGAATCCCCGCGTCATTGGCAGCCAGGCCGCTCAACAACAACTCACGGCCGCCATCGGCCTGGTTGATAAAACTACCCGGCGCCACCGTTTCCAAAACCCCGAACAGCAAGCCGCCACTGATTCCCAGCAGCAAATAACCGGCCACGGCCCCAGCCAGAACATCCATGCCAATGCGCGTTTCCTGGGCCAGGCAGATCAGCAGCCGGCGCAGACTCCAGAAAATGAACGCCGTGGTTACAACCAACACCGGAAAACCGATGAAGGCGAACGTTAATGGGCTGAACAACCAGAGGCATTGAAACAGGAGCATCATCAAACCGGTTTGGCGGTAGACGTTGTCATTCCAATGGCGAAAGGTTTGACGGGCACGAACGGCCTGACCCAACTCCACGGCGAGCAATGCCATCAGGGCCACCGTTCCCAACATGCCAACCCGATGGAGGGGAAAGGGCAAGGCCATAGAGGCCATCACCACCACAGAAACAACGAAAAGGTGGCGATAAAAACGGTGTCGGCGTTGCATCGGGGATTGGTTAGATCAGGCTCGCCAGCGAAAGCGGCCCAGGATGAGGGCAATCAGGATGGCCACGTAGAGCTGGCCGGCCAGGTGATCACCGTGGTCACCACCTGGCCGGCCACATTGCTGGTGTGGAGCACGCTGGTGCCGATGGTGGTGAGCATGGCGAAGGCAGCGGCCATCAGCGCCGGAGCCACCGCCACGTTGGCCCCCGACGACGGGGGTAGCGGCGGCAGAGACGTCAGGTCGAACGCTGCCGGATGCAGCACCCACAGGGCCGTGAGCAGCAGCCCCCCCGCCAGGCCTACCAGCAGATAGCCCGATGCCGCCCCCATCACCACCGACACCGTCACAAACGGCTCTCGGGTCAGAGTCTTGACCATGCGGATCACCGCGAGTGTCAGAAATACCAGCCACACGATGACGTGGGGGATGGTGAGCGCACGGCCCAGCAGCGGCATCCCATTCAGGGCGACATGCCAGACAACTTCCAGAGCAATCGCCAGCCCCCCCAGGCCATAGATCAGCGGACGGGTTTTGCGCAGCAGTGAATAACGGCTCACAAACACCATCAACATCAACGCCAGCACGATCAACATCGCTGACAGCAGCCAGAGATGAACCTGCGCCAGTGGCAACAGCAGCAGCAGGGCCACCTCCACCGCCAGGGTGATCAGATAGCCCCGATGCCGGTTGCGCAGCCGGGTGATATCAACGCGTGTCAGGCGCATCCTGACCTCTCGGATTCAGCGGCAGCTCACAGACCGGGGCTGCTCTGCATGATGCCGCCGTCGGCAAAGATCGTGGTGGCTGTGATGTAGCTGGCCGCGTCACTGGCCAGGAAGCCCACCACCCGGGCGATCTCCTCGGGCTGGGCCATCCGCCCCAGGGGAATGGCCGCATCGAGTTTGGCCAGCAACTCCGGATTGTTCATGGTGGAGTCGTTGATCGGCGTGGCCACAGCTCCAGGGCCCACATTCACCATCGTGATGCCATGGGAGGCCAGTTCCAGCGCGGCGGTGCGCGTCAGCATGCGCACCCCTCCCTTGGCACAGCAATAAGGGGTGTTCTCCGGCATGGGCCAGTCTTCATGCACCGAGGAGATGTTGATGATCCGGCCGCCGCCGCCCTGGGCGATCATCTGCTTGGCGGCGTATTGACAGGCAAAGAACACACCCCGCAAATTGACGTCAAGTACCTTGTCGAAATCATCGGGTGTGGTGTTGAGGATCGAAGTGCGGGTCTCGACGCCGGCATTGTTCACCATTACGTCGAGGCGGCCATACTTGTCGACCGCGGCCTGCACCAGCCGCTGCAGATCATCCAGCTTCGACACATCGGCCTGAACGCCGAAGCTGCTGCCCCCATAGCTGCCGATCTCCCGCTCCAGCTCCTCTGTGGCCTCGGGATGGGAGCGGTAGTCGATCACCACCTTGGCGCCGAGTTCGGCCAGATTTTCAACGATCGCCTTGCCGATGCCGCTGTTGCCACCGGTCACGATGGCCACCTTGCCCTGCAGGAAGCTGGAGAGGCTCTGGCCCGCCAGGGGATTGGTGCTGGAGCTAGCACTCATGGATGAAGCTGACTTATTGGCCGCACGGTACCTAGGTCGGAGCCCTCGCGCTGCAGGCTGCAACACCAGCAACACCGGCACCGCATGGAGACAGCAGCCATGGTCGATCGCCAACCCCAGATCAGCCCCCTAATCTGAGCGCCTCCAACGGGCGACTGACATGGAGAGCGCTCAAGGAAACGACATGGGTGACTCGGTTGCCACCACAGCGGGTAGCCATTCCGACTCGATCGCCAAGGGCTCAATGCTCAAGGGGGCCATGCTCCTGGTAGCCGCCTTCCTGGCCAACACCCTTCAGAGCGCCTTCGCCCGGGCCGTGGGTTCGGCCATGGATGCACTGATGTTCACCTGGCTCACCTTTCTGCTGGCCCTGATCCTGCTGGTGCCCGTGCTGATGGCCCGAGGAGGACGCGATCTACCAACCGGGACCCTCCACCTGCATCTGCTGCGCGCCGGCACGGGCATGGGCGGATTTCTGCTGTTCATGACCGCCGCCAAGCTGGTCAACCTGGTGAACGCCAACGTGCTGCTCAACACCACGCCGCTGTTTATTCCGCTGCTGGCCTGGTTGGTGCTCAAGCAGCGCATTCCCCGCAAGCTCTGGATCGCCCTGGCCGTCGGCTTTTCGGGCATGGTGATCGTCGTCAAGCCGAGTGCCAGCGTTCTCAACCAACCAGGTGATCTCCTCGGGCTGGCGGCAGGACTCATTTGCGCCGTGGAATTCCTCACTGTCAAAGGACTCAATCGCACCGAATCACCACTGACTCAGTTGTGGTATTTCCTGACGGTTGGCACGGCGATCGCCTCCGTGGCGATGGTGGGACATTTCCATGCCATCAGCCTTGCCCAGGGCCTGCTGGTTCTGGCTTCCGCAACCTGCCTTCTGAGCTTTCAGTTCCTGTTGATCAAGGCCTACAGCTTTGCGGATCCCAGTTCCATTGGAGCTTTTCAGTATTCCTCGGTCATCTTTGCCGGTCTGATCGGTTGGATCTGGTTTCAGCAGATTCCCACTCTCAGTGTTGTCGTGGGCACTCTGTTCATCTGCCTCGGAGGAGTGCTAAGCATCCTCAGACAGGCTCCTCCCCCGCAGACGCTCCCCTTGCAGCCCACCACCACGACGCCCTGAGGCCTCGCTTGCCGCACTCCCTTGCTGATGCCTCTCCCACACCTGCTCCAGATCGGCTTCACCACGGCCAACGCTGACGCCACTGCCGATTTCTTCGAAACCAGCCTGGGCTTCAGGCGGGGCGAAAGCCTGCTGGTGGAAGCCGGCCCCTACGCCCAATTGGTGGGCCTGCCCGGCTCACGGCTGAAGCTGGTGCGGCTGCACCTGGGCGACGAAACCCTGGAGCTCACCGAGGTGCTGAGCCTGGGCGAGGGCCTGCGGCCCGGGCGCCCGATTCCGGCCGATTCCCGCAGCTGCGACCTCTGGTTTCAACACATCTGCATCGTGGTGAGCGATCTGAACGCCGCCAGCGCTCCAGCGCGCCGGACGATTGCCAACGGCTCCCTGGTGGGTGTGTCCACCGCCCCCCAGACCCTGCCGGCGTGGAACACGGCCGCCGCCGGCATCCAGGCCTTCAAGTTTCGCGATCCGGAGGGCCACAACCTGGAGCTGCTGCAGTTTCCCCCCGATAAGGGCGAGGCCCGCTGGCATGCCCCCCCGCCAGCCAGCGCCCCCTTCCTGGGGATCGACCACAGCGCTCTCTCTGTGGCCGACACCCCGCGCAGCTGCCACTTCTACGACGAACTGCTGGGCCTGAAGCTGGGCGGAGATGGAATGAACAGCGGCCCCACCCAGGATCGGCTCGATGGCCTGACGGACACCCGGGTGCGCATCACCAGCCACCGCTGCCCTAAAGGCGCCGGCGTGGAATGCCTCAACTACCAGCCCCCCAATAGCGGCAGACCCAGGCCCGCAGATCAGGGAACCCAGGATCAGGCCCACTGGCAGATCCGGCTGCGGGTTGCCGATCTGGATCGCATCGCCACAGCCGCGGAGGCCTTCGGCGGCCAACCGCTCCATGGCGGCGTGATCGAGCTGGGCGACCAGGGCGCCCTCGTGGGCAGCGAGCGCGCCCTGCAGCTGGCCGACCCCGATGGCCACCAACTGCAACTGGTGCAGGGTTAAACAGATCTGGGTACCTTGAGCACACTTCTACAGCCCAGACGCGATGGAGATCACCGTGGTGGAACTGCTGGTGCCGGCTGCACCATCCACCTTGGCCGAGGCGTCCCTGCTGGTGATGCGGGTATTCCTGGGAATCTGCTTCATCCGCCACGGCTGGCCCAAGCTGCGCAATCTGAAAACCTGGGCCACGGCGATGCAAACGCCCGAATGGCTCTGCTTTCTCTCGGCCTTCTCGATGTGGGGCGCGGGCATTGCTCTGATCCCAGGGCTGCTCACCCCCCTGGCGGCCCTGGCGATTCTGGTGTCGATGGCTTACGCAGTGGTGATTGAGCTCAAGGCGGGCTTTCCATTCATCGGCCCCGACCCATACCAGATCCCCCCTGGCGATTACGCCGGCCCCATGGGAGTGGGTGACCCACCCAGCTGGGAGAAAGCAGCCATGTATGTGGTGATGTGTGGCGTGCTGGCCAGCTGCGGTGGCGGCCTGTTCTCCCTCGACAACCTGCTGATCGCTGATCTGCTCAAAACGATGCTGGCCTGATCTCAGCGGCCAAGCCGCTCGCGCAGATGGTCGCCGACCCGCAGGGCATTGGCGATCGCGGTGAGTGAAGGATTCACCGCGCCGATGGTTGGCATGAAGCTGGTATCGACCACGTAGAGGTTGTCGAGGTCGTGGGCCTTGCAGTTGAGGTCCAGCACCGAGGTGGCCGGATCACTGCCGAAGCGGCAGGTGCCGGCCTGATGGCCCACGGCGGCGATCGACATGTCGTTCTTGATATAAAACTGCCGCTCCACCAGGTGATTTTTGAGATAGAGCCGGTCGAGCATCCCAGTAAGCCGGCCGTAAAGTCGCTGTGAGGCCGTCTGGTTGTTGGGCGTGTAGGCCAGATGAATCTGACCCTCGCCATCCACGGTCACGCGATTGTTGGGATCGGGGAGGTCTTCCGAGGAGATCCAGAAATCGAGGGCATGCTCGGCGATTTTGTCCATCGACCAACCCGGCATCAGGAAGGTTTCCAGCGGCGCATAGCCCTTCATGATCGTGCCGTTGGTCTTCCCCGTCATCTGGATGTTGCCCATCGGGTAGTCAAAGTCGGCATCACCGAGATACCAATCATTGATCGAGATGGTTTTCTGAAACACGGTGGTGTTCGGCTCATGGGCCAGGGCCACCATGGCCTTGCTGTTGTGGAACATGTAGTTGCGCCCCACCTGATCTGAGCTGTTGGCCAGCCCGCGGGGATGCTGGTCGTTCGCTGACATCAACAGCAGCCGGGCGCTGTTGGCAGCCCCACAGCTCACCACCACCACATCCCCACGCACGGTCATCGGTTGGCCATCGCGCTCCAGCTCCACCGCCTGCACGCTGCGGCCGGAGGCGTCGGTCTGCAGACGGCGCACCTGGGCCCGGGTGAGCAGCGACACATTCGGCGCTGCCAGGGCCGGCCGCATCCCCAACACATCGGCGTCGGATTTGGCATGCACCAGACAAGGGAATCCATCGCAACAATTGCATTTGCGACAGCGGCTGAAGGCGGGGTTCGCCTCATCCAGCATCACCCCACTGGGGGCGTGGAACGGATGCAATCCAGCCAAGCGCAGATCATCCACCAGCTGTTGAATGCGGGGCTCGTGGGCCACCGGCGGATGGGGGTACGGACCACTGCAGGGGGGCTCGGTGGGATCTTCCCCCCGCTGGCCGTGCACGTGGTACATCTCCTCGGCCCGCTGGTAATAGGGCTCAAAGTCGCTGTAACGCAGGGGCCAGGCTGGCGAAATGCCATCGAAATGATTGAGCTGCTCAAAATCCTGCTGGCGCAGCCGGAAGTGAGCCGCGCCATACATCTTCGTGGCTCCACCCACGAAGTAATGGCTGCCGGGCTGAAACGGCTTGCCGTGCTTGTCGTGCCACACATCCTTCGAGACGTAGCGCCCCTTCTGAAACACTTCCGCCGCATCCCAGTTCTGGGGCTCCTGGGGCAGCCAATCGCCCCGCTCCAGCACCAGAATCTTCAACCCGCTGGGAGCCAGATGGCGCGCCAGGGTGCCACCACCGGCACCACTGCCAATAATCACCACATCAAAGTGGGCCCCATCGGCCACCTCCAACTGACAAGCTGCCGGCAACGGCGAGATGGCCAGGGAAGGACCGGGAAGCTCGTTGGGATGGGAGGCGTGGGTCATGGCTGAGCTGGAAGAATCGGAGAAGAATCAGGAGGCTTTGAAGGCAGAACAGATCAAGCGTTAACCAGAGGAATAACGACTCAACTGGTTGACCATCTTGGCGACGGTGGCGCTCCATCCGGTCTGGTGGGAAGCACCCACACCACGGCCATTGTCTCCGTGAAAATATTCGTTGAACTGAATCAGATCCCGCCAGTAGGGATCGTTCTGGAACAAATCCACATCACCATTGAAGGCCCGCCGCCCGGATTCATCCCGCCTGAACAGGCCCACCAGGCGCTTCTCGAGCTCCAGCGACACCTCCCAGAGATTGAGCCAGTTGCCGGAGCGCGTGGGGAACTCCACCTTGAAATTGTCACCGTAGTAATGGGCGTATTTCTGCAAGGACTCAATCAGCAGGAAGTTGATCGGCATCCACACGGGCCCTCGCCAATTGGAATTGCCCCCAAACATCGCCACCGGGCTGTCGCCCGGGCTGTAGACCAGGGTCTGGCTATCGGAGCCCTCCGTGAACGAATAGGGATGGTCGCCGTACACCTTGGACAGGGAGCGGATTCCATAGGGGGAGAGGAACTCCTCTTCATCAAACATCCGTTCACAGATCCGCCGCAGGCGATCCTCCGGCACGAGGGTGTAGAGAATGCGGTCGTTATGCCACTGGCCGAGGTTCTTCTCCAACCACGTTGGTGTGGTGCGCTCATGCACAAACCAGGCCATGCTTTTGAGCACATCGAGCACCGGCAGGCGATCCACGGTTTCACGGTCGAAACTCGCCACCGCCAGCAGGGGAACCAGACCCGAAAGGGAGCGGGTCCGCAGGTAGTCGGTGCTGCCATCGGACCGCTTGATCACGTCGTAGTAGAAGCCATCGTCGTGATCCCAGTTCAGGAAGCCTCTTTCTGAAGGAGTATTGAGGGTGATGGCCAGTTGCGTGAAGTCGTAAACGAAGCGCTCGCAGGTGTCGGCATACTCCGGCTCCTCACGGCTCAGCTCCACCGCAATGTTCAGCAGGTTGAGGCTGAGGGACGCCATCCAGGCCGTGCCATCGCACTGCTCAATGCGGCTGCCATCGGCCAGGGGGAATCGCCGATCAAACACGGCGATGTTGTCGAGACCCAGAAAGCCCCCTTCAAACACGTTGTCGCCGGAGCGATCGTTGCGGTTGGCCCACCAGCCGTATTCGAGCAGCAGCTTGCGCAGGGCGGCCCGCAGGAAGGGCTGATCGGCCTGGCCGCTCTGTTTGCGATCAATCTGGTAAATCCGCATCGCCGCCCAGGCGCCGATCGGCGGATTCGGATCGGAGAGAGCCCACTCATAGGCGGGGGTTTGGGCGCTGGGGGCTGTGTAGTGGGGGCTGCGCAGCAACATCGCCTGCTGCTTGGCCACCTCAGGATCGAAGATGGCGAAAGCCACCGCATGGAACATCAGGTCCCACTGGCAGAAGTAGGGGTACTCCCAGGCATCCGGCATCGAGATCACATGGTGGGCATGGAGCCGACTCCACAGGGCCGTATCGGACTGCCAGCGGTTGGCAGGCGGAGTCGGTTGGGTGGGGTCCCCCTCGAGCCAACGCAGCACGCTCCAGCCGTAGTACTTCTTGCACCACAGCAGCCCCGCCACGGCGGAGCTGTGAATCAAGCGATCCTCGGGGTCTAGCCCCGGCAGGGTGTGCTCAAAGAACTGCACACACTCCGCCTCCCGCGCCTGGAACAGCGCATCAAAAGCGGGCCCGAAAGGTGATTCGGCATCGCCACTGGGCACGCGCCCATCCACCCGTTTCCGCAGGCGCAGTTCGACAACCCACTCCTCGGCCGGAGCCAGGGTGCGCTGCAACAAGCGGGCCGCCTTGGTGCCGCACTGGGCTGGATTGATCGCCGCCGCCTCACCGCCGATCACATAACGGTGAAACCCATCCTTCTGAAAAGGGGTGGAGTTGGGCTGGCCGTAGAGGCGCTGGTGGTTGGTCTCGTTGTCGGTGAACAACCAGGTGCCCCCATCCCGGCAGAGCAGCTCGTAGGCCCCCAAATTCGGAACGTCACCGGTAACCAGTGCGTCTCCGTCCAGGACCATCGGCTGGCGCTGCTCATCGGGGTAGCCCCAGCCCCAGGTGTTGCGCATCCACAGGGTGGGCAACAGCGTGAGGGGGGCAGGATCGGGCCCGCGGTTGGTGACGCGAATACGGATCAGCAGGTCGGTGGCTGATCCCTTGGCGTATTCAATGGCAACGTCGAAGTAGCGGTTGGCATCAAAGATGCCCGTATCCACCAGCTCGTATTCCGGCTCGCTACGGCTGCGTCGGCCGTTTTCATCCACCAGCTGTTGGTAGGGGAATTCAGCCTGGGGATATTTGTAGAGCCCCCGCATGAAGCTATGGGTGGGAGTGTTGGCGAGGTGGTAGTAGTAATCCTTGATGTCTTCGCCATGGTTGCCCTCGGGGTTGCTCAGACCAAAGGGTCGCTCCTTGAGGATCGGATCGACCCCATTCCAGAGGGCCAGGGAGAAACACAGCCGACACTGCTCATCGCAGATGCCCAACAGTCCGTCCTCTCCCCAGCGATAGACCCGCGAGCGGGCGTGATCGTGGGGGAAGGAGCGCCAGGCATCGCCATCGGCGGAGTAGTCCTCCCGCACGGTGCCCCACTGGCGATCGGGCAGGTAACTACCCCAGAGGGTCCAGGGCTGGAGGCCCTGGTCGCGCTCCAGGATGCGGGCGGCCTCAGGAATGGTGGTTACCGGGGGCGTTGACGTCATCGCAGGGATGCCTTGAGGCCATCGGCAATGCGCAGGGCATTGGCGATCACGGTGAGACCGAAGCCCATGGCCGGACAGGCCGGGAACACACCGGCGTCGGCGATGGTGAGGTTGGCCACCTCGTGGCTGCGGCCCTGCAGATCCACCACCGACGTGGCCGGGTTGTCGCCCATGCGACAGGTGCCGCAGCTGTAGCCCACGGCCGATAGGGGCGCCTCACCGCGGGGATGGGTGGGGGCTTCCTTCACCACATGGCAATCCGGATCGGCCTCCACCGCCTTGAGGGTGTCGATCCAGCGGTAGACAAGGCGGTCATGGGCCTCTCGGTTGTTGGCCTGATAGGTGATCTGAATACGATCCCCCCGCAGGCTGACGCGGTTGTGGGGGTCGGGCAGCACCGGGCTCATGGCCCACCAGCTGATCGAGCGGGAGGCGAGCTGCTCGAGGCCGAAGTTGGGCAGCAGCTTGGTCACCAGCGAGAGCACCGGCGGCGACTCAGCAAACAGGGCATCCTGCAGAACGCCGCCGCCGTTCTGAATCGAACCCAGCGGGAAGGAAACGTTCTTGTCACCCCAGAGATAGTCGTTGATGCCGTAACTGCGTCCATAGCGGCCCGAATTGGGTTCGGTGGCGAGCTGCAGGATGGATGTGAGCTGCAGCTTCATCAGGTTGCGGCCCACCTGATCGGAGCCGTTGGCCAGGCCCCGGGGATGGCGATCGGTGGCCGAGCGCAGCAGGATCGCCGCGCTGTTGACAGCCCCAGCCGCCAGCACCACCTGATGGCCCATGAACAACCAGCTCTGGCCATCCACCAGGGCCTCTACACCCCGCACCTCCGTGCCGGTGGGATTGACATGCAGCCGCTGCACCTGGGCGCCGGTTCGCACCACCACCGCGGTTGAAGCGCGGGCCGGATCCACCCCGAACAGCTCCGCATCGCCGGAGGGATCCGCCAGCGATTCCGACCAGCTCTGGGGTAGGAGATAGGGATTCACGCCCTGGCGGTCAAACGCCAGACGCAGCTCTTCGAAGAAGGGCTCTACTGGTTTGGGAGCGAAGGCGTAATCGCCACTGGAGCGGGGCTCGGTGGGATCAACACCCCGCTGTCCATGCACGCGATACAAGCTTTCCGCCTGGTTGTACCAGGGCTCGAGGTCGGCATAGCTGATCCCCCAGCTCGGCGCCTGCCCGTCCTGCAGCGCGAGGCCGGCCAATTCCTGTTCGCGCAAGCGCTCCAGCACACCACCCCAGATCTTGGTGTTGCCGCCGAGCGCATAGATGGTCTGGGGAGAGAAAGGGTCCCCGTCAGTACCAAACCACTGCTCCTTGGGGTGATAGCGGTCCTTGCGGAAGAGGTCGACATCGGCCACGTTCTGGTCGGCCAAGGCCATCTGCCGGCCCCGCTCCAGCAACAGCACCGCATGACCGGCATTGGCCAAGGACCTTGCCATGGTGGCGCCGGCTGCACCGCTGCCGATGATGATGACGTCGTAATGGCGGTCGTCGATAATCATGGATTAAAAGCTCAAGTGCGCTGCCAGACGTAAATCAGCACGAAGAGGATGATCCAGATCACATCCACGAAGTGCCAAAAGAGGGATGTGGCCTGCACCCCTTGATCTCCCCCCGCATAATTCTGGGGAATGAACGACTTCACCAGCATCAGGCCCATCAGGAACACGCCAGTGGCCACATGAAGGCCGTGAAAGCCTGTGAGCAAATAGAAGGTGCCTCCGAACGTGCCTGAGGTAAAGCCAAACTGCAGACCACTCCACTCAACGGCTTGGCCGTAAAGGAAATAGGCCCCCAGGGCCATGGTGACCAGCCAGAACGCCCGGAACCCAGGCAGGTTGCCCTTGGCCATGCAGCGCTCCGCTAACCAAATCGTGCCGGAACTCGACACCAGCACCACGGTGTTGATCAAGGGCATGCGCCACTCCAGACCCTCCACTCCCACGGGCAGCCAATTAAGGGCACTGGTTTTCAGAATGGCGAACCCGCTGAAGAACGCCAGAAAAATGACGCTCTCAGAGCACAGAAAGATGATGAAGCCCGTGAGGTTGTGCTTGGGATGCGCGGTGTTGGGATGGGGGCTATTCGAATCAACGGTGGCGGTCATGTGCTGGCCTCCTGGAGGGTGAGCGCCTGTTCAATCTCGGCCTGATGGTCTACCAGAGGCTTGCCAGTGCCATAGCCGTAGGGGCGGGAAATCACGGTGGGAACGTGCTCGCCAAAGTTGTCCTCCGGCGGGGGAGAAGGCAGCAACCACTCCAGGCCGATGGCATTCCAAGGGTTATGGGTAGCCTTCACCCCCCGCACCCAGGCACTCACCATGTTGAGCAGGAAGGGAATGATCGACACCCCCAGCAGGAAGGCCCCCAGGCTGGCCAGCACATTCCAGAAGGCAAATTCCGGGTCGTAACTCGACACCCGACGGGGCATGCCCATCAAGCCCAGGGGATGCATGGGCAGGAAGTTGAGGTTGGCGCCGATGAAGGTGAGCAAAAAATGAAGTTTGCCCAGCCCCTCATAGGGCATGCGGCCGATGAACTTGGGAAACCAGTGGTAGATGGCGGCAAAGATGCCCATCACCGCCGCTCCATAGATCACGTAATGGAAGTGACCCACCACGAAATAGGTGTTCGACACATGAATATCAACTGGCACCGTCGCCAGCATGATGCCAGTGATGCCGGCAAACACGAAGTTGAACAGGCCACCCAGGCAGAACAGCATCGGCGTGGTGAGCCGCAGTTTGCCGCGCCAGATCGTGCCCAGCCAGGCAAACACCTTCACCCCAGTGGGCACGGCAATCAACATGGTGGTGAACATGAACAGATTGCGCATCCACTGGGCCACCCCACTGGGGAACATGTGATGCACCCACACGATCAGGCCCAGGCCCACAATGATGAACGAGGCCAGGCAGACGTAGACGTAGCCAAACAGCGGCTTACGCGAATAGACGGGGAACAGCTCGGAGAAGATGCCAAACACCGGCAGGATGATCACATACACCGCCGGGTGGGAATAGAACCAGAAGAAGTGCTGGTAGAGCACGGGATCGCCGCCCCCTTCCGGCTGATAGAAACTGGTGCCGAAGCTGAGGTCCATCAGCAACATCACCGCACCCCCGGTGAGAGCCGGCAGACCGATCAACTGCAGACTCTGGGCCGCCAGGGCTGTCCAGCAGAACACCGGCATACGGAAGAAGCCCATGCCAGGGGCCCGCATCCGCAGAATCGTGGTGACGAAATTCACCGCCCCCATGATGGAAGACACCCCCGAAAGCGCCACGGCAGTGAGCCAGAGCCCCTGGCCATTGACGAAATGCCCCAGAGGGTTCTGGGTGCTGACCGGTGGGTAGGACCACCAGCCGGAATAGGCCGGACCTCCCGGCACGAAAAAGCTGGCAATCAACAGGGCGCCGAAGATCGGAACCAGCCAGAAAGCCACCGCATTCAAGCGCGGAAAGACCATGTCAGGGGCACCGATCATGGTGGGAATCAACAGATTGTTGAGCCCGTTCAGCACCGGAAAAATGAACAGGAACAACATGATCGTTCCGTGCATCGTGTAGATGCCGTTGTACACGGTGCGATCCACCAGATCGGCGGCAGGCGTGATCAACTCACCACGAATAATCATGGCCAGCAGGCCACCAATCAGGAAGAAGAAAAAGGCCGTCACGATGTATTGGATGCCAATCACTTTGGCATCGGTGTTGAAGCCGAAATAACGGCTCCAAGAGGCCTCTTCAGGGGGACTGGGCGGGAAGGTGGCGGAGGTCATCGGGCTCAGGCGTCGTGCGGCAAGGTGTTGGATCCGGGAACGTTCACCTGGGGCGGTGGAGCCGGCGGCACCGTGGCCCAGCCGGGGTTCTTGAGCTGCTGCCGGGCTTCGAATTCCGTCATCGCATCGCTGAGCCCGGGCTGCAGGGGCTGACGGGCAGCCTCCTGGAGCCAGGCCTGATAGGCATCAGCGCTTTCCACCACCACATCGGCCTGGTTGGCGGCAAACCAGGTGCCGCTGAACTGGGAATCCCGCAGGCGATAACGACCTTCCCGAATAGGGGTGAGATTGAAGTTGATCGCCCGGCCGGGAATCACGTCCTGCTTGAGGCGGAAGGCCGGGATGTAGAACCCATGGATCACATCGTTAGACACCAGCCGGAAGGTGACGGGCTGATCCACCGGCAGGTGCAGCTCGGTGGAGGAGACGTTGGCCTCGGGATAGCGAAACTCCCATGACCACTGCCGGGCAATCACCTCCACCTGCTCTGCCGGCAGCCGATCCCCCGGGTAGCCGCCCTGATCTTCGATCGGATTGGCCAGGTGGATGTGTTCCATCGGGCCCAACACCCCCAGGCTGGTGTTCACGCGCATCGTGTAGACGGCAATAGCCATCACCAACACGAAGGGGATGGCCGTCCAGATCACTTCGAGGCGGGTGTTGCCCTCAATGGGCTCCGCATCGCTCTCGTCGTACTTATCGGCGCGGTGCATCACGATCACCCACACCATCACTGACACCACCGCACCAAACACGAAGGTGCCGACACCGGTTTCAAAGCTGAACAGCCCATCCACCAGGGGGGCGGCGCTGGAGGCCTGCACTGGCAGCCACTGATAGGAGACCTTTGCCACCCACCAGCTCAGCACCACCAGCAGGGCGATCCAGCCGAACAAGGCCACCAGGCCCAGGCGGCTGATAGCCGGCCGGGAGCCAACAGGAGGCTGGGAGCGGCCTGGAGTGTTGGTCATGGCAGAGCCTGCTTGAGATCGGCACCGGCGGCGAGCAGCTGGTCGGCGGTGACATGCACGCCAAACTCACCCGCCAACTCGGCCCCGAGGGTGCCGTGCAAACCGATCACCAGGAACAGCCCAAGCCCAACCAGCAGGTAGAGCCACTGCACCTGACGGCCCATGTCCTTGCGCCAGACAAAGCGCTGATAGCCCCGCCACACGGTCATCGCGACGATCACCAGCAGGATCACCACGCCACCGACGCCATGCCAGAGCATCGTCTCCATGCTCTGTAACCCGATGGTGCTGGTGACCCCTGGCAGGGGCACCGCCAGCAGCATCTCGAAGAAGCCGGCCGCCACAGTGAAGAAGGTAGCGATGGCGCAGGCCAGCAGGTTGTACCAACCCACATCGTGGAAGCCGCCGCGGGTCACGGGTAGAGCCAGAAAGCGGAACACCCGCTTCTCCACCGGATAGAGGGCGCCAGCGATATCGAAGGCGATAGCAATCACGAACAAGCCGATCGTGAGATGCACCAGGTTGGGGTGAATCGGCAGGGCATAGGGCAACCCATTCGGCCCCAGATCGGCTGCCAACTGCTCGATCGGCGATCCTGCCGGAATAAATGTGGGTGCGCCTTCCATCACACCAGCCCCGCCCGCATCGCCTGCACCACCGGCACCGTGTGAAGGCCATACACCCAGATCAGCTGGTTGCCGAGGGTGACCTGCACCACGATCAGGGCCGTCAGCAGGCCTCCAGCACCGAGGAAGGCCAGAGGCAGCTGCTGGGGGTCCTTGCTGCGGATCACGAAGCGCCACCCCGACATCAGCGACAACACCCCAGCCAGCGACCAGCCGATCGTGCTGTGCAGGTTGAGCAGATCGCGCGAGGCTCCGTAGGGATTGGCCAGCCCCGCCTCCACCTGTCCAAAGATGATCGCCACAAAAATCGCTGCAGTGGCGAACAGCAGGTTCCAGAAACTGACCTCAAACAGCGCTGGCCGGCGGGTCAACACACCGATCAGATCAAACACAAACGTGATCAGCCCCATGGCGATCACGAAGTGCACCACGATCGGATGGATGGTGTCCATCCAAGGGAGGTTGTGGTCGTTGAGCGGCGGCAGCAGCTCAAGCATGGGGCCCTGACCAAACACGATCGATCTCCACACTGAAGAGCCATCACGAAGGGGCTAGCAAGCTGTGATGGTTTGCTACAGGGCGGTAATGGTTTGCTGACAGCGACAGCTCATCAAGTCTGCAATTCCTGCCAAGCGGGCGCTTTAACGTGGCCACTCTTCTGTGTTTCTCCGGTGACGGTTCCCGCTTCCCCAACCCTGCGCTGGGTGACCGCCGCCCTGCTGTTCGCCGCAGCCGGGCTGTCGATCGTGCTGCCCTTCGTCTCGGCCACCCTGCTCACCATCGCCGTGGGCGCCGTGTCGGTGGTGGCGGGGGTGTCCCAGCTGCTGCGCCTCACCGGCGAGGCCGACACCAAGGGCAAAATCTTCCGCCTGCTCTCAGGACTGCTCTACTTAGGCGGCGGCGTTTGGGTGCTCGCCTTCCCGGTGGCCAGCGAAGTGAGCCTCACCCTGTTCGTCGGCTTCCTGCTGGCCTTTGAAGGGGTGATGGAACTGGCTGCCGCGGCCACCGGCCAGGGCCCTGCCCGTGCGCTGGTGCTGCTCGACGGCATCGTCACCGCCGTGCTCGGCGGCATGCTGATCGCCGAGTGGCCCTCCGACAGCATCTGGGCGATCGGCATGTTGTTCGGCATCGGCCTGGGGTTCTCCGCCATCAACCTGATCACGGCTCCGAGTCAGCCGGCCAGTTGAGTTGCAGGTCGCCAACGGCCGCCGCATCGAGACGCCTGGGGTCGGCGACCCCCAGGCTGCCCCCCTCACGCAGCACCTCCACGCAGTTGGCTGAACCCATCGCCGCCGTGATCACAACCCGGTGGCCCAGCGCCTCCAGCTTGGCGGTGGTGTCTGAGCTGAGGCCCTGTTCCACGCTGATCTGGTCGGGCCAGAGCTGGGAGTGAATGCGGGGGCTGGCCACGGCTGAGGCCAGGTTCAAGCCATGCACCATGCGGTTGAGCAGCACCTGCAACACCGTGGTGATGATGCGGCTACCCCCTGGGCTGCCGGTGGCTAGCCAGGGCCTGCCATCGGCACGAAACACCAGGGTGGGCGTCATCGAGCTGAGGGGCCGCTTGCCGGGGGCAATGGCATTGGCGGCTCCCTGCACCAGGCCATAGGCATTGGCCACACCGGGTTTGGCGGTGAAGTCGTCCATCTCGTTGTTGAGCAGGAAGCCGGCGCCGGGAACGCTGATGCCGCTGCCGTAGGCGAAGTTGAGCGTGGTGGTGAGGGCCACCAGGCCCCCCTGGCGATCGGCCACCGACAGATGGGTGGTGTTGGTGCCGCCTGAGCTGGGGCCCTCAGCGGCCAATTCAGTCGCCGGACGATGGCGATCGCTGCTGATGCGGGCGCGCTGGCTGTTGGCATGGGCCGGGCTGAGCAGGCGCTCCAGAGGCATGGCCACCTGGTCGGGGTCGCCGAGCCAGTGGTTGCGGTCGCGGTAGGCGAGGTTCATCGCCTCGACCATCCGGTGCAGGCTGGCTGCACTGTTGAGGCCCAGCTGGGCCAGGGGCAGGGGCTCCAGCACCTGGAGCAGCTGCACCAGGGTGACCCCACCACCACTGGGGGGCGGCATGGTGAGCACCGGATGGCCCTGAAACCGCACCTGCAAGGGGCGCACCAGCTGAGCCCGGTAGCCGTTCAGATCGGCATGGCCAATCAGCCCGCCCCGTTGGCGCATCATCGCCACCAGGGCCTCGGCGATCGGCCCCTGGTAGAAGCCGCGCTCACCCTGAACTGCGAGGCGTTGCAGGCTGGTGGCGAGCAGGGGCTGGCGCCAGCGGTCGCCGGGACGCAGCGGGCGCGCCAGGAACAGCTCGGTGGAGGTGGGGTCGGCGCGGAGCAACGGCGCAGCCTGCTGCAGGGAATCAGCCAACTCCTTGCCCACGGGGAAGCCACGGCTGGCCAGCTGGATGGCCGGCGCCAGCACCGCAGCCCGGGACAGCCGGCCGTAGCAGCGGTGCGTGAGCAGCAGCCCGGCGGGCGTTCCCGGTACGGCCACACTCAATGGACTGCGGGTGGCCCGCGCACGGTCCACCTCTCCATCGGCGCCGAGAAACATTCCAGCCGTGGCCGCCAAAGGAGCGGTTTCGCGGAAGTTCACCGCCACGGCCGTGCCGCGGCCCAGGCGCAGTTCGGGGCTGGCCCCAGCCCGCGCTCCAGGTAGCGCCAGACAACCGCGAGATGCCGCCGGCGACGGACCCGGCAGCCACAGCACCAGGAACCCGCCGCCGCCCAGATTGCCGGCCTGGGGCAGGGTGACCGCCAGGGCGAAGGCCGTGGCCACCGCCGCATCCACCGCGTTGCCGCCGCGGGCCAGGATCTCAGCCCCGGCCTGGGAGGCCCACCGCTCCTGGCTGGCCACCATGCCGCCCGGTGACCACTGGGGATGGGAGCGCTGGCTGCGCTCCTGCAGGATCTCGGCCGGGGCCGGGGAGGCCAGCAGCGCCGTGATCGCCAGCGTCAGAACGCGAACGCTCATGGTTGCTCTGGCGCTCCGTAACCGCCACCGCCCGGCGTCTCGATGCACAACGCCTCCCCGGGCTGCAGCGTCTGCTCAAAGCAGCCCTCCAGCTCCCGGCTGGAGCCATCGGCACCAATCCAGCTGTTGCGGCCGCAGGCCCCCGCCTCGCCGCCGGCCAACCCCGCCGGCGGAACGCGGCGCGAGCCGGAAATCATGGAAACGTCCATTGGCGCGAGGAAGCGCAGCTGGCGCACCACCCCATCGCCACCACGGAACCGGCCAGCCCCACCGGAGCCGGCGCGGATCGCAAAGCGCTCAACCCGCACCGGAAAGCGACTTTCCAGGATTTCCGGATCGGTGAGCCGGGAATTGGTCATGTGGCTCTGCACGGCTGAAGCACCCGCATAGCCCAGGCCTCCTGGATGCCGGCCGGCACCGGTGCCACCGCAGATCGTTTCGTAGTACTGAAGATCGGCATTGCCGAAGCTCAGATTGTTCATCGTGCCCTGAGCCGCGGCCTGGATGCCCAGGGCCGCAAACAGGGCATTGGTCGCCGCCTGGGAGATCTCCACATTGCCGGCCACCACCGCCGCCGGGGAACGGGGATGCAGCAGGGTTCCCTCTGGAACGATCAGCTCGATGGGCTCGAAGCAGCCGGCATTGAGCGGGATCGACTCGCCCACCAAACAGCGAAACACGTAGAGCACCACCGCCTTGGTGACAGCCAGGGGGGCATTGAGATTGCCGCTGTGCTGGGGCGAACTGCCGCTGAAGTCGACCCGGGCGCGCCCGGCCTGGGCATCGATGGACACGGCCACCTGGATGTGGGCGCCATGGTCGAGCTCCACCCGGGCCTGGCCGCTGCGCAGCCGCGCCATGGCCTGGCCCACTGCCGCGGCCCCATGGGCCTGTACATGGGCCATATAGGCCTGCACCTCCTGCAGGCCATGGCGATCGATCAGGCGCCCCAGCCCGTCTACCCCCAGGCGATTCGCGGCCACCTGGGCCTGGAGATCGGCGAGCAATTGGTCGGGGTTGCGCACCGGATGGCTACCGGCAGTGAGCCGTTGCCGCCACAACACCTCATCGAAGGTGCCATTGGTGAAGAACAGCACGTTGTCGAGCAGCAGCCCCTCATCCGCGATCGTGCGGCTGAAGGCGGGCATCGAACCGGGGGTGATGCCACCGACATCGGCATGGTGGCCCCGCGAGGCCACAAAAAACGCGGGCACCTGGGCCCCAGGCCCCGATCCTGGCGCGAACACGGGTGTGATGGCCGTGATGTCCGGCAGATGGGTGCCGCCGTTGTAGGGGTTGTTGGAGAGCACCACATCCCCGGGCGCCAAGGGAGGGCGATCACCCCGCGCGATCGCTTTGAGCAGGCTGACCACGCTGTCTCCCATGGAGCCCAGATGCACCGGAATATGGGGGGCATTGGCCACCAGCAACCCGGCGGCGTCAAACAGAGCGCAGGAGAAGTCGAGACGCTCGCGGATGTTCACCGACCGGGCGCTCTGCTGCAGGCGGCCGCCCATCTGCTCGGCGATGGCCGAAAAGCGGTGGTTGTAGAGCTCCAGAACGGTTGGGTCGGCAGGCGCGGCGGGGCTCGAAACAGAACTCGCAACGGAACCGCCAACAGAACGCTCAGCGGAAACCGGGTGTGCCCGCGGCTGCCGCTCCAGCAGCAGCGCCCCATCGGCCAGCACCAACGCCTGCCAACCGGGCTCCAGCACGGTGGTGGTGGTTTGATCAATCACCAGGGCAGGGCCCTGGAGCAGCTGCTGGGGCCGCAAGTGGTCGCGATGCCAGAGCGGCACCCTCTGCCAGCCGAGCTGCTCACCGAGCCAAAGGCGAGTGCTGGTGGCGGCAGGCGCGCCATCCCCACTTGCAGTTCCAGCCCCATCCCCCCCTGCTGCCCAACCGGACTCCGTCCCGTCAGCGGGCAGCTCCTGACCGGGCAGCTTCTTACCGGAGGAGGTGATGTCGACCAGCAACCGCTCCACAATCCAGTCCTCGCCAACCGGGGAGTAGCCGTAGCGCTGCTGATGACTCGCGGCAAAGGCCTGCCGCAGCTCAGCCAACACGGCCACATCAGGGGCCA
Organism: Cyanobium sp. Aljojuca 7D2; assembly: GCF_024346415.1. Taxonomy (NCBI): domain Bacteria; kingdom Bacillati; phylum Cyanobacteriota; class Cyanophyceae; order Synechococcales; family Prochlorococcaceae; genus Cyanobium; species Cyanobium sp. Aljojuca 7D2. The sequence goes on from NZ_JAGQCX010000004.1 coordinate 174,118, forward strand.
CATCGGCGGCGGAATCGGGGGCGGAATCCTGGGGCGACCAGGGCACCTCCAACCCCCGCTCACTGCCGGGCGCCCGCAGCTCCAGCCGCACCCGGATCTGGGGGGAGGCGTGGCCCAGATCTCCCGCCTGCCGCAACCCATCCACCCCCCGGCGCACCAGGCCAGCGCAGTGCTGGCGCAACACGGGCAACGAGGCAGGCGCAAGCGGCAGCCTTGGTGAGCACTCCAGCAACAGCGACTGCTCGGCCATGCCGAGGCCATAGGCGGACAGCACACCCGCCAGGGGATGGAGCAACACCCGCGATAGGCCCAGCACCTCGGCCAGGCGGCAGGCGTGCTGGCCGCCGGCGCCGCCGTAGCTCACCAGCAATGCCTCGCGCAGGTCGTGGCCGCGCTGAATCGAAATGCGGCGCAGGGCACCGGCCATCGTCTCGATCGCGATCTGCAGCGCCCCCTCGGCCACCCGCTCGGGCGTGATGCCTGGCGCCACCGCCGCCATCACGGCCGCCAGCTTGGCAAACCCCCGCGCCACGGCCTCACCATCGGCGGGTTGGTCGGCGCTGGGACCGAACAGAGCCGGCAGGGCTGCGATGGGCAGCCTGCCCAGCAGCAGGTTGGCATCGGTGATCGTGGGCGGGCCGCCGCGGCGGTAGGCCGCTGGCCCCGGATCGGCACCGGCCGACTCCGGCCCCACCCGCAGCCGCAGGCCATCGAATCGCAGGATCGAGCCACCACCGGCGGCCACGGTGTGGATGGGCAGCATCGGCGCCTGCAGCTGCAGGCCAACGATCTCGGTGGCGGGGCTGCGCTCCCAGGCGAGATCGCCCTGCCGGTCATCGAAATGAAAGACATCGGTGGAGGTGCCACCCATGTCGAAGCCAACGATCGGCTGGGGCGGCAAGCCCGCAGCCTCCAGGGCCCGACGGCCCACAGCCACGGCCCCCACCATGCCCCCGGCCGGCCCCGAGAGGATCGTGTCCTTGGCGAGCAGCACCTCCGGAGCCGCCAGGGCACCACTGGAGCGCATCACCCGCAACCGGGTATCCGGCCCGAGGGCCTGGCCCACTTGGCCCAGATAGTGCTGCAGCACCGGCGCCACCGCCGCCTCCACCACGGCGGTCTGGCCGCGGGGCACAAGCCGGGGCTGGCCGCTGAGCTGGTGGGAGAGCACCACGGCCTCAAAGCCCAGGGGCTCCAGCCAGGCGCCCAGCTGCAGCTCTTGGCAGGGATTGCGGGTGCTGTGCAGTAGGGCCACGGCGCAGCTGGAGTAGCCGTCGGCCTGGGCAGCCCGCAACTGCTCGAGCATCCCCTCGGGCAGCGATAGGGGCTTGAGCTCAGCACCATCGGCGGCCAGCCGCCCATCCACCTCCAGCACCCGCAGGCGCAAGGGCTGGGGCCGCTCGATCGCCAGGGCAAAGATGTCCGGGCGGTGCTGGTCGCCAATGGTGAGCAGATCGGCAAAGCCCCGGTTGATCAGCAGCACCACCCCGGCCCCGCGCCGCTCCAGCAAGGCATTGGTGGCCACGGTGGTGCCGAGCCGCACCTCCTGCACCAAACCCGCTGGCAGGGCGCCGCTGGGGGGCAGGCCCAGCACCGCCCCGATGGCCCGCACGGCCGGATCGCCCGGGCAAGCGGGCTGCACCGACAGCACCTTGCGCACCACCAGCTCACCGGCAGGACTCCGCCCCACCACATCGGTGAAGGTGCCGCCGCGATCAATCCAGAATCGCCAGCCCGCCACTCAGCGGTAGTTCTCGAACTGCAGCGGCACCTCCACGTCCTGGGCCTTGAGCAGGCTGATGGCCTGTTGCAGGTCGTCCTTGTTCTTGCCGGTGATCCGCAGGCTGTCGCCCTGGATCGAGACGGTCACCTTTTTGAGCTCATCGCGGACGGTTTTGCTCAGGCTCTTGGCCAGCTCCTGGCTGAGGCCCTTGCGCAGCTTCACCACCTGCTTCACCCGGTTGCCGCCGACGGGCTCGGGGGTCTGGAAGTCAAAGATCTTCAGTGAGAGATTGCGCTTGGTGGCCTTCTGGCGCAGCACATCCTCCACGGCCTGGAGGGTCATGTCACTGGCGGTGGTGATGGTGAGGCTCGTCTCCTCCACCTCGATCTCGGTGTTGGAGTCCTTGAGGTCGTAGCGGGTGCCCACGTCGCGGCGCACCTGGTCGATCGTGTTGACGAGCTCCTGGCGATCGAAATCGCTCACCACATCAAAGGAATAGGTGTCGGCCATGGGGCTGGTCGGTCGGGCGGAAACGTGCGCGAATCGTAGGTGCGGCCTGCCAACCTGGATCCATCGTCCACGCTGCCTGCCGCCATGAGTGCCTCCCTCGCCCCCTTTGCCTGGTCGCTGCTGCTGGCTGCCGGTGTGGTGGTGTTCAGCACCGTGCCCCTCGGGGCCGCCCGCTCCCAGGCGAATTTCCAGATGGCCGACCTGGCCGCCCCGAGGGCGATGTTTGAGCGGCTGCCGGCCTGGGGGAAGCGCGCCGCCTGGGCGCACCAAAACTGCTTTGAGGCCTTCACGCTGCATGCTCCAGCAGCCCTGCTGTGCTTGCTGGCCGGCGTCAGCAGCCCGGTGGCCCTGATCGCCGCCTGGCTGCACCCCGCCCTGCGCCTGGCCTACATCGGCGTCTACGTGGGCAACGTGCCCGCGGTTCGCGGCCTCTGCTGGGCTGGCGGCCTGGTGTGCTCCGGGGTGCTCTACGTGGAAGGGCTGAGGGCAGTGCTGGGCGCTTAGCAACCAGTCACCGGTTAGCAACCAGGCCCTAGTCGAAGAACATCACGCTGACCACCTTGCCCATGTCCTCGGCCACGCGGCAGCTGGCCAGCAGGGTTTCGCTGTCGTGGAAGGCGTAGCAGATCAGCTGGTCGCAGCGGCTGATGATGTCCTGGTTGCAGAGGCTGCTGGCCATCGGCAGAGGCAGATCGTCGTGCTCGGGCTTCTCCACCAGGTGCAGCACCCGCTCCAGCTGGTCGCGCGATTCACCCGGCTGCCGATCGAGGCTCTGGGGCAGCAACACGGTGAGCCGGGCCGGATCAATCTCCAGCACGCTGCGGATCACGGCCGCATTCACTCCCTGGGCGCCGGATGTGATCAGGTTGTGGCCTTCCTGGGCCAAGGAGCGGGCCACCAGTTCCACGAGGTGGATGGACACGACCGGAACGTGGCGACTGCCCAAAATGGCAATGCGCCGTTTGCTCCGGTCCTGGAGCATCGCCAGTTCCTGGGCAAGGGTGTCGATCCGATCGAGCGACGGAAGATCAAGGGACCGGGTCACCAGTAGCCCGCAGCCTGCGCTTTGAAACTAGCAGCGTTATTTCGCCATCGCGGGCAACTTCAATCGCCTGAACAGCGGTTCGAAATTGCAATGCTCCTCCACCAGCCGGAAGGCGAAGCTGGCCTTGACCGCTTCATGCAGGCGCACGTGGCCAAAGGCCTGCTCAATCACCTCAACGGTGGTGAGGGTGTCGTGCTCGACCTTGAGCAGGGGCACGTCCAGTTCTTCGGCCCGGTTGAGCAGCTGGGGCAGGGGTTCACCGGCCCCGGTGAGGATCAGGCACTGGGTGGAGGCCTCCAGGGCCGCCAGCTGAATGTCAGTGCGATCAGCCCCGGTTACCACGGCCATGTTGCGGCGACGGCGGAAAAACTCCATCGCCGAGTTCACGTTCATGGCACCGATCGACAGGGTTTCCACCAACAGATCGAGCCGTTCCGGACAACAGAGCACCTGGGCCCCGAGCCGTAGGGCCAGCTCCTCCACCGTGACGCTGCGCAGCAGTGGGCTCTGGGGCATCACCCCCAGCACGGGCAAGCCGAGCTGGGCAAGGGCCGGTATTAGCTCGGCCCGCAGCTGGGGCACCAGCTCCGGTTTGACGGCGTTGAGCACCACCCCCGCCAGGCGCTCACCGAGCTGGGCCTGGGCAGCCAGCAGCGGATCGATGCTGCGGCTGTCCAACCATGGATGCACCAGCACCACGGTGGCCTCGAGGCCCTCGGCCAGCTGGGGCAAGCTGAGGCCATAGAGCAGGCCCTCATGGAGGCTGCCGGCAGCTTCCAGCAGGGTCAAACCATCGGGGGCCTCGGCTAGCTGCTGGCGCAAGAGGGCGAAGCCTGGGCCGGGCTCCAGATCGCCCTGCACCAAGCGCTGCTGGGCCGTCGCCCCATCCAGCACATGCAAGGAAGGGATCAGATGGGCTTCCGGTAGCCCCAGGGTGGCGCCGATGAAGCGCACATCCGCATCCAACAGGGGTGACTGGCCCCATTCGGTGGACGCCTCATCAAGACTGGTGGCGAGGGGTTTGCCAAACCGCACAGGAATGCCCTGACGGCTGAGTTGGCGAGCCAGGCCCAACACCACGGCGGATTTGCCGCTGAAGGCTTCGCAGGACCCGATCAGCAAGGTGGGGGCCATCGGTCAACCTCGCTGGGGCATGTCTTGACCGTGAAATTTAGGCGGCGCTGCCCACCGGTTCGGTGGCGATGGGAGGCTGCCCCAGCAGCAACCAATGCCAGAAGCTCGACGGCAGCTCATCCCCTTGCCGCTCCATCAACCACTGCACCAGCTGGTGGCAGGGCAGATCAAAGGCGTAGGCCACCTGCGGCAGGGCAGGGAAGGTGAGGTCGCAGTGGAGCACTTCAAGGGGCGCCGTTTCGCCACTCCAACGCAGCTGCAAGGCGTGGCTGCGGCCGCCCTGCAGCAACCGCCGGCCGGCCCACTCGCCAGCCAGCAGGCTGGCCAGCGCCTCCTCCAACAACACCTGATGCACCAAGCCCCCGCAGTAGGGAGCAAACAGAGGCACCAGGGGCGCAACGGCTTCAGGGGGAGTGCCAGGAGCCATCCAGGCGGCCAGTCCGTCGGCGGAATTCCACCATGGTGATACCTCAGCCGCCGTTTGCACCAGGCCCATGTCCAGTTCTTATGCGTGCACCGTTGCCGTGACCGGCGCCAGCGGCAGCCTCGGACAGGCGTTGCTGCGCCGGTGGTCGCGCCAGGGCGCCCAGCTGGTGGCCCTCACCAGCAGCACCCGGCCCCTCGAGCTGCGCGATGACGCCGGCGAAACCATCGCGCTCGAGCAGGTGTCATGGCAAATCGGCGAAGAGCAGGCTCTGCGACCGCTGCTGGAGCGGGTCGATGTGCTGGTGCTCAACCACGGTGTCAACCAGCAACAGGCCCGCAGCCGCGAAACCACAGATCTGGCCCTGGAGGTCAACGCCCTCAGCAGCTGGCGGCTGCTGGAGCTGTTTGCCGAGGTGGTGCAGCAGCGGCCCAGCAACGGCCGCCCCCGGGCGGAGGTGTGGATCAACACCTCCGAGGCGGAGATCCAACCAGCCTTCAGCCCGCTCTACGAGCTGAGCAAACGGCTGCTGGGCACACTTGTAAGCCTGCGGGCCCTGGATCTGGCAGGAGCCGAGGGGCCCCTGCGGATCCGCCGGCTGGTGCTGGGACCATTCCGCTCCGCCCTCAACCCGATCGGGGTGATGGGGGCTGATTTCGTGGCCTCCCAGGTGCTGACCCAGGCCCGCCTGGGCTTCAACCTGATCATCGTCACCCCCAACCCCCTCACCTACGTGCTGATGCCGCTCACCAGCCTGGGCCGCTGGGCCTACTTCAAGGCATTAACGCGTCCCAGCCGCTGAGCTGGAGCTTAGAAATCACGGTCGGTGAGGATTTCGCAGCCGTCGCTGGTGACGGCGATGGTGTGTTCCCACTGGGCCGACCAGCTGCCATCCACGGTCACCACGGTCCAGCGGTCCTTGAGGGTGCGACAGGCCTTGCTGCCGGCATTGAGGATCGGCTCCACCGCCAGAGTCATGCCCGGGCGCAGCTTCATGTTGGGCAGATCCCGGGTGCGGAAGTTGAACACCGAGGGCTCCTCGTGCAGGTTGCGGCCGACGCCGTGGCCCGTGTAGTCCTCCACCACCGCGAAGCCATGGGCTTCCACGTGGTCCTGCACGGCGCCAGCGATGTCCAGCAGGGTGTTGCCGGCCTTGATCTGGCCCAGTCCCTTCATCAACGATTCCTGGGCCACCCGGCAGAGGCTCTGGGCCTCCTCGGTGGCTCCCTCCCCAACGCAGAGACTGACGCAGCTGTCGCCGTGGTAGCCGTCGAAGTAGGCGCCGGTGTCGATCTTGACCAGATCCCCGGCCTGAATCACGCGCTTGCTGTTGGGGATGCCATGCACCACCTCGTTGTTGATCGAAGCGCAGATGCTGGCGGGGAAACCGTGATAGCCCTTGAAGCTAGGTGTCGCGCCCATCTCGCGGATGCGCTTCTCGGCGTGGCGGTCGAGGTCGCCGGTGGTCATGCCGGGGGCCGCCATCTCCAGGATTTCGCGCAGCACCGTGGCCACGATGCGGCTGGCCTGGCGCATGGTGTCGATTTCGCGGGCCGATTTGATCTCAACCCCGCGGCGACCTTTCTGAATGCGGGGTCCGGTCTCAACCACTGAGCTGGAGGCAGCCACTGAGCTGGAGGCAGCCACGCCGCCAGCAGAACCCTTGGTGCTGGCCAGCAGATCGGCAAACAGATTCATGCTGGGAGACGCCGGCAGCGATGGAAAAGGCTCACCTTCAAGCTACCAATGGGACCGGATCGTTGCGGGCTCAGGAATGGCGTTTGATGGAAGGGCGACACCTCAGCCGGTACACTGTCGGTTTGGCAAGGCGTCGCGGAGCTGAGATGGCAACGGAGTCGACAGACAATCAAGCCGTAAACCCGGCAGAGCAGGGTTCTGAGGAGGCCAGCGTCACCGAGACCAAGACGGCAGAAGCGAGCACGGCCACCGCTGTGCAGGCCAAGCCCTCCACGTCCGTGAAGGCCACCACCGGCAAGCTCAGCGCCCACGACCTGATCCGCGCCTTTGAGGCCGAACAGCTCAAGGACGAACTCCCCGAGATCTACGTCGGTGACACCGTCAAGGTGGGCGTGCGAATTCGCGAGGGCAATAAGGAGCGCGTGCAGCCCTACGAAGGGGTGGTGATCGCCAAGCGCCACGGCGGTCTCAATGAGACCATCACCGTGCGCCGTATCTTCCAGGGCATCGGTGTGGAGCGGGTCTTCATGCTGCACAGCCCCCAGGTTGCTTCCGTGAAAGTGGAGCGCCGCGGTAAGGTGCGTCGGGCGAAGCTCTTCTATCTGCGCGATCGGGTGGGTAAAGCCACACGGGTCAAGCAACGCTTCGACCGCTGAGGTTGCCAACATGTTTCCTCACTGCCTGATGAGCATTCTTCAGGCAGGGTGGTTTAACAACAGCAGCCTCATGTTTACGGGGCATCGGCCTTGCGCCGTTAGTTCAGTTGGTAGAACGCAGGTCTCCAAAACCTGATGTCGGGGGTTCAAGTCCTCCACGGCGCGTTCGATGTCCCATTTTGCAGTTTCCTGGTTCCGAGCATGGAGTTGGATCTACAACCCGGAGATGTGGTCAAGGTGCTCGAATCAGCCGCTCTGGGCTGGGTTCGGGCGCGAGTGATCCGGGTGAAATCCGGTGGCCGTGTGGTCGTTCAGAGCGATCAAGGTCGTGAATTCACGGCACGCGGAAATCAGGTGCGCCTGATTGAGCCCGCGGGCTTTCGCCCCTGAGCAGTCTCAAGGCTGCGCAATGCCCATTCGGGATGCCGGTCTGATTTGCATTCGCTGGTCTTTTGCCCAGTTGGTTGACGATCGGACCGGCGATCACGGATACTTTTCAAGTCGCTCAAGGGTCAAACCCCGAGCACGGCACAGAACGCCGAAAGGCTGACTGGGACTGTAGTTCAACCGGTTAGAGCACCGCCCTGTCACGGCGGAAGTTGCGGGTTCGAATCCCGTCAGTCCCGTTTCCCCTGAATTAGGAGTCGTCCCTGTGGGTGCTGCCCAGTCCGTGGCAGGGCAAGCTTCTCGTCCAGTGCGTGTGCGACTGGCCCCGAGCCCCACGGGAACCCTGCATATCGGCACCGCCCGCACGGCGATGTTCAACTGGTTGTTTGCCCGGCGCCAGGGCGGGCAGTTTTTGTTGCGCATCGAGGACACCGATAAAGAGCGCAGCAAGGCTGAATACACCACCAACATCCTCGACGGGCTCCAGTGGCTGGGGCTCCAGTGGGACGGCGATCCAGTGATCCAGAGCGCCCGCATCGCCGAGCACCGGGCCGCGATCCAGCAGCTGCTCGATTCCGGCCAGGCCTACCGGTGCTTTGCCAGCGAAGCGGAGCTCACCGCCATGCGCGAGCAGCAGGCCGCCGAGAAAAAAGCCCCCCGCTACGACAACCGCCACCGCGATCTCACGCCCGAGCAGCAGCAAGCCTTCATCGCCGAGGGCCGCGAAGCCACCATCCGCTTCCGCATCGACGACGACGCCACCATCACCTGGACCGACCTGGTGCGCGGCCCGATGCGCTGGAGCGGCAGCGACCTAGGCGGTGACATGGTGATCGCCCGGCGCGCCCCCGCCGATCAGATCGGCGACCCCCTCTACAACCTGGTGGTGGTGGTGGACGACGCCGCCATGGCGATCAGCCACGTGATTCGCGGCGAAGACCACATCGCCAACACCGCCAAGCAGCTGCTGCTCTACGCAGCCCTCGGCGCCGAGCCTCCAGTGTTTGCCCACACCCCGCTGATCCTCAACCAGGAGGGCAAGAAGCTCTCCAAGCGGGATGGCGTCACCTCGGTGAGCGAGTTTCGAGCCATGGGCTACACCGCCGAAGCCCTGGCCAACTACATGACCCTGCTGGGCTGGTCGCCGCCGGAGGGCATGGGGGAGCGCTTCACCCTTGCCGACGCGGCTGCGGTGTTCGACTTCGAGCGGGTCAACCGGGCTGGTGCGCGCTTCGACTGGGACAAGCTCAACTGGCTCAATGGCCAGGTGCTGCATGGCCTTGGTCCCGAGACCCTGCGGGAGCAGCTGGCCCCCCTGTGGGCTGAGCATGGCTGGGGCCGGGAGCCCGGCCAGGCCAGCTCAGACCCCGCCTGGCAGATCGACCTCTGCAGCCTGATCGGCCCGTCCCTGAGCCTGCTCGCCGATGGGGTGGAGCAGGCGCGCCCCTTCTTCACCACCCCGGAGCTGCAAGAGGCCGCCGTGGACCAGCTCGCCAGCGAGGGGGCCCGCCCGGCCCTCGCCGCGCTGCTGGAGCGGTTGCCCGAGCCCGCAACCAATGCAGCGCCAGACGGGACGTTGGACGCTGAGCAGGCCCAGGCCCTGCTAGGCGAAGCGTGTGCCGCCGCCGGGGTGAAGAAAGGCGTGCTCATGAAGAGCCTGCGGGCGGCGCTGCTGGGCAGTCTCCAGGGTCCCGACCTACTGGCCACCTGGCTGCTGCTGCACCGCAGCGGCGCCGACCGCCTCCGCATCAGCCGCTGCCTCTGAGAGCCCCAGCCTGCGGGCCAGGGGACCGGCGCTGAGGCCCTGCAGGCCAACGGTCAGCAGGATCGTCAGAAATACGAGCCCCTGCAGGCGACCGGCCCCCACCACCCCGGCCTGCTCCAGGCGGATCGCGAACAGGCTGGCCACAGCGGCGGTCACGATGCCGCGGGGCGCCAACCAGGCCAGCAGGGCCCGTTGGGGCAGGCTGAAGTCGAGGCCCGAGGTAGCCAGGCCGATCTCCACGGGGCGCAGCAGCAGCATCAACACCAGCACACAGGCCACGCCGCCCCAGCCCAGGGGGCTGAGCTCGGCCCAGCTCACATCAGCCGCCAGCAGAGGAAACAGCATCGTGATCGCCAGCTGGGCCAGCTGGCGGATCAGGGCATCGAGCTCGGCCGCGTCGGTGTCGGGCCGGCGGCCCACCACCACCCCGGCCGCCACGGCCGCCGGCAGGCCCGATTCGGGCAGCAACAGCTCACAGCCGCTGAACATCAGAAACAGGCTGCCCACCGTGAGCTGCAACCGCACGGCCCCAGCCGGTTGGGCGGGAATGCGGCGCAGGGCTTCGGCCAGCAACCAGCCGCACAGAGCACCGATCGCCACCCCACCACCCAGACGTTGCAGCAGTCCCAGGGCCAGCTCCCGCCAACCGTGCAAATCTCCCAGCGCCAGCTCCAGCAACAGCAGGGCCAGCACGGCCCCGATCGGCTCGAGAATCAGCCCCTCGCCTTCCAGCACCTCGCCCAGGGGCGGCGACAAGCGGATCTGGCGCACCAGCGGAGTCACCACCGTGGGCCCGGTGGCCAGCACGATGGCGCTGAACACAGCCGCCAGCGACCAGTTGAGCCCTGCTAACCAGTGGGCGACCAGCAGGCCAGCACCAAGGGCCAGCACCAGTCGCACCAACACGATGCGCAGCACCGCCTGCTTCGTGGCCTCGCCCGGGAGCCGCAGGTTGATGCCGCCGTCAAACAGCACCAGGCTCACCAGCAGGCCCACCACCGTGCCCAAGCCCGCACCCAGATCCAGGGGCTCCACCAGGCCAAAGCCAGAGCGGCCGATCACCAGGCCGGCGCTGAGCAACAGCACCACTCCAGGCAGCCCAGTGAGCCAGGCCAGGGCCTGGGCGATCGCCCCGGCAAAAACAGTGACGCCCCAGAGCAGACCCAGCCGCTCAGGTGTCATTCATCCAGGGCGTTGAACTTGGGCTCCACGTGGATGCCGATCACACCGCTGGGTCGCACCACCAGGTATTCGCCCTCCAGATCACCGATCGGCACGTTCACAAAGGTGTCGGGCGCCGAGGCCGTCAGCACACCGCCGTACCACTGCTGGAAGGCCTCCAGGGTCTGGAAGTGGACGGTTTCGGTCTGGCCACCGCTCATGTGCAGATGCACGGCGTAGCGGCGGGGGATGCGGGACATGGCGTCGCTGCCGGCGGCGGGGGGACGGAGAACTCGGGCATGCCCACAGGATGCCCCAGAGCCTCAGGGTTGTGCCATGCCAGGCGCTGCAGCGCAACATCGCCGGCCACATAGAGGGGATGGCGGGGCTGGCCGGCGGCCGTGAGCCCCAAGGCCCCCAGACGGCCATGCTCCTGGAATAGTGGGTGCTGGTGGAGCAGTGCGAGCACCGCCCGATCCCGCCCCCGCCAGGCCCCCTGGTTGCCCCAGCCCAGCCAAAGAGTGGCCTCAGGATTCGCCACCAGGCGCCGCCGGATCCAGGGCTCGTTGTCGGCCCCCACCGGATCCACAGCGCACCGCAGTACCGCGGGCGACGGGCTGACGCGGGCAAACAGATTGAGCACCTCCAAAGCGCCATAGCCCCAACGACGGGCAAAGCCCAGTAGCCGCCGCAGCGTGGGATCGTCGCGCCGGCCATCGGCCCGCGAAGGATTGAGGCCGATGAAGATCAGCCGCGGCGCCGCCGGCTCCCACACCCGCTCGAGCCACCAGCGGTACTGGCCGCAGGAGCTGAAGGTGGCGGTGCTGGTGCTGGCCATCCGGTGCAGCGTGGGCCACTTTCTATAGCCTGAGTTGATGCCCACCTTGGCGGCCCTCCGTGAACAGCGCCACCGCGAGCGGCTGGATGGCTTGCGCCAGCACGTGCAAGCCGTGGCGACGGCCTTCCCGGGCGGAGAGGTGTGGCTGTTCGGCTCCCTGGCCCGCGGTGACTGGGACGCCTATTCCGATGTGGACCTCCTAGCCATCGCCCCGACCCGCGCCGCCGCCAATGCCCTGGCCGATGGCCTCTTGGATGCCCGGCTGGGCGACGATGTGCTGGCGCTGACCCATGAGCGTTGGCAGCTGCTCCGGCACAGCGACGATCCCTACTGGCGCGCCATCGGCCGTGACGCCCTGCGCCTCGACAGGCCATGACGCCGCGCACGGACGCCTGGATCCGGCAGGCCCAGAACGATCTGGAAGCTGCGCGCTGCATGGCCGGCCAGGGTTTCCACGCCCAGGCCTGCTACATGGCCGGGCAGGCCGCTGAAAAAGCACTCAAGGCCCTGCTGGTGGCTGCAGGCATGACCCCGCCCTACAGCCATTCGCTGGAACGACTGGTGGAGATGCTGCAACAGCAGGGCCTCGAAACCCAGACCCTCGGCCAGCTGCGCCTCAAGCCCCTCACCCGCATGAACAGCGAAAGCCGCTATCCCCAGGGTGATGCCGCACCGGCCGATCTCTTCGATGCCACCGATAGCCAGGGGGCCCTGGACACGGCTGAAGCCGTGGTGACAATCGCAGCATCGGAACTGGCCCCCTGAGCTCTGGCAGGCTGGCTCGACCCATCACCGCTTGCAGCACCGTGGCCCCCAGCACCAAGCCGCTGCTGCTGCTGATCGATGGCCACTCCCTGGCTTTTCGCAGTTTCTATGCCTTCTCCAAGGGAGGCGAGGGCGGCCTGAGCACGAAAGAGGGCATCCCCACCAGCGTCACCTATGGCTTCCTCAAGGCCCTGCTCGACAACTGCAAGGGACTCAAGCCCAATGGTCTGGTGGTGGCCTTCGACACCGCCGAGCCCACCTTCCGCCACGAGGCCGACGCGGCCTACAAGGCCCACCGCGATGAGGCGCCGGAGCACTTCTTCGCCGATCTGACCAACCTGCAGCAGATCTTGGCCGAAAGTCTCGACATCCCCTTGGCCATGGCGCCGGGCTACGAGGCCGACGACGTGCTCGGCACCCTGGCCAACCGCGCCGCCAATGCCGGCTGGCGGGTGCGGATCCTCTCGGGCGACCGCGACCTATTCCAGCTGGTCGACGATGAGCGCGACATCGCCGTGCTGTACATGGGCGGCGGCCCCTACGCCAAAAACAGCGGCCCTACCGAGATCCGCCGCGACGGCGTGATCGCCAAGCTCGGCGTCACCCCGGAGGAGGTGGTCGACCTCAAGGCGCTCACCGGCGACAGCTCCGACAACATCCCCGGCGTCAAGGGCGTGGGCCCAAAAACCGCCATCAACCTCCTGGCCGCCTACGACCATGTGGACGGCATCTACGCCGCCCTGAAGCAGCTGGAGCAGGCAGGCCCCAAGGCCAAAGACCCCAAGGGCGTGCTCAAGGGCGCCCTGATCGACAAACTCCGCGCCGACCGCGACAACGCCTACCGCTCGCGGATGCTGGCCGAAATCCTGATCGACATTCCCCTGCCCGCCGAGCCGCGGCTGGAACTGGGGGCCGTGAAGGCCGAGGCCCTGGCCGGCAGCCTCGAGGAGCTGGAGCTGTACAGCTTGGTGAAACAGGTGCCCACCTTCGCCCAGCTGTTCTCGGCCGTGCCGCCGCAGCCCAGCGAGGGATCCAGCCCTGCGGGCGGCGCGGCCAGCCCAGCCGCCACAAACGCTGTTTCAGCTGGTGAAACAGAACGTTCAACAAATCCAAATCAGCCGCTCAACACTGGGCTACCGGCCCTGCAGCCCCAACTGATCACCAGCCCAGAAGCCCTGGCGGCCCTCGTCTCCCAGCTCAACAGCTGCACCGATCCCGGCCGCCCGGTGGCCCTCGACACCGAAACCACCAGCCTCAATCCCTTCCAGGCCGAGCTGGTGGGCATCGGCCTGGCCTGGGGCGACGGCCTGGCCGAGCTGGCCTACATCCCGATCGGCCACCACAGCCCGCCGGCGCCCGATCTGCTCAGCGAGCCGCCGGCAACGCCGCCCCAGCTGCCCCTGGATGCGGTGCTCACCGCCCTGGCTGCCTGGCTGGCCAGCGCCGCCCACCCCAAGGCCCTGCAGAACGCCAAGTACGACCGGCTGATCCTGCTGCGCCACGGCCTGCCGCTGGGCGGGGTGGTGATGGACACCCTGCTGGCCGATTACCTGCGCGATGCCGGCGACAAACACGGCCTCGAGGCCATGGCCGCGCGCAACTTCGGATTCACCCCCACCAGCTACACCGAGCTGGTGCCCAAGGGCGCCACTTTCGCTGCCGTGGCGATCGACGCCGCCGCCCTGTACTGCGGCATGGATGTGCACCTCACCTGGCGCCTGGCCCTGCTGCTGCGCCGCGAGCTCACGGCCATGGGCGAGGCCCTGCCCCAGCTGCTGGACCAGCTGGAGCTGCCGCTCGAGCCCGTGCTGGCCCTGATGGAGGCCACCGGCATCCGCATCGACACCGCCTACCTGGGCGAACTGAGCGCCGAGCTCGCCACCACCCTTGAGCGCCTGGATGCCGAGGCCAAGGCGGCCGCTGGGGTCGATTTCAACCTGGCCTCCCCCAAGCAGCTGGGCGAGCTGCTGTTCGACACCCTCGGGCTCGACCGCAAGAAATCGCGCAAAACCAAAACCGGCTGGAGCACGGATGCAACCGTGCTCGAGAAACTCGAGGACGCCCATCCGGTGGTGCCGCTGGTGCTGGAACACCGCACCCTCAGCAAGCTCAAGAGCACCTATGTGGATGCCCTACCGGTGCTGATGGAGCCGGAAACGGGCCGGGTGCACACCGATTTCAACCAGGCCGTGACGGCCACTGGCCGGCTCTCCAGCAGCAACCCCAATCTGCAGAACATCCCGATCCGCACCGAGTTTTCGCGGCGGATCCGCAAGGCCTTCCTGCCGGAAGCGGGCTGGAGCTTGATCAGCGCCGACTACTCCCAGATCGAGCTGCGGATCCTGGCCCACCTCAGCGGCGAGGAGGTGCTGGTGGAGGCCTACCGCAGCGGCGACGACGTGCACGCCCTCACCGCCCGGCTGCTGCTGGAGAAGGACAAGGTGACGCCGGAGGAGCGCCGCCTCGGCAAGACGATCAACTTCGGCGTGATCTACGGCATGGGCGCCCAGCGCTTCGCCCGGGAAACGGGCGTGAGCCAGGCCGACGCCAAAGACTTCCTCACCAAGTACAAGCAGCGCTACCCGAGGGTGTTTGCCTTCCTGGAGCTGCAGGAGCGGCTGGCCCTGAGCCGGGGCTACGTGGAAACGATCCTGGGCCGGCGGCGGCCGTTCCACTTCGACCCCAACGGCCTGGGCCGTCTGCGCGGCAAGGATCCCCTCGAGATCGACCTGGAGGTCGCCCGCCGCGGCGGCATGGAGGCCCAGCAGCTGCGGGCCGCCGCCAATGCGCCGATCCAGGGCTCCAGCGCCGACATCATCAAGCTGGCGATGGTGCAGCTGCACCGCGAGCTGGAGGCGGCCGCCCTGCCGTCCCGGCTGTTGCTGCAGGTGCACGACGAACTGGTGCTGGAGGCGGCTCCCGAAGCGCTCGAGCCCGTGCTCACCCTGACGCGTGAAACCATGGAGCGGGCCGTGACCCTGTCGGTGCCCCTGGTGGTGGAAACCGGCGTCGGCCCCAACTGGATGGATGCGAAGTGACAGCTGGCCCAATGACCCTGAAGCTCACCAACACCCTCAGCCGCCGCATCGAGCCGTTTGAGCCCCTGGTGCCGGGGCAAGTGAGCATCTACTGCTGCGGGGTGACGGTCTATGACCTCTGCCACCTGGGCCACGCCCGCAGCTACATCGCCTGGGATGTGTTGCGCCGCCACCTCAGCTGGAGCGGCTACCGGGTGACGTTCGTGCAGAACTACACCGACATCGACGACAAGATCCTCGGCCGCGCCGCCGAGGAGGGCAGCTCGATGGAAGCGGTGAGCGAGCGCAACATCGAGGCCTTCGTGGCCGACATGGCCCGGCTCAACATCCTGCCGCCGGATCGCATGCCCCGGGCCACCCGATCGCTCGATGCCATCCGCACCCTGATTGAGGAGCTCGAGGCCAAAGGGGCCGCCTACAGCGCTGATGGCGATGTGTACTTCGCCGTGATGAAGCACGCCGGCTACGGCAAGCTCTCCGGCCGCGATCTGGCCGAACAGCAAGACAACGCGGCGGGCCGGGTGGCCACAGAAGAGGAAGCCCGCAAGCAGCACCCCTTCGACTTCGCCCTCTGGAAAGGCGCCAAACCCGGCGAGCCCAGCTTCCCCTCCCCGTGGGGACCGGGGCGGCCGGGCTGGCACATCGAGTGCTCGGCGATGGTGCGCGAGGAGCTGGGCGACACGATCGACATCCACCTCGGTGGTGCCGACTTGATCTTTCCCCACCACGAAAACGAGATCGCCCAGTCGGAAGCAGCCACCGGCCAGCAGCTGGCCCGCTACTGGCTCCACAACGGCATGGTGAATGTGGGTGGCCAGAAGATGTCGAAATCCCTCGGCAACTTCACCACCATCCGCGCCCTGTTGGATTCCGGCGTGTCGCCGATGACGCTGCGCCTGTTCACCCTGCAGGCCCACTACCGCAAACCGCTCGACTTCACCGCCGAAGCCCTCGAGGCCGCCGCCACCGGCTGGAAGGGCCTCAACGCCGCCCTCGGCCTGGCCGCCACCGCTACCGCCACCGCAACCGCCGCCCCAGGCGCCACCCCAGAACTCGCCGCCGCCCGCGCGCGCTTTACCGCCGCCATGGACGACGACCTCAACACCTCAGCCGCCCTGGCGGTGCTGTTTGAGCTGGCCAAACCGCTGCGCGCCCTCGCCAACCGGCTGGAGCGGGGCGATACCAGCGCCGCTGCCGAGGCAGCCAGCCCGGCCCTGGCCGCCCAAGGCCAGCTGCTGAGGGAGCTGGCGGGGGTGCTGGGCCTCGAACCCGAAGCCGGCGATGGCGCCCAAGCCGCAGCAGAAGGCCCCAGCACCGATGAGATTCAAGCCCAGATCGAGGCGCGCCAGGCCGCCAAGGCCGCTCGCAACTTTGGGGAGGCCGACCGCATCCGCGACGCCCTCAAGGCCCAGGGCATCGAGCTGATCGACCGACCCGGCGGCGTCACCGAGTGGCTACGCAGCTAGCGCCTGCGGGGCTGAGCTGGCCAACTCAGCAGCCTCCTGGCTAGGTTGGACCCATGCAAGTCAACATCCTGGAAGCCAAAAATCAGCTCTCGCGGCTGGTGCGCGCCGCCCAAGCTGGCGAAGAGGTGGTGATTGCCCAGCGCGGTAAACCCGCTGTGAAGCTGGTGGCCATTGATCACCAAGCGACCGTTCTCGACCCGATGTCCTGGCTGCAGGCCAACCCCCTGCCCGCCCATCTACAGCGGGCCCACGTGGACATCGAAGCCGACATCCAGGCCGAGCGAGACAGCTGGGATTGATGGGGTTGGTCTATGTCGACAGCTGCGTGCTGATCTATGCGATGGAGCAGGACCCGCTCTTTGGAGAGGCTGCCCGAACCTGTCTCTCCTCGCAGCTGGCGCAAAACCTGCAGCTGGCGATTTCTCCACTGGTCCAGCTGGAGTGTTTGGTGCATCCCCTGGCCCGCCAGCAAGGAGAGTTGATCATCCGCTATCAAGCGTGGCTGCAAACATTTCAATGGCTCAGCATCAACGACACCACCTTTGCGCGGGCCACAGAGCTGCGCGCCAGCCATGGGCTTAAAACCCCAGACGCCCTCCACCTGGCCACGGCTCTGCAGCACGGCTGTGTGGCTCTGATCAGCAACGACAAAAGACTCGAAAAGGTCGGCGCCGATTTGCAATGCCTCTCCATCAGCGCGGCCCAATGAATCAACAACGCCGAATCAACAACGCTGAATCCACAACTCAGATCCCTGGTGGACGCTCCTGACCCTCCATCAGCCGCTCGATCTTGCGAATCCGCTGCAGGGTGGCGATCCACACCTCCTTCTGAAACCCGGGCGGACAGGTTTCCACCAGCGCCTCCAGGTCTTCCTTGCGCTCGAAGGCATCCCACAGCTGGCGCTCCAGCCGGGCCCGCTCGATGAAATTCCAACGCTGGAAAAAAGCGTTCACGGGCCCAAACCTCGGCAGCCCACGGAGCCTACGGAGCAGAGATGGAGCCGGGGGCAGCTTTAGCCCGTCCAGCTGTGCAGCAGATCGGCAACCGACACGGTCAAACCCACCGCGATCGCCAGTGGCGACACCCAGCGCAAGCCAAACAACAGCAGCCGCTGCAGCCGCGGCGAGCTGCCGCAGCCAGCCAGGTCGGACTGCAGGCGCTGGGGGGCCACCCAACCCAGCAACACCGCCATCGCCAACCCCGCAGCAATCAGCAGCACGCCACCAAACAGGGCGTCCATGCGCTCCAGCACCGTCACATTGAGGGCGGCGGGCAGGCCCAGCAGGGTGATCGCCAGCACGCACAACCAGGTGGTGCGGCGGCGGCTCCAGCCCAGCCGGTCGATCAGCGAGCTCACCGGCACCTCCAGCAGCGACACCGATGAGGTGATCGCCGCGATGTAGGCCAGGGCGAAAAACAACACCGCCACCAGCCGCCCGGCTCCCCCCAGCGAAGCCAGACCGGTGGGCAGGGCAATGAACAGGGCGCCCACCGTGCTGCCACTCACCGCATCGCCCAGGCCAAAGCTGGCCACCACGGGGAAGGTGACGCAACCCGCCATCAGGCCCACGGCCGTGTCGAGCCCCACCACGCTCACGGCCTCGCGCGGCAGGGCGCTGCGCTGATCGAGATAGGCCGCGTAGGCCAGGATGCAGCCGATGCCCGCACCAATCGAGAAGAAGGCCTGGGTGAACGCGTTGCGGATCGTGGTGGGATCGATGAGCTTGCTGGGATCCCAGCGCAGCAAAAAGCCCTGGTAGCCCTCCTGGGCGCCCGGCAGGAAGCTCGCCCAGATCGCCAGGGCCAGCAGCAGCAGAAACAGCAGCGGCATCCCCCAGCTGGTGAGCCGCTCAATGCCGCGCCGAATCCCGGCGGCCACCACCAGCCCGGTGAGGCCCATGCTCAGCACCTGGCCCAGCACCGCCGGGCCGCCGTTGCTGATGCCGGCGAAATGGGCTTCCGCTGCGGCCATGTCAGCCGGCAGCTCGCGCAGCAGCGCCTCCACCAGGCTCAGGCCGGTCCAGCCCATCAGCACGGCGTAGTAAGCCAGGATCCCCACGGCCGCCGCCAGAAACAACCAGCCCAACGGCGCCCAGCGGCGACCGCCAGCCGTGATCGGTGCCAGCAGTGGGGAGTGGCCCGTGCTGCGGCCCAGCACCATCTCGGCCACCAGCACCGGCAGACATACCAGGGCCACGATCAGCACGTAGAGCAGCACGAAGGCCGCGCCGCCCCCCTGGGAGGCCCGGTAGGCGAAGCCCCAGAGATTGCCCAACCCCACCGCACTGCCGGCGGCCGCCAGCACAAAGCTCAGGGCCGAGCCCCAGCGCTCGGGCGAGCGGCCCCGCTCAATGGCAGCAGGGTTTGGAGCTGAGGGGCTCGGGGCTGGCTGGCTTGAACGGGGGCGGACCATCCAGGGGGCTGCCGAAGTTGCCCCAGTGTCCGGCACACCGCAAGCGCAGCGGCACCCCCGTAACGGGATGGCGCAGCCGCAGGCCGGCGGCATGGAGCTGCAGGCGTGGTGCTGAGGCCGGATCTCCATAGAGCGGATCGCCCAGCACCGGATGACCTAGCCAGGCCAGGTGCACCCGCAGCTGGTGGGAGCGACCGGTGTGGGGTTGCAGCAGCAGGGTGCTGCCGTGCCGGCAAGGATCCAGCCGCCGCCAGCGGGTGAGGGCCGGTTTGCCGCCGGCCGCCACCGGCACCACGCCATAGCGGGGCGGCCGGGTGGCGAGGCGCGCCAGGGGTTGATCGATCAGGCCGCCACGGTCCGCCGGCACCCCTTGCACCCGCGCCAGGTAGGTCTTGTGCACGCGCCGATCGGCAAAAGCGCCACTTAGCAGTCGGTGGGTGTCGGCATCCCGGGCCAGCAGGATCAGGCCCGAGGTGTCGCGATCGAGGCGGTGCACCAGCCGGACTTCGGGCCAGCGGCGCTGGGCGCGGCTGATCAGCGAATCAGCCAGCTCGGGCCCCAGCCCCGGCTGGCTCAGCAGGCCCGACGGCTTGGCCAGCGCCAGCAGCCAGGGGTCGGCGTAGAGAAGCTGGGGCGCGGGAGAGGGCCCCAGCTGCAGCTCATCCACCCATCTCGGCCACGCCAACGCGCTGCTGCAGCCACTCCAAGCCCACCACCAGGGCCACGCCGAGGGCACCCAGCAGCAGGGCCACCACCAGGGCCCCCGCATCGGGGGGGGACGCCAGGGCATCGCGCAGCACCACCAACTTGCCCTTGGCGTTGGTGGCGCTTTCGAGCACGGTGCGGAAGGGCCAGATCTTCCAGAGCGAGCCGGCCATCACACCCACCAGCAGGGCCACGGTCTGGCCATGCCAGCGCTGCAGCAACCAACGCAGCAGCCGCACAAAACTGAGCAGCCCCACCACGCAGCCCAGGGCGAAGGGCAGCAGGATCGGCAGGTCGAGGCCTTTGACGGCCTCCATCACGTGCTGGTACTGGCCCAGAATCAGCAGCAGGAAGGAGCCGGAAATCCCCGGCAGGATCATCGCCATGATTGCCACCGCCCCACTCCAAAACAGAGTGAAAGGGTCATGGGGCATGGTCACCGGCACCCGCGTGACGAACACCAGCGCCGCCGCCGCCCCAATCGCCATCGCCACCAGCCCGCTGGTGCCCCAGTGGGCCTGGCGGGCGATCAACACGATCGAACCCACGATCAGGCCGAAGAAGAAGGCAAACAAAAAGACCGGGTGATCCTCGTAAAGCCAGGTGATCGGCCGCACCAGCAGCAGCACCGAAGCCGCCACACCAGCCAGCAGCGGCAGCAGAAAACCCAGCCGCACGCGGGCCGCGGCCGCCGCCCAGCGCCCCTGGCCCATCAGCTTCAAGAGCCCCAGATCGAAGCCGGCGATGGCCTCCAGCAGGGTGGCGTAGATGCCCAGGATGAAAGCCATCGAGCCGCCGCTGACGCCGGGCACCACATCGGCGGCACCCATGGCCAACCCGCACAGCAGCACGTAGGGCCGCGAAGGCTGGGCAGCCTGCGAAGGCGCTTCGGTCATCGGCAGGGGGCGATGGGAGACTGAGTCGCCGAAACCTTAAGGGGACCCGCCGTGAAAGCCATCAGCGTGCTGGGCTCCACTGGTTCGATCGGCACCCAAACCCTGGAGCTGGCCAAGGAGTTTCCGGATCGTTTCCGGGTGGTGGCCCTCACCGCCGGCAACAACCTCGATCTGCTGGTGGAGCAGATCCAGCGCCACGCCCCCGAGGTGGTGGCCCTGGCCGATCCCGAACGCGTGGCCGAGCTGCGCGAGCGGCTGAACGCCCTGGAGCCCGCCGCCCGGCCTGCCCAGCTCCCGGAACTGCTGGGCGGCTCCGACGGCCTGTGCGCCGCCGCTGCCTGGCCCAGCGCCGATCTGGTGGTGACGGGAATTGTGGGCTGCGCCGGCCTGCTACCCACCCTGGCGGCGATCCGCGCCGGCAAGGATCTGGCCCTGGCCAACAAGGAAACCCTGATCGCCGCCGGCCCGGTGGTGTTGCCGGAGCTGGCGAAATCAGGCTCGCGGCTGCTGCCGGCCGATTCGGAGCACTCCGCCATCTTCCAGTGCCTGCAGGGCACCCCCTACGCCGAAACCGCGCGGCTCTCCACCGGAGTGCCCACCCCGGGCCTGCGCCGCATCCAGCTCACCGCCAGCGGCGGCGCCTTCCGCGACTGGGATGCCGCCGATCTGGTCAAGGCCACGGTTGCCGATGCCACCAGCCACCCCAACTGGAGCATGGGCCGCAAGATCACCGTCGACAGCGCGTCGTTGATGAACAAGGGCCTCGAGGTGATCGAAGCCCACTACCTGTTCGGGCTCGATTACGACGCCATCGAGATCGTCATCCACCCGCAATCGATCATCCACTCGATGGTGGAGCTGACCGATTCCTCGGTGCTGGCCCAGCTCGGCTGGCCTGACATGAAGCTGCCGATCCTCTATTGCCTCAGCTGGCCCGAGCGGCTCAACACCCCCTGGCGCCGACTCGATCTCACCGAAGTGGGCTCGCTCACCTTCCGCGCCCCCGACCCGGCCAAATACCCCTGCATGCAGCTGGCCTACGCAGCCGGCCGCGCCGGCGGCACGATGCCGGCGGTGATGAACGCCGCCAACGAGCAGGCCGTGGCTCTCTTCCTCGAGGAGCAGATCCACTTCCTCGATATTCCGAAACTGATCGACGTGGTGTGTGATCGCCACCAGGCCGACCTCACCGCCAACCCCTCCCTGTCCGACGTGTTGGCCGTGGACGCCTGGTCCCGTCAGGCAGTGCGTGAGGCTGCAGCCCGGTTGAACGCTCGCCCCACCGCCGCACTCCCCGCCTGAGCCAGCGCCCGATGCCCGAGCCAGGCCAGCCCCAGCAGATCTCGCACCACCTGCTGCTTTGCGCCACCCCCAGCAAGGCGCTCTGCTGCCCTGATCCAGCCGTGGGGGCCGCCAGCTGGGACATCCTCAAGCGCCTGGTGCGCGAGCTGGGCCTGGAGGATCCGCAACGCGCCGAGGGGATCGTGCTGCGCACCAAGGCCGACTGCCTGCGCATCTGCGCCGAGGGCCCGATCCTGTTGATCTGGCCCGAGGGCACCGTCTACGGCGGCGTCACCCCCAAGCGCATCGAGCGGATCCTGCGGGAGCACGTGCTGGGCGGCACCCCGATTGAGGCCTGGATCCTCAAGCGCATGCCCTTCCGCGCGCCCCTCACCCAAGCCTGCTCGTCAGCAGCTGGTTCAGCCACCGCACCGTGAGCTGATCGCCCCAGCAGCTCAGTGGGGCATCGCCGACGCCATGGAAGCCGTTGTGGCCGCCACGGGCCGTGAACACCACCTCCACCCCAGGTAGCGACTGGGCCGCCAGGGCCTGGGCACCGCTGACCGGCACCCAGGGATCGTCGAGGGCATGCAGCAACAGGGTGGGGGGCAGGGCCGGTGGGTCGCTGCTGCCGTCCCCATGGGCACCCAGCAACCGAGGCAGGGGCGAGGCCTCCCGGTAGTAGTGCTCCACCGAGCGGTAGCCCCAACGGGGGGCAGTGATGGCGGCGTCGAAGGCGCGGATCGAGCGGGGGCGATCTGGGCCCTCCAGCGCCCGGCGCTCGGCGGCGCTCACGCCGAAGGGATCGGCGAGGGTCTGGGCACAGAGCCGGCGCAACAGCCAGCGCTGGTAGACGCGATTGCGGGGCTGCTCAATCTGATGGGAGCAGCGGGCCAGATCCAGCGGACTGCTGGTGCACACCAGCGCATCCAACACCCCCGGGGCGGCCAGGGCTGCGTTCAGCAGCATCGTGCCCCCCAGCGAAATCCCCACGCCCAGCAGCGGCCGGCCTCCGGCCTGCTCGCGCGCCCGCCGCAGCACCGGCAGGAGATCGCGATCGCAGCGGGCCGCATAGGTGCCCGGCGCCAGCGGCCGGCCCGGGCCCGCCCCACGCAGATTCAACCGCCACACCCCAAAACCTGCAGCCTGCAGGCTCAGGCCCATCCGCCTGAGGCCCTCCCGCTCACTGGATCCCCCCAGCCCATGCAGCAACACCACCAAGCCCCGCGGCTCCGCCCGCTGGCCAGGGGCAACCGGCCGAGGAGGGTCAACCATGGCCAGCAGGGAGGCCTGATCCCCCACCGCCAGGGCCAGGGGTTCCCCCTGATCCGGCGGCAACAGGGGCGGCTTGAGGGTGTCCCGCAGGGTCTGCAAGTCGGGGCCGATCCAGGGCCAGCGTTGCTGGAATGGAGCCAGCCCGAGGCCCTGCACCAGCTCCGGCATCACCCGCTTCAGGCGGCCGTCTTCTTGCCCACGCCCATGCTGCGCAGCTCGCTGAGCAGGCCATTCAGCACCGCCTTGGCATCGCCAAACACCATGGCCGTCTGGGGCAGCTCAAACAGGGCGTTCTTGATGCCGGCGTAGCCCGCTCCCAAGCTGCGCTTGACCACAAACACCTGGCGGGCCTGATCCACTTCGAGCACGGGCATGCCGTACAGCGGACTGCTGGAATCGCTCTTGGCGTCGGGATTCACCACGTCGTTGGCGCCCAGCACGATCACCACATCGGTGCGGGGGAATTCGGGGTTGATCGTGTCCATCTCGAGCAGTTGCTCGTAGGGCACGTCGGCCTCCGCCAGCAACACATTCATGTGGCCCGGCATGCGGCCGGCCACCGGGTGAATCGCATAGCTCACCTCCACCCCATGGGCCTCCAGCAGCTTGGAGAGCTCCCGCAGGGCGTGCTGGGCCTGGGCCACGGCCAAGCCGTAGCCAGGCACGAACACCACCCGCTCAGCGGCCTCAAGCGCCAGGGCGCATTCCTCGGCGCTGCAGCTGGTGATGCGGGTGTAGCCCGCCTCGTCGCCGCCACCGCCCACGCTCGCGGCACCCCCGAGGGCGCCGCCGAATAGCACGCTCACCAGGGAGCGGTTCATGGCGGTGCACATCACCTGGGTGAGGATCAGGCCCGCTGCGCCCACCATGGCGCCGGCCACGATCAGCAGCTGGCTGCCCACCACAAAGCCGGCAGCGGCAGCGGCCACACCGGAATAGGAGTTGAGCAGGGAGATCACCACGGGCATGTCGGCCCCGCCGATCGGCAGGGTGACACCAATGCCCAGCAGGGTTGACGCCACCACCAGCAGCCAGAGGGGAGAGCCCGACATCGCCCCAGGCAGGGCCAAGGCCCCCACCAGACAGGCCACCGCCAGGGCGATGTTGACGCCGTGGCGCAGGGAGCTCTGGGTCCAGCCGGGGGTGTCGATCCAGCCCTGCAGCTTGCCCATGGCCACGATCGAGCCGCTGAAGGTGATCGCGCCCACAAACACCGAGATCACGATCGAGATCTGCTCCACCAGACCAGGGGCCCCACTTGGGCCATACACCGCCACCCCCAGGGCCACCAGCAGCGACGCCATGCCGCCGCAGCCGTTGAACAGGGCCACGGTTTCGGGCATGGCCGTCATCGGCACCCGCTGGGCGGTAACCAGCCCCAGCAACCCGCCCACGGCGGTGCCAATGGCGATCCAGAGCCAGGCCTGGGGGCTGAGGGGCTGCTGAATCAGCAGGCCCAGCACCGCCAGACCCATGGCCAGGGCCGCCAGGCCATTGGCGGAGCGGGCCGTGCTCACCTTGGAGAGCCCCTTGATGCCCAGGGCCAACAGCAACACCGCCACCAGGTCGATCAGGGCGGGCAACAGATTCAGTCCGGCCATCAGCGTGCCCCCCCGGAGCGGGTCTTTTTACGAGAAAACATCGCGAGCATGCGGTCGGTGACCAGGAAGCCGCCCACCACGTTGAACAGGGCGAAGCCGAGCGACAGGGAACCCAGCACCAACAAGGGCACCTGGCCGTTGGCCTGGCCGATCAGGGTGAGCGACGCCAGCATCGTGATGCCACTGATGGCATTGGCGCCACTCATCAGCGGCGTGTGCAGGGTGGGCGGCACCTTGCCGATCAATTCAAGGCCCAGCAGGCTGCCGAGCAGCAGCACCCACAGGGCTTGGGTCAGGGCACTCATCAGTTGGCTCCGGAAACGAGGTCGGGGAAACGGCAAGCGCCGGCGTGGGTGAGCAGGCAACCCGCCACGATCGGGTCCTCCTGGGTGATCAGCTCGTCGAGCTGGAAGCCGCCCTCACCGAGCACGTGCTCCACCAGGGCAGCCAGGTTGCGGGCGTAAAGGGCACTGGCGTGGTTGGCCACGGAGCTGGGCAACCCGTCGCCACCGATCAGCTGCACCCCATGGCGCTCCACGGTCTGGCCGCACACCGTGCCGGCGCAGTTGCCGCCCTGGGCCACCGCCAGGTCCACCACCACCGAGCCGGGCCGCATCCCCGCCAGCATCTCCTCGGAGATCAGCCGTGGTGCCCGCCGGCCCGGCACCTGGGCGGTGCAGATCACCATGTCGGCCAGAGCCAGCTGCTCGGCCAGCTGCTGCCGCTGGGCCGCCAGGAAAGCCTCACTGGCCGCCTTGGCATAGCCGCCCGACTCGGCCGGGCGCTCCTCCTGCTCGGGCGGCGCCAGAAAACGCCCACCCAGGGATTCCACCTGCTCCTTGGCCGCCGGCCGCACGTCGCTGACGTACACCACCGCTCCCAACCGCCGGGCCGTGGCCAGGGCCTGCAGACCGGCCACCCCAGCACCGAGGATTAGGGCCCGGGCTGGCTGGATCGTGCCGGCGGCCGTCATCAGCATCGGCACGTAGCGATCGAGGGCCGCCGCCGCCAGCAGCACCGCCTTGTAGCCGGCGATGTTGGCCTGCGACGACAGCACATCCATGCTCTGGGCCCGGCTGATTCGGGGCAAAAGCTCCAGGGCCAGAGCCGAAACGCGGCGGGCCTGGAGCTGCTCCACCATCGCCGCCGCTCCGTAGGGGGCCAGCAACCCGGCCACGAGGGCGCCGGGCTTGAGCTGATCGAGCACCTCTGCAGCTGGCGGGTTAACGCAGAGCACCGCATCGACGCCCCCGCCAAGGCCTGCCCCAGACTCCACCAGGTGGCCGCCGGCATCGGCGTAGTCGGCGTCGGCAAACCCGGCAGCCAGGCCCGCCCCCTGTTCCAATCGAACATTCAGGCCGCGGGCCCGCAGGCGCCGCACCGTTTCTGGGGTAGCCGCCACTCGGCACTCCCCAGCACTGCGCTCCCGCAGGATCAAAACATCAGCCAAGTGGATCCCCAGAGGCCCTCTCGTTCTATTAGGGGGGAATGCCCCTGCTGGGGGCAACACACTGAAGGAAAATGTGCGCAGTTGCCCATCCCAGTTGCCCATCCAGCAGCTGCCCGGCCAACCCCGCAGGGAGTCAGAACAGGGGCAAGAGCTCCTGTTCCACGCAACTGGCCTGGGGCAGGGCACCCTGGTGACGCAGGTGGCGGGCCCGCAGGATCATCGGATCGATGTCGCATTCCAGGGCCCAGCACTGGTTGAGATGGCGTTGCTGCTGGGCGAGGGGCCAGGCCCAGCCATTGGGATCGGAGCAGGGATGGGCCATGGCGAGCGCAGCGCAAACCTTCTGAATGGCCCGAACGTAGGCACGGCTGGGCTCAAACCCATAGGCCACATCACTCATTTGCCGCAAGCCTGCTGACGGCCCGGCCACCCTCGCCACAATGGCGCGATGGCCTTCCCCTCGTTTGATCTGGGCATCAAGGCGCCGGCAACTCCTGGGATCCGGCCTAGGCAGTGGCAGAGCCGCCTGATCCAGTTGCTGCGAGCCCGCCTGGTCAATAGCCAGCCGGGCGGTCACGACGTGCTGATTCACGCCGGCCCGGGAGCCGGCAAGACGCTGGGCGCCCTGCTCAGCTTCCACACCCTGCAGCGGGAGCAACGGCTCGATCGCTTTCTGGTGTTCTGCCACCGCAGCTCGATCGCCCGCCAGTGGCTGGCGGCCGCAGAACGCTTGAACCTGCGTTTGCGGGAGTGGGACCCCGAGCAGGGGCTGGCCGCCCTGGGGGCCCCCAGCGCCTGGGATGGACTGCTGTTGAGCTACCAGAGCGCCGGCCGGCACCGCAGCCATCTCGAAGCCAGGCTGCCCGAGGCCGGGCTCGGCCGCTGGCTGGCCATTGCCGATGAGGTGCACCACCTGGGCCTTGATCCGGACGAACCGGAAGCCGCCGCCTGGGGATTCGCCTTCAGCCAGCTCACCGCCGGAGCCCAGATGCGACTGGGGCTCACCGGCACCCCCTTCCGGGCCGACAACCTGGCCTTCTGTGCCGCCCGCCGGGTGCGGGTGCAGGAGGGTGATGACGTGATCGAGCGGATCGTCCCCGACCTGAGCGTCGAACCGCGCCACTTGATCCTGGCCGGAGACGTGCGGCCGCTGGAATTCCGCTTTCAGGACGGCTGGGTGGAGCACGGCCGGCCCCAGGCCAGCGCCGAGACCGAAACCTCGCCCCTCTCCGCCGAAGTCCGCGAGAGCTGGCGGGCCCGCAATCTGCGCCGGGCGATCCAACTGGGCGACAGCAGCAGCATTGCCCTGCGGCTGCTGCTCAATGCCCGCAAGCGACTGGAGCGGGTGCGCACCAGCCATCCAGAGGCGGGAGGGCTGGTGATCGCCCGCGACATCGCCCACGCCCGCCGCATCACCGGACTCCTGGAGGAGGAGGGCGATCGGGTGCACCTGGTGCACTCCCAGGATCCGGAGGCCGCCGCGCGCCTGGCTGCCTTCCAGGCCGGTGAAGCCGACTGGCTGGTGAGCATCGACATGTGCGCCGAAGGCTTCGATGCCCCCCGGCTGCGGGTGGTGGCCTACCTGACCACCGTGGTCACCCGCAGCCGCTTTGTGCAGGCGATCACCCGGGCCGTGCGCATGGATGGCCACCGGGCCGCAGCGGAAGGGGTGCCGCGGGATGCATCCTTCGTGTTTGCCCCCGCCGACCCGCTGTTGATCCGCTACGCCCGCAGCTGGTCGCTCAGCGAGCCCTATTTGATCCGCGCCAAATTGGTGGCCCCCCTGAGCGATGCCGGCGGCCTTGCCCGGGGCGGCCAGCTCCCCCTGGAAGCGGTGGATGAGCGCCTGGGAGAAGTGATCCGCATGGGCGGACCGCAGCTGCCGGGTTTTCTGCATTAAATGGCGCTATCCGTGCTGCAGAAATACAAGGATTTACTGCAAATATGCGACGTTGTGTCAACCAATACCTCATCCGGGCGCACGCCCCGGCACCGTGGTGCCAACCAAGGGGGAGAGCGGAGCATGAATGCCGCAGTGAATCGCCGTCTCACCGTTGCCGTCAGCTGGGCTCTAGCCCGTCGCGCCACCCTCGACTGTCTCGAGCACTACGAAGAAAGCTTCGCGGTCACCGAAGAATTCCGTGAGTGGCTGCTCTGCCTGGAAGAACACCCCGAGCTCCTGGCCGCCAGCGTGCTGATGGTGCCCAACGACCTGGGCCAGGGCATTCGCCCAGAAAGCGACGGCCTCCTGGAAATCTGAGCTAAATCTAAAGAAATTCCGAAGATTGCAGCCTTGGTCTTTGCTGCTGCACGCCCCGGACCAACACGCCAGCGCAGCCCATCCCCTAGGCTCAACTCATAGTCGATCCGCTTACGTCATGACCGCTCCGGGGCTGGCTGTCGAAAATCTGGTGATTGTGGGCTCGGGCCCCGCCGGCTACACGGCCGCGATCTACGCGGCGCGGGCCAACCTCAGCCCCCTGCTGATCACCGGCTTCCAGGACGGCGGCATTCCCGGCGGTCAACTGATGACCACCACCCACGTTGAAAACTTTCCCGGCTTTCCCGACGGCATCCTCGGCCCGGAGCTGATGGACCAGATGAAGGCCCAGGCCGTGCGCTGGGGCACCCGCCTGGTGGAGGCCGATGGAACCGCCATCGACCTGTCCCAGCGGCCCTACCGCATCACCGCGGAAGGCCAGACGATCGAAGCCCAGTCTGTGATTCTGGCCACGGGCGCCAGCGCCAACCGGCTGGGTCTCCCCAGTGAGGAGCAGTTCTGGAGCCGGGGCATCAGCGCTTGCGCCATCTGCGATGGCGCCACACCCCAGTTCCGCCAGGCCGAACTGGGCGTGGTGGGCGGCGGCGACTCGGCCTGCGAAGAGGCGGTGTACCTCACCAAATACGGCAGCCATGTGCACCTGATCGTGCGCGGCGACAAGCTGCGGGCCAGCGGTGCCATGGCCGACCGCGTGCTGGCCAACCCCGCCATCACCGTGCATTGGAACCGTCAGGTGGCTGATGCCAGCGGCGGTGACTGGCTGGAGGCCATCACCCTGCGGGATGCCCACAGCGGCGCCACCGAAGAGCTGGCCATCAAGGGCCTCTTCTATGCCATCGGTCACACCCCTAACACCCGCCTGGTGAAGGGCCAACTCGAGGTGGATGGCCATGGCTACCTGGTGACCCAGCCCGGCCGCCCCGAAACCAGCCGCGAAGGCGTCTACGCCGCCGGTGACGTGGCCGATGCCGAGTGGCGCCAGGGCATCACCGCGGCGGGTAGCGGCTGCCAGGCAGCCCTCGCCGCCGAGCGCTGGCTCACCCACCACAACCTGGCAGTCACCGTCAGCCACGAGCCGGTGGACCCCGCCGAGGTGGGCGAACCCAAGCGCACCGCCGAAAGCGATGAGAGCAACTACGACCCCAACGCTCTCTGGCAGAAAGGTGGATTTGCGCTGCGGAAGCTCTATCACGACAGCAACAAGCCCTTGCTGGTGGTGTACACCTCACCGAGCTGCGGACCCTGCCACGTGCTCAAGCCCCAACTCAAGCGCGTGCTCGATGAGCTCGGCGGTGCGGCCCAGGGCGTGGAGATCGATATCGAAGCCGATCAGGAGATCGCTGTGCAGGCCGGGGTCACCGGTACGCCCACGGTGCAGCTGTTCCACAACAAAGAGCTGAAGCAGACCTTCCGGGGCGTCAAACAACGCAGCGAATTCAAGGCCGCCATCGAAGCGTTGATCGGGGTGCCGGCCTGATCAGCGGCGACGCGGACCGCCGGGACGGTTGCCGCCGGGACGAGGACCGGCAGCGGCGTTGCGCTCCCGGTAGGTGATGCGCCCGCGGGTGAGGTCGTAGGGGCTGATCTCCACCAGCACCTTGTCGCCTGCCAGCAGCTTGATCCTGAACTTGGTGAGCTTGCCCGCCGCCCGGCAGAGGCATTGGTGACCAGCCGGCTGTTCCAGGGTCACCAGGTAAAACCCGTTGCCCTGTTCCTTTTCAATCACACCGGAGGTCTCAATCATGCGGGGGGGGGCTGTCTGGGGAATCAATCGCTGCCAACAGCTTAATTGCCGCCCGACAGGCGATAGGGTCTCTGGCACCTGTGTCGCTCCGGCTCCGCCATGCTTCTGCCGCCTCTGTCAATTGATCTGGGGCTGCTGCTGATCTCCATCGGCGTGGTGAACCTCTGGAAAGCCCGCCAGGCCAATTGAGGCCAGGCTCCTCATCAGCCTCCCCTGACCACCCTTCTCTTCCACAAGCCCTACGGGGTGCTGAGCCAGTTCACTCCCGAACCGGGCAGCCGCTGGGAGTGCCTGGCGACCTTCATCAACGTGCCTGGGGTGTATGCCGCCGGCCGACTGGATGCCGACAGCGAGGGGCTGCTGCTGCTCACCAGCAACGGCCGGCTGCAGCAGCGCCTCACCGATCCGAGCTTCGGCCATTGGCGCCGCTACTGGGCCCAGGTGGAAGGGCAGGCAGCCAACCAGCCCCAGGCACTGGCGCTGTTGCGCAGCGGCGTGCCGATCCAGGGCGAACGCACCCTGCCGGCACGCGCCCAGGTGATCGCCGATCCAGCCCTGCCCGAGCGCACCCCCCCGATCCGTCAACGCGCCGCCATTCCCACCAGCTGGATCGAGCTGGAGCTGCGGGAGGGTCGCAATCGCCAGGTGCGGCGCATGACCGCCGCCGTGGGCCTGCCCACCTTGCGGCTGCTGCGGGTGGCCATCGACCTGATGGATGGGGACGCCCCACTCGACCTCGCGGGCCTGGCCCCGGGTGAATGGCGCGAGGTGACGGCAGCGGAAGCCGCCCGCCTGGAGCAGCTGCTGCAGCGCCGAGCAGGCATGGGCTGGAGCTCACCCGGACGGGGCGGCCGGGCGGGGGGCGGGAAATCCGGCCGAGCCGGAGGCGGCGGATAGGGCGGCTTAGCCGACCACATCCTTGAGTTCGCGCACGGTCTGCAACTGACCGTAGTAGTAATTCGCCCGGGCACGACGGTCGCCATCCTCAAGGGTGTCGAAGGCATCGAAACCCAGGGCCTGCCAGAGCTCGTGGCCGCAGGCTCGGTTGAGCTCTTCAATCGCCTCGGCTTCAAGGTTCGCCAGACGGCGCTGCAGGTTTTTGATCTGGGCAACCGACATGCACGCATCCGAGCGACGGCCTAATAGTACAGGCGCACTGGCGCCCGAGCTTCAGAAGGGCAGCTTCTTCTTGGCTTCCTTGTC
Source organism: Cyanobium sp. Aljojuca 7D2 (assembly GCF_024346415.1). Lineage (NCBI taxonomy): Bacteria > Bacillati > Cyanobacteriota > Cyanophyceae > Synechococcales > Prochlorococcaceae > Cyanobium > Cyanobium sp. Aljojuca 7D2. The sequence continues at coordinate 205,580 of NZ_JAGQCX010000004.1, forward strand.
GAGATCCGATTCCATCTCCCGCAGGCGCCGGAGAATCGTGTCGTAGTACTCCTTGAGATAGGCCTCAAGGCCTGTGGTTTCGGCTGGGTCGAGGCCAAAAGCCTCGTAGCTGGCCTGCATCGGTGCGTCGAGGGCCGTACCGCCGCCGGTCACCGCCTCAAAGGCCAGCCGCTCGGCCACATTCAAACTGGCTTCGAAGAAGCCGGTCACCGACCGCATCAGGCCGAGCAGGGCTGGTGGCACCCGGAACGTTCGGGCCTCCTTGCCGGTGAAGCGCTCACACAACTGGGTGATTTCGCTGGTGGTCCAGGCGCGCGGACCCACCACCGGAAAGGCCTGACGCACGGTCCGGGGATGCTCCAGGGCAGCCACGGCAAAGCGGGCCATGTCCTGGGTGTTCATGTAGGCGATGGGTGTGGGCGAACCACTCACCCACACCGTCTGGCTTTCCAGCACGGGAATGGCGAGCTGGCTGATCACGCCCTGCATGAAGGCCACACCCCGCAGGATCGTGTAATCGAAATCCGAGGCCATCAACCAGTCTTCGGTGCAGGCCTTGATGTCCATGAGAGGCACATCACGGTGCTGATGCGCATCCAGCAGCGAGACGAACACAACGCGCTTCACACCGGCGGTCTGGCAGGCCGCGAACAGGTTCTGCTTGCCGCTCCAGTCGATGTCGTAGGCGCTACCGGAATCGGTCGCCCGGGCGGTGGCCGCGTCGATCACCGCGTCTTGCCCTTCAAGGGCATAGGCCAGGCTCTCGGGCTCCAGCAGGTCACCGCGGGTGAGCTCACAGCCCCACTCCTGCAGGAAGGACGCCTTGCGGGGCGAGCGCACCATGCAGCGCACCTGGTGGCCGGCGTCGAGGGCTCGGCGGGCGACCTGACGCCCCAGAGTGCCCGTTCCGCCAACCACCAGAACCTGCATCGCCAACGCTCAAGCGGGCCTGAGCCTAGGCGTCGGCTGGGTCGAGCCGGGAGCAGAGGCCGCTTCGAGGGGCGGTCGTCAGTCTTTGTCGGCCAATTTCAGCAACAGGGCACCACCGGCGAGCCCCACGGGAATCAGCACCCAGAACAGGGCTGCGGTGCCGAAGATTTCAGAGGCCATGGGCCGGCGGGCGAAAGGCCCTCCTATTTAGCAGCGCCAGCGGCCGTGGCGGCCAATCGCTGGGCGATCTGCAGGATCACGCTCCAGGGAGCATCGCTGCGCAGCTGGGCTGGCATCACGCCGCTAGCCAGCGCCACCCAGCCCTCGGCCTGCAAGGCGGCCACCAGGGCCGCCAAGGGCGGCGGGCCGCAACTGAGCCGGCGAGCGATCTCAGCCGTTGGCCAGCAGACGGGCGGTACCCCGGGATCGGCCGCCAGCTGGCCCAGCAAGCGGGCACCCGCAGCGCCGAGGCTGCCGGGCAGGGTGTCGCCGAGGCTGGCCATCACAGCCAGCAGCGCCGGATCCTGCAGCGGGCCGATCCAGAGGGGCCCACTGATCGCCAGGGGCTGGGCCTGGCTTGCGGGGCAGAGGCAGGGCTGCCACTGGCGCAGCCGCAGCAACGGCTGCACCTCCTGGGCGCCGCAACCATGACAGTGGGCCAGAAGGCCGAGCTGCTGCTCCTCACCGCGACCAGCTCGGCGCCGCAGCCGCACCGCGGTGCGAAACGTGCGTCCCTCACTGAAGCTGAACAGGGGCTCCACCCCGCGCCCCATCGCCCAGGCCGCCCGCGCCACCGTGCCGAGCTGCAGACGCAGGGCCAGCTCCCAGCTGGCCGGATGGGCCCGGGCCGCCGCCCCCAGCAACCGGATCGCGGCCGGCCGGTCGTGGCCGGTGGGGGAGCGGCCGTCGGTGCTGGCCAAATAGAGCACGCCGTCGAAGGCCACCGCCTCCAGGGCCAGCGGCAGCAGGGCCGTGGGGCAGCCGAAGCCATCGAGATCCACCAGCTCGAAGCGCTCCTGGCGTTGCAGGCACTCCGCCAGCAGGTGCTGGGCCGTGCGGGCGCTGCAGCGCAAACCCTTGAGGCCAGCGAGATTGCGCTCCAGCAGGGGCAGCCGATCGGGATCGGCGTCGTTGGCCCACACCGCCTCGGCTCCCCCCTCCAGGCCATAACGCAGGGCGCGGATGCCACAGCCAGCCATGGCATCGAGCACCCGCAGCGGGCCGCGGGCCGCCAGGGAGGCCGCTAGCAGCACCCCCAGATCGCGGGAGGGGCGCGACTCCGGCCGGAAAAAGCCGCAGCCGGGCTCCAGCCGGGCCCGCCCTTCGCAATAGTGAGCGTCGGTGTGTGCTGTCAGGAGATCCCGAGGTGGCGGTGACAATCCAGCCTGCACCCCCAGCTCCTGCCGATGGGGGCGCTGGCAGCGACACCGATTGGGGCGTCCATGCCGAGTGGCTCTGGTGCGGGCAGCGCTGCCACTGGCGGACGCTGGGGGATGCCGCGGCGCCGGCCCTGGTGCTGGTGCATGGTTTTGCCGCCGGCAGCGGCCACTGGCGACGCAACGCGGCGGTGCTCGCCGCCGCGGGCTGGCGCGTTTACGGGCTGGATCTGATTGGCTTCGGGGCCTCCAGTCAGCCGGCCCTGCGCCTCGACAACCGCCTCTGGGCCCGGCAGCTGCAGGCCTTCCTCGAGCAGGTGGTGCAGGGGCCGGCGGTGCTGGTGGGCCACTCCCTCGGCGGCCTGGTGACCCTCAGCTGCGCCGTGTTGTTTCCCCGCTGGGTGCGGGCCGTGGTGGCCGCCCCCCTGCCGGACCCCACCTTGATGCTGAGCAGCCGGAGTAGACCACCCCGCCGGCCACTGTGGTGGCGGCGGCTGCAGCGCTGGCTGGTGACCCTGCTCTGCCGGTTGCTGCCGCTGGAGCTGCTGGTGCCGCTGCTGGCCCACTCGCCCCTGCTGGACCTGGGCATCCAGTCGGCCTACAACACGCCCGTGATCGGCGACCGCGACCTGCACCGGGTGATCGCCAGGCCCGCCAGGCGCCCCGGCGCCGTTCGCGCCCTCAGGGCCATGAGCATCGCCATGGCGCTACGCCCCCACGCCGCCACCGCGCCAGCTCTGCTGCAACGGCTCCAGCAGCCGCTGCTGCTGATCTGGGGCCAGCGCGACCGGCTGGTGCCTGTGCAGGTGGCACAGCAGGTGCAACGGTTGCGTCCCGATCTGCCCTTGGTGTTGCTGGATGGCAGTGGCCACTGCCCCCACGACGAGCAGGCCGAGGCCTTCAACGGCGCCCTGCTCACCTGGCTGGAGCAGCTGCCGGCGACCGGCCCCACTCCCAGCCCCAAGCGGTAATTTGGGGCAAAGCCACCGCAGCGGGTTCCTCAGGCGATGAAACACACCCTCTCGGTGTTGGTGGAAGACGAATCCGGGGCCCTGAGCCGAATTTCCGGCCTGTTCGCCCGCCGGGGCTTCAACATCGAGAGCTTGGCGGTGGGGCCGGCCGAGCAGGCCGGCATCTCCCGGCTGACGATGGTGGTGGAGGGCGACGACCACACCCTCGAGCAGATGACCAAGCAGCTCGACAAGCTGGTCAACGTGCTCGGGGTGATCGACCTCTCGCGCATTCCCGCCGTGGAGCGCGAACTGATGCTGCTCAAGGTGTCGGCCCCAGCTGAAACCCGCAGCGCCATCCTCGATCTGGTGCAGGTGTTCCGGGCCAATGTCGTGGACGTGGCCGATGACGCCCTGACCCTGGAGGTGGTGGGCGATCCGGGCAAGCTGGTGGCCCTCGAACAGGTGATGGAGAGCTACGGAATCCTCGAGATCGCCCGCACCGGCAAAGTGGCTCTGGAGCGGGCCTCCGGGGTCAACACCGCCTTCCTGAAGGTGACGGCCTCCAACAAACGGGTGCCGGCCTAGGGCTTGCCTTGCACGAGAGTGCCGCCGGCCACCACCGTGGCCTTGATGATCTTGTCCCCCTGGCGGATCTGGTCGATCACCTCCATCCCCTTGCTCACCCGGCCGAACACCGCATAGCGGCCATCGAGCTCAGGCAGGGCCTGCAGAGCCACATAGAACTGGGCACTGGCGGAATTGGGATCGGCGGAGCGGGCCATGGCCACCGCCCCGCGCTGGTGGGCCAGGGCCAGTTGCCGGGTCACCCCAGGCGCCGTCACCGGTTCGCCGTAACGGGGCTCGGGCTCATCGCTGCGCTTGATCTCCAACGGGATCAGCCGGGCTTCACCGCTGACGGGATCCACATAGCTGCCCAGGCCGTACTGGCTGGCTGGCACCTTCGGATCAGCACTGCCGGGATCCCCGCCCTGCACCACAAACGGCACCGGCTCGCGAACCACCCGGTGAAACACGGTGCCGTTGTAGATGCCCCGTTTGACGAGATCGACAAAATTGCCGGCGGTCAGCGGCGCCGCGCCGCCGTCGAGCTGGAGCTGCACCTCGCCCTTGCTGGTTTGCAGGGCCACGGTGGCCGAACCACTCAGGCAGGGGGTACTCGCAGCACTGCAACCCAGCTGACGGCTGCTGCTATCGGCGGCGCAAGCCACCAGGGTGAACGGCGCCAGCAGCAACAGCCCGCCCAGCACCAGGCGGCTCAACCAGATCCGAGCCATCAGACGCCCTCCAGGGGAACACCCAGAAAGCGGGCCAACTGGGCGCCGGAGAGCTCCAGGTCGGCCAGGGGCATCGGCTCGCCGACCCGGGTGAGGGGCATGTCGCGGCGTCCCTGCACCTTCAGCGCCAGGCGGCGGCGGGGATTGAGACCATCGCGCACCTCCACCTTCACCGCCTGGATGTCACGCAGGGGGATGTCGACCGTGATCATCTGGCGGAAGCCGCGACGGCTGATCGTGGCCGTGCCGGCCTGCCGGTCAAAGCGGTTGCTGCCGGCTCCCACATCAATGCCGATCACGGCCCAGAGATAGGCGCATAGGGCCATGGCCGCCAGGCCATACAGGCCCATCACCAGCCCCTGGGGCAACCAGGCCAGCTCAGCCGGGTGGCCGATCGGCAGCAGGTCGGTGCCCAGATAGCTGGACGCACTGGTGAGCAGGAAGCCGAGGCCGCCGGTGGTCACCACCACGGCCACCAACACATTGGAGAGCCGCCGCGACCCCAGCACCGGCAGCTCGAGCAACTCGATCGCGGGGGAGGAGACCATGGGAACGCACAAAGGATGGCTGCCATCCTGACCGGTCGCAGCACCTGGATGCAACGCCGGCACGGATCCCGAAATCCCAGCCGGAGCGGCCCATGTCAGCCCGTATCAAACGGCCTCGCGATCCGCTTCAACGTTGTTACCATCGCCTGGTAATCCCACAGCCTCCGCGGGTTTTCCGCTCCGTTTCATCACCATGACGATCGCTGTAGGGCGCATGCCGCAGCGGGGATGGTTCGACGTCCTCGATGACTGGCTCAAGCGCGACCGCTTCGTATTTGTGGGTTGGTCGGGTCTGCTCCTGTTCCCCACCGCCTACCTGGCGCTGGGTGGCTGGCTGACCGGC
>NZ_JAGQCX010000005.1:0-162743 GCF_024346415.1 Cyanobium sp. Aljojuca 7D2
ACAGCCTGCCTGAGGCACAACAGCCTGCCTGAGGCACAACAGCCTGCCTGAGGCACAACAGCCTGCCTGAGGCACAACAGCCTGCCTGAGGCACAACAGCCTGCCTGAGGCACAACAGCCTGCCTGAGGCACAACAGCCTGCCTGATCCCGCCGTCGGGCGTTCCTGCAGGATGGGCCGGTTGAGCCCCCTGTCTGCCTTGTCGGAGCTGCGCGAGACCCGTCTGGAGAAAGCCGCAGCCCTGGCGGCCCTGGGCCAGGGGCCCTATGCGCTGCGCTTCGCGCCCACCCACCGCAACGCCGTGTTGCAGCAGGCCCACGCCGACCTGGCCAACGGCGAGGAGCGCGACGTGGCGGTGGCCGTAGCCGGCCGGGTCATGACCCGTCGGGTGATGGGCAAGCTCGCCTTCTTCACCCTGGCCGATGAGACCGGCCCGATCCAGCTGTTTATTGAGAAGGCCACCCTGGCGGCCTCCATGCCGGAGGATCCCGAGGCCTTCGCCCACTTCACCTCGCTGGTGGATGCGGGTGACCTGATCGGCGTGCAGGGCAGCTTGCGGCGCACCGACCGCGGCGAGCTGTCGGTGAAGGTGAAGGGCTGGACCATGCTCACCAAATCGCTGCAGCCCCTGCCCGACAAGTGGCACGGCCTGGCCGATGTGGAGAAGCGCTACCGCCAGCGCTATCTCGATCTGATCGTGTCTCCCGACACCCGCGAAACCTTCCGGCGCCGTGCCCTGGCGGTGAGTGCCATGCGCCGCTGGCTCGATGAGCGCGACTTCCTGGAGATCGAAACGCCGGTGCTGCAGAGCGTGCCAGGCGGTGCCGATGCCCGGCCATTTGAAACCCACCACAACGCCCTCGATCTGCCCCTCACCCTGCGCATCGCCACCGAGCTGCACCTCAAGCGGCTGGTGGTGGGCGGCTTCGAGCGGGTGTACGAGCTGGGCCGGATCTTCCGCAACGAGGGGATCAGCACCCGCCACAACCCCGAGTTCACCTCGGTGGAGATCTACCAGGCCTACGCCGACTACACCGACATGATGGCGCTCACCGAGCAGCTGATTGCCCACGTGTGCCATCAGGTGTGCGGCACCACCCAGATCAGCTACCAGGGCACCGCCATTGATCTGGCGCCCCCCTGGCGCCGGGCCACGATGCACGAGTTGGTGCAGCACGCCACGGGCCTGGATTTCACCAGCTTTGGCAGCCGCGAGGACGCCGCTCCGGCGATGGCGGCCCAGGGGCTGGAGGTGCCGGCCCTGGCCGACTCGGTGGGCCGGCTGCTGGTGGAGGCCTTCGAGCAGCGGGTGGAGGCTGACTTGATCCAGCCCACCTTCGTGCTCGATTACCCCGTGGAAAATTCGCCCCTGGCCCGGGCCCACCGCAGCAAGCCGGGGATGGTGGAGCGCTTCGAGCTGTTCATCGTGGGCCGCGAAACGGCCAATGCCTTCAGCGAGTTGATCGACCCGGTAGACCAGCGCCAGCGCCTCGAAGCCCAGCAGGCTCGCAAGGCCGCTGGCGACGACGAAGCCCAGCAGGTGGACGAGGACTTCCTCCAGGCCCTGGAGGTGGGCATGCCCCCCACGGGCGGCCTGGGCATCGGCATCGACCGGCTGGTGATGCTGCTCACCGACAGCCCCTCGATCCGCGATGTGATCGCCTTCCCGCTCTTGCGTCCTGAGGCGCGGCCGAGCGCAATGGGATAATCAGGCCAGTAGGCAATCTCCCCCATTAGGGGGCCAGCGATTCCATGAGTGGCGAGCGCGTCGGTTTTCGCTTCAAACACGCGGATGCTGTGGTGAAGCGCAACCCCCAGGGCCGCTCGCGCCGGGGCTGGGTGATGGAGCCGGTGGAGCAAACCACCAGCCGCGGCACCAAGATGCCCGCCTACCGAATCCGCTGGCGCGACAGTGAACGTCCCGAGATCGTGCTGCAGCACATGCTGATCGCCGATCCAGACCCCACGCCGCCGCCCGATGGCGTCAGCCTGGTGCCCACGGCTCCCAAGGCTTGAACGAAAGCCGATAGATCGCCAGCCCCAGGTGCTCCTTGAGGGCCACGGTGCTGAGATAGAGCGCTTCGGCGTCGGGCACGAGACTTTTGAGCGTGTTGCCCACGGTCGGTTGGCCGTAGTGGGCCCGACCCGGCAGCTGGTAGTCGCAGGACACCGGCACCACCGTTAAGCCGCTGCGCTGCTGGAAGGTGGCCATCGAGCGGGGCATGTGAAAGGCGCTGGTCACCAGCAGCACACGGGTCCAGCCCCGCTGCCGGCCCAGGGCGCCGATGTCGCGTGCTTCCTCAGCGGTGGTGCGGGAGCCTGGATTGATCAGGATCCGATGGGCCGGCAGCCCCAGCTCCTGGGCCAGATCCCTGGCCCAGAGCGCCTCAGGTGGTGCGGGATCGTTGCCCGTGAAACTCACCCGTCCGCCGCTGGTCACCAGCAGGGGCGCCAGACCCCGGCGCACCAGTTGCACCCCGCGCAGCAGCCGGTCTCCCCCTTCCGCCACCTCCACCCCCTGACGGGGTGGCAGGGCTGGCCGCAATCCGCCGCCCAGCACCACCACCGCATCGGCCCGGGGTAGCTGCTGTGGGGTGAGTGCCGCCGCCTGCTCCTCCAGGCCCCAGATCAGCTGGCGGCTGGTGAGTGGCATCGCACCCAGCCAGATCAGCCCCACCCCCGTGCCACTGAGCCAGAGGCTGGCCTGACGGCGCCGGCTACTTCGTGGGTCGCTTCCCTGTCCGCTGCCTTTGGGTGCCGCGGCGAGGCCCAGCAGTTGCAGCAGCAGGCCCAGGCCCAGCGGGTAGAGCAGCAGCGGCAGCAGTTTGGACAGCAGAAAACCCATGGGGGTGGCGGGTTGGGCCTTGTGACAGCTAGTGGGATTTTGAGCTCTCTTGGATTCTGTACAGCCTGTACAGATTTCAGGAGAGCGCGATCGGGGGTGGCTTCGACGGTGTCCTCGATCGCGGGGTTCTTGGTCGCGGAGTTCTCGGTCGCGGTGTCCTCAGGCCTGACGCCGTCGCAACTGCTCTAAGGCCTGCTCGGCTTCAAAGGCGGCCCAGTCCTGCTCCAGGCTGGAGCTCCGGGGTGGGCGCGGCCGGCTCTCCAGCTCGCCCAGGTCGCGCTCCACCGCCGCGAAGCTCACCCCCAGCTCGCTCAGGTGTTGCCAGCGCTGGCGGCCCTGCTCCATCAGGCCTTGCTGGTGGGCTTCGGCCCGCTCGGCCAGGGCGGTGGCACCGGCGGCCCGGGCCTTGACCACCCGCTCCTGCCAGCGCCGGATCTCGCTGGCCAGTTGCAGCAGGGCCTGGCGCTCCTGCTCCGCCTGCCGCTGCAACTGGCGCCGCTGCCCCACCAGCTTGGCCTGGCGATCACGCGCCTCCTGCTCCTCCAGCAGGGCTTCCTGGGCCGGGTTGGCCCGCAAAAAGCTCTCCAGCTGCTGCTCCAGCCGTGCCTCCAGTTCGTCGAGCCAGCTCACGGGGCGGCCTGGGGATCGGGTTCGGGGGGCGGGCTGCCGGCGGGGCTGGTGATCAACGGCGCTTCGATCTCCTGTTGCAGCGGCGTGATCGCCGCCTCGCGGGAGCGCAGCAGCAGTTGGGTGAGCCGGGCGATCGCCCCCTCGCCCAGGTCGTGGTTGCTGATGCGGTCGAAGGCGCCCCGATACAGCTCCTCGAGCTCGGCGATCAGACCTTCGCGCACCTGGCGCATGGTGGCCCGTTGCTCCTCACGACCCATGGCGCTCTTGCCTCTGGCTAGGAGTCTGCCATTACCAGCAGGTGCAGCGATAGGTCGCCGGCCGGATCGCTCCAGCGGCCGGCGCCCCGCCAGCCGGCACTCGCGGCGAGGGCGAGGAAGGCCTCCGGCGCGTACTTGACGCTGTACTCGGTGATCAGCGGCTCGCCCGCGGCGAAGCTCCAGGCCTCCCCCGCCAGCTGCACGGTCTGCGCCTGGCGGCTCACCAGGGCCATGGCGATGCGGCTGTGTTCGGGCTGCCACCAGGCGGTGTAGGCGAAGGCCTCGGGGTTGAAGCTGCCCGCCAGGTCGCGGTTGAGCCGCACCAGCAGGTTGCGGGCAAAGGCGGCCGACACGCCGGCGGCATCGTTGTAGGCGGCCTCCAGCCGTGTCACGGCCTTGGGCTGGTCGATGCCGATCAGCAGCCGGGCACCTGGCCCCAGCAGCTGCCGCAGCTGCACCAGCAGCACCCTCGCCTCCTCGGGGCTGAAGTTGCCGATTGAGCTGCCGGGGTAGAAGCCAAGCCGCCGCTGGCCCTGCAGCAGCGGGTGTTCGGGCAGGTCCTGCAGCTGGCTGTAGTCACAGCAGATGCCGAGCACCGGCACCGCCGGGTGGCGGGTTTGCAGCTCCCGGCAGGCCGGCCCCAGATGGTTGGCGCTGATGTCGAGCGCGACGTAGGCCGGCGGCCGCAGCGCTTCCAGCAGGGGCCCCACCTTGCGCGCATTGCCGGCGCCGAATTCCACCAGCACCCCCGCCCCCAGGGCTGCCGCCAGCTCCGGGGCCCGCTCCTCCAGCAGGGCCGTTTCGGTGCGGGTGAGGCCATATTCCGGCTGCTCGCAGATTGCCTCAAACAGCCGCGAGCCCTCGGCGTCGTAGAGCAACCAAGCCGGCAGCTGGCGGGGCCGTTGCGCCATGCCCTCGCGCACCAGCCGGGCCATGTCGGCCGGTTCCGGGTGGAGGTCGATCAGGTCGTGGTGGCTCTGCACCGTCATCGCAGCTCTTGGGCCAGGCGCAGGCCGGCGGCCATCCAGCGGCTCGCCGGGGGATAGAAGTTGCGATAGGTGCGCCGCGCGTGGCCAGCCGGGGTGAGGAAGCAACTGCCGCGCAGCACCATCTGGGAACTCATGAACTTGCCGTTGTATTCCCCCACCGCCCCGGCGGCCGGCGCGAAGCCCGGATAGGGCCGGTAGGGGCTGGCGGTCCATTGCCACAGCACCCCGAAGGCTTGCTCCAGCTGGGGCGCCAGCAACTCCCATTCCGCCTCGCTGGGCAGCCGGGCGCCGGCCCAGCGGGCGTAGGCGTCGGCCTCAAACCAGCTCAGGTGTCGCACCGGCAGCTCGGCCCGCCGCGGCTGCCGCCCCGCCAGCGAAAACTCCTCGCCGTCGCGCCAATAGCGCGGCCCCTGCCAGCCCCGCGCCTGCACCTCCGCCCAGCCCTCGCTCATCCACAGCTCCGGTCGCCGGTAGCCGCCATCGGCGATGAAGGCCTCAAAGTCGCCGTTGCTCACCAGGCGGGAGCTGAGCGCAAAGGGTTCGAGCCACTGGCGGTGCCGGGGCGCTTCGTTGTCGAAATGAAAGCCCCCGCCCGGGTGGCCGATTTCCACCAGCCCTCCCTCGTGCTGCAGCCAGACGGGCGCCTGGGCCTCTGCCCCATCTGGGACTGCGCGGCTTGTGGCTGCACTCCGGTAGGTGTCTTCCGGCTTGGCGGCGTAGGCCGGCTCGAGCGGGTTGCGCGAGAAGCCATCGAGCAGGTCCATCAGCAGCAGCTCCTGGTGCTGTTGCTCGTGCTGCAGACCCAGCTCCACCAGCTCCAGCCGGGGATCGCCGGGCTCCAGCTGCTCCAGCAGGGCCAGCACGGCCCCATCCACCCGCTGCCGCCAGGCCAGCACCTCCGCCAGCGCCGGGCGGCTGAGCAGGCCCCGCTCGGGCCGGGGGTGGCGGGCGCCGATGGCGTCGTAATAGCTGTTAAACAGAAAACTCCAGGCCGCTGGCGCCGGTGTGTAGCCCAAGGCCACCCCAGCATTTTGTTGGGGGCGCAGCAGAAACTGCTCAAAAAACCAGGTGGTGTGGCCCAGGTGCCACTTGGGCGGGCTGGCGTCGGCCATGCCTTGCAGGCACAGATCTTCTGGCTCCAGAGGCGCCACCAGGGCAAGGCTGTGCTGGCGCACCTGTGTGTACCGCGCCCCCAGCTCCTGCCCCATTCCGCCGCCGCCCATCCCGGCTGAATTCAGGCCTGACCCTAGAGGCCTTGCCTACGATCCCGCCACGCACAGCACGCGGGTATGGCCGGCATCACTTCAGGGTTCGTGGGCGCCGTTGGCAACACGCCCCTGATTCGGCTCCATGCCCTCAGCGAAGCCACCGGCTGCCAGATCCTCGGCAAGGCCGAGTTCATGAACCCGGGTGGCTCGGTCAAGGACCGCGCGGCCCTCGGCATCCTGCTGGAGGCTGAAGAGCAGGGGCTGCTGCAGCCCGGCGGCACCGTGGTGGAGGGCACCGCCGGCAACACCGGCATCGGCCTCACCCACCTCTGCAATGCCCGCGGTTACAAGGCGCTGATCGTCATTCCCGACACCCAGTCGGCCGAGAAGATCGGTTTGCTGCGCAGCCTCGGCGCTGAGGTGCGCACGGTGCCGGCGGTGCCTTACCGCGATCCCAACAACTACGTGAAGCTCTCGGGCCGCATCGCCGCGGAAACACCGGGCGCCGTGTGGGCCAACCAGTTCGACAACCTGGCCAACCGCCGCGCCCATTACCACTCCACCGGCCCGGAGATCTGGCAGCAAACCGAGGGCACGGTGGATGCCTGGGTGGCGGCCACCGGCACCGGCGGCACCTACGCCGGCGTGGCGCTCTACCTCAAAGAGCAAAATCCAGCGGTGCACTGCGTGCTGGCCGATCCCCATGGCAGTGCCTTGCACGCCTGGGTCACCCGGGGTGAGCTCAGCAGCGAGGGCAGTTCGATCACCGAGGGGATTGGCAACAGCCGCGTCACTGCCAACCTGGAGGGCGCTCCCATCGATGACGCCGTGCGCATCGACGATCAAACCGCCCTCGAGACCATCTACCGGCTGCTGTGGCAGGAGGGCCTCTTCCTGGGCGGATCGGTGGGCATCAATGTGGCCGCGGCGGTGGAAACGGCCCGGCGCCTGGGCCCAGGCCACACGATCGTGACCGTGCTCTGCGACAGCGGCGATCGCTACCGCTCACGCCTCTACGACGCTGCCTGGCTGGCCGCCAAGGGGCTGCACCAGCCCGAGCGGGCCCTCGCCGCCGGAGTGGCCTGATGGCAGCGCAGGTGGGCCAGCTGATCGGTGAGCGCTACCGACTGGAGCAGCGTCTCAGTTCTGCACCTCCGGGTGAGGCTCCCCAGGGGGAGCTGTGGCGGGCCAGCGACCAATTGGTGGCCGAGGCGCCCATGGCCCTGCGGCTGCTGGGACCCGGCATCGATCCGGAGCGGGCCCGCCAGCGCTGGGGCCGGTTGCAGGGGGTGCTCCATCCCCAGGTGCCCCGGCTGGGGGCGGTGATCCCGGCGGCCGAGGGGTTGTGGCTAGTGCGCGAGTGGCAGGCCGGCAGAACCTATCAGCAGCTGTTGGCGGCCCGGGCCGAGCGCCAGCTGGTGTTTGGTGCCGGCGAGGTGCTGTTGCTGCTGCGTCAGCTGCTGCCGGTGCTGGCGGTGTTGCACAGCCAGGAGCTGGTGCACGGCGATCTCAGCCCCGCCAACCTGCTGCGCCGCGACAGCGACGGCCTGCCAGTGCTGCTGGATTTCGGCCTGGTGGCCGGCACCCCGGCCGCCACGCCGGGCTATGCGCCGCCGGAGCGGGCCCGCGCGGCTGAGCCCGAGCCCTGGATGGATCTCCATGCCCTGGGGGCGGTGGCTCTGGTGCTGCTGAGCGGCGACGAGCCGGCCCGGCTGCTGGATCCGGTCACCCTCGCCTGGCGCTGGCCGGCCAGTCTCAGCGCCGAGCCGGCCCTTCAGGCCCAGATCGCTCGCCTGCTGGAGCGTGAGCCCGGCGAGCGCTTTGCCTCGGCCTCCCAGGCCCTGGCGGCATTCCAGACCCTGCCCATGCCCGAGAGCACCGGCCCGGTGGCCCGCGCCGATCGCACCGTGGCTCTGGTGCCCCCGCCCGTGGCTGCCGCTCTGCCGGTCCCGGAGCCGCCACCGGCCCCTGAGCCTGAGCTGCCAACGGCCCCGGAGCCAGCAGCACCCGAATCCGCCGCTCCCCAGCCGGAGTTACCACCCCTAAGCCCGCCGCCACCGCTCACTCCTCCGCCCCCTGCGGTCCTGCGCAGTCGCCTGGAGGAGCGGGAGGAGGCCGCCGAGGGCGGCATCTGGCCGGTGGTGATCGCCCTGGTGCTCTCGGCTGTGGTGGGCACCGCCCTGGGCTGGTGGTGGCTGAGCCGCGGCCGCTTGGCCCTGCCCACCCCCGATGCGGCCCTGCAGCTGCCCAGCAGCCTGCCGCCCGCTGAGGTCGACCAGCGCCAGCAGCTGCTCAATCGGCTGCGGGCCATGCAGGTGGACCGCGGCTGGTTTTTGAAGTTGGTGGATGCCAGCCTGCTGGCCCAGTTTCCGGAGCGGGGCGGCCGCCTGCCCAGCGACTCCCTCGAAGATGCGCCCCTACGCAAGGTGTGGAACGAGCTCGCCGAGGAGTGGCTGGCCCGGGTGGAGCAGCTGCCCCTTGAGATCCGCCGTCGTCTGGGCAGTTACACCAATGGCGACTGGGAGCGGCGCCAGCAGGCCCTGGTGAGCCAGGGGCTCAGCCCCGCGGTGCTGCGCCAGCTGGTGTCGGGCAGTGCTCAGAGCCTGCTGCCGGGCCGCCCCGGCGCCGACATTCCCGCTGAACCCTTCCGCCAGCTCTGGTTTGCTGCGGCTGAGCAGAGCCTGGCCAATGTGCAGATCGAGGCGATTCAAGCCCAGCCCCAGGAAACTCGGGTGCTCTCGGCCCAGGTGGAGGCCGGTGGGGCGCGGCTGTTCCCGGTGCGGCTGCCGCCCGGCTACCGGCTGGTGCTGGGGGTGAACGGCTCGCCCCTGATGCAGATGAGCGTGTTCGGCCCCGATGGCGACCTGCTGGAAGCCAAGGGCCCCCTGCGGGTGGTGAGCCTGGGGGTGCAGAAGCGCTCGCCGGTGCAGCTGCTGGTGACCAACGATGGGGTGGCGCCGGCCCTGATCACCCTGTCGCTGCGGGCGGATCCGCCGGCGGAAGCGCCGCAGGCTTCCCCCCAGCCGCCGCGGGCACCGGCTCAGCTGGAAGCGCCCCAGGCCCCAACCGTGCCGGTGCCCGCGGCGCCGGCGACCCCCATACAGCCTCTCGCCGCGCCGCCGCCGCCGGCGCCACCGCCAGTGAATTGAGCCCAGCCGGGGTGGCTGCTGGGTTGCGCGTCTCCCAACTTCCCTCTACGGGATTCTGTACAGGCTGTACAGAATCCCGTAGAGGAACCGCACTCAGGCCGCGCCCCCCGGCCCGTGAATTCAGAGCCGGGCGATGGCGACCTTGGCGTCCTTGATGTCCTGCTTGCGCCGCTCCTCGTGGCGCTTGTCGTGCAGCTTGCGGCCCTTGGCCAGGCCGATCGTGAGCTTGATCCAGGAGCCCTTGAGGTGCAGGTTGAGCGGGATCAGGGTGAGGCCTTTCTGCTCGAGCCCCACCCGCAGCTTGTCGATCTCGCGGCGGTGGGCCAGCAGTTTGCGCACCCGCAGGGGCTCGTGGTTGAAGTAGGCCCCGGCATGGCTGTGGGGCGAGATGTGCACGTTGTGCAGCTGCAGCTCCCCCTTGCGGATCAGGCAGAAGCCGTCGCGCAGGTTGCACTGGCCGGCCCGGATCGACTTCACCTCCGTGCCGAACAGCTCCAGGCCGCACTCCAGCGTTTCGAGGATCTCGTACTGGTGGCGAGCAAAGCGGTTGTCGGCCAGCAGCTTGTTGGCGGCATCGCGCTGGGCCTTGGCGCTCTTCTTGCCCCCGCCCTTGGCCATCGCTGCTCCGCAACCGTCCCTTCGATCTCCCGACCCTAGGGAGCCCCCGGTACCCTCGCTGCATGGCGATTGTTTCCTCGGGATCCCCGGCGCCCCGCGGCCGCCCCAGCCACTCCGACGCGCCGCCGCGCCTGGTGGATCCCACCCCCGTGCAGGAGGAGGTGGCACCTGCCCGGGAAGACGGCCTGCGGCCCCGGCGCCTGGCCGACTACATCGGCCAGAGCGAGCTCAAGCAGGTGCTGGCGATCGCCGTGGAGGCCACCCGCGCCCGCCAGGAGGCGCTCGACCACGTGCTGCTCTACGGCCCCCCCGGCCTGGGCAAAACCACCATGGCCCTGGTGCTGGCCGAGGAGCTGGGGGTGCGCTGCCGCATCACCAGTGCGCCGGCTCTGGAGCGCCCCCGCGACATCGTCGGCCTGCTGGTCAACCTGCAGCCCCACGAGCTGCTGTTCATCGACGAGATCCACCGGCTCAACAGGGTGGCTGAGGAGATCCTCTATCCGGCCATGGAGGATTTCCGCCTCGACCTCACCGTGGGCAAGGGCACCACGGCCCGCACCCGCAGCCTGGAGCTGCCGCCCTTCACCCTGGTGGGGGCCACCACCAGGGCCGGATCCCTGAGCTCACCGCTGCGGGATCGCTTCGGCCTGATCCAGCGGCTGGAGTTTTACGGCCTCGACGATCTGCAGGCGATCGTGGAGCGGGCCGCGGGCCTGCTGCAGATCGCGCTCGAGGCTGACGCCGCCCTGGAGGTGGCGCGCCGTTGCCGCGGCACCCCCCGCATCGCCAACCGCCTGCTGCGGCGGGTGCGCGATGTGGCCTCGGTGCGGGGCCATGGCCGCATCGGCGCTTCGCTGGTGGCCGAGGCCCTCAGCCTGCACCGCGTTGACGACCGCGGCCTCGATGCCAGCGACCGGCGCCTGCTCACCTTGATGCTGGAGGGCTACGGCGGCGGCCCGGTGGGCCTTGACACCCTGGCGGCGGGCCTCGGCGAAGATTCCGCCACCCTGGAAGCGGTGGTGGAGCCCTACCTGCTGCAGCTGGGGTTCTTGCAGCGCACCCCCCGGGGCCGGATCGTCACCCCGGCGGGCCGCCGCCATCTGGGCTGGCCCGCTGGGGCAGCGGCATGAGCGGGCCCCTTTCATGAGCAGCTCTCTGTGATGTCCACCCTGCTGGCCCTGCTGCTGGGGGTGCAGTTGCTGCTGCCCCAACTGTTTGATCAGGCCCTCAGTGCCAGCCGCGAGGGGCGCTTCAGCGAGGCTCTGCCGCTCTGGAATCAGGTGCTGGAGGTGGCTCCGGGCGATGCAGCGGCCTGGAGCAACCGCGGCAACGTGCAGCTGGCCCTCGGCGACCCCCGGGCCGCCATCGCCGATCAAACCAAGGCGATGGCCCTCGATGGCGACAGTCCCGACCCCCATCTCAACCGCGGCACCGCCGAGGAGGCCCTGGGCGAGTGGGCCGCCGCCGAGGCCGACTACCGCTGGATCCTGGAGCGGGCCCCGAGCGATGCGGGCGAACCGCGCGCTTCGGCCCTCTACAACCTCGGCAATGTGCAGGGTTCCCTGGGCGACTGGGAGGCAGCGCGCCGCTGCTTTGAGGCGGCGTCCCTGGCCCGGCCCGGTTTTGCCATGGCCCGCTCCAGTGCCGCCCTGGCCGCCTTCCAGCTGGGGGATCGGGCTGAGGCGGAGCGGGAGCTGCGCAACCTGATCCGCCGCTATCCCCTGTTTGCCGACGCCCGTGCCGCGCTCACGGCCCTGCTGTGGCAGAAGGGGGCCAGCGGCGAGGCCGAGAGCAACTGGGCCGCAGCCTCCGGCCTCGATCCGCGCTACCGCCAGCAAGAATGGTTGCAATCGACGCGGCGCTGGCCCCCCGAGCCGGTGGAAGCTCTGGCGCAATTCCTGGCCCTGGCTTCCTGAATGACGGCCTCCTGAATGACCCCGACCCCCTGCACCCTGACTTGGCAAGAGCTGGGGCTCGACGATGCCCTGGCTGGAGTGTTGCCGGAGTTGATCCAGCTGCGGCGCCACATTCACCGCCATCCCGAGCTCAGCGGCCACGAGCAGCAGACCGCCGCCTTGGTGGCCGGTGAACTGCGCCGCTGGGACTGGCAGGTGCGCGAGGGCGTTGGACGCACCGGGGTGGTGGCCGAGCTGGGGCCCCAGCAGCTGGCCGATGGCAGCCCCACGCCCCTGGTGGCCCTGCGGGTGGACATGGATGCCCTG
Organism: Cyanobium sp. Aljojuca 7D2; assembly: GCF_024346415.1. NCBI lineage: Bacteria > Bacillati > Cyanobacteriota > Cyanophyceae > Synechococcales > Prochlorococcaceae > Cyanobium > Cyanobium sp. Aljojuca 7D2. The sequence continues at coordinate 11,918 of NZ_JAGQCX010000005.1, forward strand.
CCAGTGGAGGAGCGCACCGGCCTCGACTACGCCTCCACCCAGCAGGGGCTGATGCATGCCTGCGGCCACGACCTGCACACCGCGGTCGGGCTTGGGGTGGCCTGCTTGCTTGGAGGGCTGGCCGAGCGCCATCCCGAGCGGCTCACGGCCCGGGTGCGGCTGCTGTTTCAACCCGCCGAGGAAACGGCCCAGGGGGCAGCCTGGATGAAGGCTGATGGCGCCATGGAGGACGTGGACGCTTTGTTTGGCGTGCACGTGTTTCCCACCCTGCCGGCGGGCACGATCGGGGTGCGCAGCGGCAGCCTCACGGCCGCGGCGGGGGAGCTGGAGGTGGAGGTGCTGGGCGAGGGCGGCCACGGCGCCCGGCCCCACCAGAGCACCGATGCCATCTGGATTGCGTCGCGGGTGGTGAGCGGGCTGCAGGAGGCGATCAGCCGCCGGCTCGATGCCCTGCACCCGGTGGTGGTGAGCTTCGGGCGCATTGAGGGCGGCAAGGCCTTCAACGTGATTGCCGACCATGTGCGCCTGCTGGGCACCGTGCGCTGCCTCGACACCGACGTGCACGCCCAGCTGCCGGGCTGGATTGAAGACACCGTGCACGCCCTCTGCCAGGGCCATGGCGGCGAGGCGCGGGTGCGTTACCGGGTGATCTCGCCGCCGGTGCACAACGATCCGGCCCTCACCGAGCTGGTGGCCGAGGCGGCGGTGGAGCTGCTGGGCCGTCCCCAGGTGCAATGGCTGGAGCAGCCCTCCCTCGGCGCTGAGGATTTTGCCCAGCTGCTCGAGGGCACCCGCGGCACGATGTTTCGGCTCGGGGTGGCGGGGCCTGATGGGTGCACGCCTTTGCACAGCAACACCTTTGCCCCCGATGAGGCGTCGTTGCCGGTGGGCATCCGGGTGCTCACCTGGAGCCTGCTGCGCTGGATGGAGCGGCGGCCATGAGGCGCCGGCCCTGGTTGCGGGGGCTGCTGGCCCTTTCCTCGCCCCTGCTGATCCTGTTGTCTTTGTTGGTGTTGCTGCAGCGCCGCGGCGTTGATCGCTTGCCAGCCTTGCCGGCGCTGCTGATCGGCACGGGCCTGTTGGTGACCAGTGCCCTGGGCCAGCGGCGGCGGCGGCGGGAGTTGCTGGCGGCCCTGCGCCACGATGGAGAGGTATGACCCTTCCGTCCCCCGATCTGTCCGCCCTGCGGGACGCCATCGTGTCCGGTGATCCCAGCCGGGCCATGCCGGCCCTGGTGGGTCTGCGGGAGGTGCCGGTTGAACAGGCCGTGCCCCTGCTGCTGCTGGGCCTGGAGCAGGGCATGTTCATGGTGCGCTCGCTGAGCTGCGCCGGCCTGGGGGTGAAGCAGAGCGAGGCGGGTTGGCAGGCGCTGGTGAACGCCATGCAGCACGACGAGGACGCCAACGTGCGCGCCGAAGCGGCCAACTCCCTGGTGAGCCATTCGCTGGAGCGATCCTGGCCCCTGCTGCGGGATGTGTTTGCCGCCGATCAGCAGTGGCTGGTGCGCTGCAGCATCCTCTCGGCCCTGGCCGAGCAGCCAGCCATTGATCCGGCCTGGCTGCTGGAGCTCGCGGCGATGGCCATCACCGACGCCGATGGCACCGTGCGGGTGGGCGGGGCCGAGATCCTCGGCCGTCTGGTGCGCGACCGCGGCGATGCCGAAGCCCGCAGCCTGCTGCAGCAGCTTCAGGGCGACACCGACCACCGGGTGGTGGCCGCGGCGCTGAACGGGTTGCAGCGCTGAGGCCCTAGTGGGTGAGGCTGTTTCGGGTGTGTCCAGATTCTGTACAGGCTGTACAAAATCCTGACAGCTCTGAATCCCGACGACCCTGACTCGCGTCTCCTTTAGAGGCCCCAGCCTCTTGCGGACTTGCTAGGTTTCGGTTGTCACTAGGGGTGCCCCGCTGCCGGCCCAATCAGCCGTGCAGCTTCGGGCTGAGATCACACCCTCCGAACCTGATCCGGGTCATGCCGGCGCAGGGAAGTGGAAACGAACTCGGCATCGGCTCAGGACCCCCCTCACCGCTCTTTTGCGGTCCCCTGTTCTTCGCCACCGCCCATCATGCGCAGCGCCTGGATTGAGAAGCGTCGCGGCACCGCGAACTATTCCCAGATGCACTACGCCCGCCAGGGCGTGGTGACCGAAGAGATGGCCTATGTGGCCAAGCGGGAGAACCTGCCCGAATCGCTGGTGATGGAGGAGGTGGCGCGGGGCCGGATGATCATCCCGGCCAACATCAATCACACCAACCTGGAGCCGATGGCGATCGGCATCGCCAGCCGCTGCAAGGTGAACGCCAACATCGGTGCCTCCCCCAACGCCTCCGATCTCGATGAGGAGGTGGCCAAGCTGCGCCTGGCGGTGAAATACGGCGCCGACACGGTGATGGATCTCTCCACCGGCGGCGTCAACCTCGATGAGGTGCGCACGGCGATCATCAACGCGTCGCCGGTGCCCATCGGCACGGTGCCCGTGTATCAGGCGCTCGAGAGTGTGCATGGCTCCATCGAGAAGCTCGACGCCGACGACTTCCTGCACATCATTGAGAAGCACTGCCAGCAGGGGGTCGACTACCAGACGATCCACGCCGGTCTGCTGATTGAGCACCTGCCGTTGGTGAAGGGTCGCCTCACCGGCATCGTCAGCCGCGGCGGCGGGATCCTGGCTCAGTGGATGCTGTATCACCACAAACAGAACCCGCTGTTCACCCATTTCGATGACATCATCGAAATCTTCAAGCGCTACGACTGCAGCTTCTCCTTGGGTGATTCGCTGCGGCCGGGTTGCCAGCACGACGCCTCCGACGCCGCCCAGCTGGCCGAACTAAAAACCCTGGGCCAGCTCACCCGCCGCGCCTGGGAGCACGACATCCAGGTGATGGTGGAGGGTCCGGGGCACGTGCCGATGGATCAGATTGAGTTCAACGTCAAGAAGCAGATGGAGGAGTGCAGCGAGGCGCCCTTCTATGTGCTGGGCCCGCTGGTGACCGACATCGCCCCCGGTTACGACCACATCACCAGCGCCATCGGCGCCGCGATGGCCGGCTGGTATGGCACCGCGATGCTCTGCTATGTGACCCCCAAGGAGCACCTCGGCCTGCCCAACGCCGAAGATGTGCGCGAGGGCCTGATCGCCTACAAGATCGCTGCCCATGCAGCCGACATCGCCCGCCACCGCCCTGGTGCCCGCGACCGCGACGACGAACTCAGCCGCGCCCGCTACGCCTTCGACTGGAACAAGCAGTTCGATCTTTCGCTGGATCCCGAGCGGGCCCGCGAATATCACGACGAAACCCTGCCTGCCGACATCTACAAGCAGGCCGAGTTCTGCTCGATGTGCGGCCCCAAGCACTGCCCGATGCAAACCAAGATCACCGACGAGGATCTGGAAGGTCTGGAGCAGGTGCTGGCCGAGCAGAAGGCTGGCGAGCCAGCACCTGCGGCGGTCTGAGCTGTCAGTTGTTCAGCTTGGCAACCTTGAGAGCCCGGGGGGTTGCCCCCGGGTTTTTTTATTGGGTGTTCAGTTCATTTCGGCCCAGGCCAGATCAGCCCAGTTCAGACCTGCAGCTACAAAAAAGCCCCACCTTGCGGCGGGGCATGAAACGGGTGCGCAGCAGGATCAGGCCAGCCTGGCGAATCAGCCCAGGGCCTTGGCCTTGGCCACCACGTTGTCCACGGTGAAGCCGAACTTCTCGAGGCAGACGGGGCCGGGGGCGGAGGCGCCGAAGCGGTCGATCGAGACGGTGTCGCCGTCGAAGCCCACGTACTTGTGCCAGCCAAAGGAGCTGGAGGCTTCCACAACCAGACGCTTGCGGCAGGCGGCGGGCAGCACGCTCTCGCGGTAGGCGGCGTCCTGCTCTTCAAACAGGTCGACGCAGGGCATCGACACCACGCGCACGTTCTTGCCTTCGGCGCGCAGCTGGGCGGCGGCCTTGGTGCAGAGCTCCAGCTCGGTGCCGGTGCCGATCAGGATCAGATCGGGGCTGCCGTTGCTGTCTTCCAGGATGTAGCCGCCCTTGGCCACATGGGCTGCCGCCGAACCGGGTTGGTTGGCCATCGCCTGACGGCTGAGGGCCAGCACCGTGGGGCGCTTGCGGTTGGTGACGGCCACCTGGTAGGCGCCCATGGTTTCGTTGCCGTCGCCGGGGCGCATCACCAGCAGGTTGGGGATGGCGCGCAGGTTGGCGAGGGTTTCCACCGGCTGGTGGGTGGGGCCGTCTTCGCCCAGACCGATCGAGTCGTGGGTGAGCACGTAGATGCAGCCCAGCTCGCTCAGGGCCGAGAGGCGCATGGCACCAATCATGTAGCCGGCGAACACCAGGAAGGTGCCGCCGTAGGGAATCAGGCCGCTGCCGTGGTACGCGATGCCGTTCATGATCGCCGCCATGGCGTGCTCGCGCACACCGAAGTGCAGGTAGCGGTTGGCCTCACCACCCTTCTGGAAGCTGGCCTCGCCCTTGATGTCGGTGAGGTTGGAGTGGGTGAGGTCGGCGGAGCCGCCGATCAGCTCGGGCAGGTTGGGGCCGAAGGCATTCAGCGCGTTGTAGGAGTGCTGGCGCGTGGCCAGGCCCTTGTCCTCAGGGCTGAAGCTGGGCAGGGAGGCATCCCAGCCCTGGGGCAGTTCACCACGCAACTGGCGCTCAAATTCAGCCGCTTCGGCGGGGTATTGGCTGCGGTAGGAGGCCAGGGTGGCGTTCCAGGTGGCTTCGAGGGCTTCACCGCGGCTGATGGCCTGGCGCCAGTGGTCGTAAGCATCTTGCGGCACCTCAAATTCGCCGTAGCTCCAGTCGAGGGCCTTGCGGGTGAGTTCGGCTTCATCGGCGCCGAGGGCGGCACCGTGCACACCGGCGGTGTTGGCCTTGTTGGGGGAGCCGTAGCCGATGGTGGTGGTCACCTTGATCAGGCTGGGCTTGTCGGTCACGGCTTTGGCGGCCTCGATCGCCCGGGCGATGCCGGCCACGTCGGTGTTGCCATCCGCCACGTGCTGGACGTGCCAGCCGTAAGCCTCGTAGCGCTTCAGCACATCCTCGGTGAACGACACCGCGGTGTTGCCATCGATGGTGATGTGGTTGTCGTCGTAGAGGGCGATCAGCTTGCCCAGGCCCAGGTGGCCGGCCAGGGAGGCGGCCTCACCGCTCACGCCCTCCTGATGGCAGCCGTCGCCCATGATCACGTAGGTGTAGTGATCGACGAGTTCGCAGCCGGGTTTGTTGAACTTGGCGGCAAGGTGGGCTTCGGCGATCGCCAGACCCACGGCATTGGAGATGCCCTGGCCGAGGGGGCCGGTGGTGACCTCAACGCCGGCGGTCTCGAAGGTTTCGGGGTGACCGGGGGTGCGGCTGCCCCACTGGCGGAACTGCTTGATGTCGTCAAGGGTCACCGAGTCGTAGCCGGTGAGGTGCAGCAGCGCGTACAGCAGCATGCAGCCATGGCCGGCCGACAGCACAAAGCGGTCGCGGTTGAACCACTTGGGGTTCTTGGGGTTGTGCTTGAGCACCTTGTCCCACAGCGCGAATGCCATGGGTGCGCAGCCCATCGGCAGGCCGGGGTGGCCAGAGTTCGACTTGTTGATCGCGTCGATCGCCAGGAAGCGAATGCTGTTGACGCAGAGCGACTCGACGGACGTGGAGGGGGCGACGACCATGGCTTTGCAGGTGCGGGGTTTAGGGAGGGAGAAGGGTCACGCCATGCGGCGGAACGCCAGGCAGACGTTGTGACCGCCAAACCCGAAGGAATTGGAGAGCACCACGTTGAGGGTGTGTTCCCGGGCCTGGTTGGGAACCACATCCAGATCACAGGCCGGATCCGGATTTTGGTGGTTGATGGTAGGCGGCACCAGGTTGTGCTCCATCGCCAGCACAGCCGCTACCGCTTCGATGCCGCCGCTGCCTCCGAGGAGATGGCCGGTCATCGACTTGGTGGAGCTCACCGGAATCTGGTATGCGCGCTCGCCGAGGGCGCTCTTGATGGCCGAGGTCTCGTTGCTGTCGTTGGCCTGGGTGCTGGTGCCATGGGCGTTGACGTAGTCGACCGCTTCGGGCTCCAGTTGGGCATCCCGCAGGGCCAGGCGCATCGCCTCAGCACCACCAACGCCGCCAGGGGAGGGCGACGTGATGTGGTGGGCGTCGCAGGTCATGCCATAGCCCACCACTTCGGCCAGGATCGTGGCGCCGCGGGCCTGAGCGTGTTCGAGGCTCTCGAGCACCAGCACCCCGGCTCCTTCGCCGATCACAAAGCCGTTGCGCTCTGCGTCAAAGGGGCGGCTGGCTGTGGCGGGGTCATCGTTGCGGAACGACAGGGCCTTAGCGCTGGCAAATCCAGCCACACCCAGGGGAGTGATGGCCGACTCAGCCCCGCCGGCCACCATCACGTCGGCCAAGCCCAGCTGGATCAGGCGGTAGGCATCGCCAATGGCATTGGAGCCGGCGGCGCAGGCGGTGGCTACAGCGGTGCTCGGTCCCTTCGCCCCCAGGGCAATAGCCGTCAGGCCTGTGGCCATGTTCGGAATCATCATCGGCACGCAGAACGGGCTGACCCGATCCGGACCGCGATCGTTGAGCACCTGGGCCTGGGTTTCCATCATCAGCAGTCCGCCGACGCCGGAGCCGATGGCGGTGCCAACCCGATGTTGGTTGGAGGCGTCGATGGTGAGGCCAGCGTGGGCGACGGCCTGCTTGGCGGCCACCACCCCGAACTGGCAGAAGCGATCCCAGCGCTTGGATTCCTTGGGTTCCAGCCAGCCGGAGGGGTCGAAGTTTTTCACCTCGGCCGCAAACCGGCAGGCATGGCGACTGGCGTCAAACAGGGTGATCCCCGCTACGCCATTGCGCGCCGAACGCAACCCCTCCCAGTAAGTGGGAACGTCGTTGCCGATCGGTGTGATCGCGCCGAGACCGGTGACGACGACGCGCTGGAGACCCTGCACCATGGAGTGGCTCAGGCCTGCTTGTCCTGGATGAACTTGACGGCGTCACCCACGGTGGTGATGCCTTCGGCGGCTTCGTCTGGGATTTCGATGTCGAAGGCCTCTTCAAGGGCCATCACCAGCTCGACGGTGTCGAGGGAGTCAGCGCCGAGATCGTTTTGGAAGTTGGATTCGGGCTTCACATCCCCGGCATCCACGCTGAGCTGCTCGGCAACGATCGAGCGCACTTTCTCGAAGATCGCTTCCTGGGACATGGCCGCTGTGAGAGTCGACGCACTCTACGGGTCACCCTGCGGGTCGCCCCACGGCGTATGAACAAGGGTGACGGGCTGTCGCGGGCTCTGCTTAGGGCTCGAAAGCTTTGGGTACGTTGGCCTCACGCCGTTTGTTATCGGCCACCTCCCCATCGAGGCCCAATGTCCCACGCCGTCAAGATCTACGACACCTGCATCGGCTGCACCCAGTGCGTGCGCGCCTGCCCGCTCGACGTGCTCGAGATGGTGCCCTGGGACGGTTGCAAGGCCGGTCAGATCGCTTCGTCGCCCCGCACCGAAGACTGCGTGGGCTGCAAGCGCTGCGAAACCGCTTGCCCCACCGACTTCCTCAGCATCCGGGTGTACCTGGGCGACGAAACCAGCCGCTCGATGGGCCTCTCGTACTGAGTCCTGTCCCTCGGCGCCACTGCCAATAAGCTCAAGCCCGGCCCGTTGCCGGGCTTTTTTGTTGCGCCCCCTCTTGCGCCCCTCGCTGGCCCAGCCCTATGTGCGGCATCGTTGCCCTGATCGGATCGCGGGAGGCGGCTCCCCAGCTGCTGGAGGGCCTGCGCCAGCTCGAATACCGGGGCTACGACTCGGCCGGGATCGCCACGGTGGATGCCCAGGCGGATGCGGGGCCGGGCCGGCTGCACTGCCTCAAGGCCGAGGGCAAGTTGGTCAACCTCACGGCGCGATTCGAGGCCCAGGGCGCCCCTGGGCACTGCGGCATCGGCCACACCCGCTGGGCCACCCACGGCAAGCCGGAGGAGCGCAACGCCCATCCCCATCTCGATGGCAGCGGTCAGCTGGCGGTGGTGCAGAACGGCATCATTGAGAACTACCGCACCCTCCGCGAGGAGCTGCAGGCGGAAGGGGTGGTGTTCCGCTCCGAGACGGACACCGAGGTGATCCCCCACCTGCTGGCCCGTCAATTGGCGCGGCTGCAGGCGGGCGTGCAAGGCGGGCGGGCGCGGGTGGCCAGCGGCAGCCTGCTGCTGCAGGCGGTGCAGGAGGTGTTGCCCCTGCTGCACGGGGCCTATGCCTTGGCGGTGGTGTGGGCTGAGGCCCCCGGGGCCCTGGTGGTGGCCCGCAAGGCGGCGCCGTTGTTGATCGGCCTGGGAGAAGGTGAATTTCTCTGCGCCAGCGACACCCCGGCCCTGGCGGGCTTCACCCGCACGATTCTGCCGATGGAGGACGGCGAGGTGGCCCTGCTCACCCCCTTGGGCATCGAGCTCTACAACGCCGACGGGGAGCGGGTGCAGCGCAGCCCCAGCCTGCTAAGAGGCACCGAACACGTGGCGGACAAGCGCAGCTTCCGCCACTTCATGCTCAAGGAGATCCACGAGCAGCCCGAAACCGCGGCCCTGTGGGTGGCCCGCCACCTGCCGGAGGCTGTGGCCGGGCAGGCAACACCCCTGGTGGCCCTGCCGCTGGCGGCGGAGGTGTTGGAGGGGGTGGAGCGGATCCAGATCCTGGCCTGCGGCACCAGTCGCCATGCCGCCCAGGTGGGGGCCTACCTGCTGGAGCAGCTGGCCGGCATTCCCACCAGCGTCTTCTACGCCAGTGAATTCCGCTATGCGCCGCCGCCGTTAACGCCCCACACCCTCACGATCGGCGTCACCCAATCGGGTGAAACGGCCGACACGTTGGCGGCTCTGGCGATGGAGCAGGAGCGGCGCCAGCTGGTGGCCGATCCGGCTTTTGCGCCGCGACTGCTCGGGATCACCAACCGGCCGGAAAGCTCCCTGGCGCGGATGGTGGACCACATCCTCGATATCGGCGCCGGCATTGAGGTGGGCGTGGCGGCCACCAAGACGTTTCTGGGGCAGCTGCTGGCCTTCTACGGCCTGGCCCTGGCCTTTGCCGAACGGCGGGTGGACCAGCGCCAGGGGGGTGGCACGTCGGGCCGCAGCCGCGAGGAGCTCAAGGCCCTGGCGGCGGCGTTGCGGCAGCTGCCCCAGCAGCTCGAAGCCCTGGTGGCCGACCACGACCAGCGCTGCGCCGCCCTGGCCCACCGTTTTGAGGGCACCCAGGATGTGATCTTCCTGGGGCGGGGGATCAACTACCCGATCGCTCTGGAGGGGGCGCTCAAGCTCAAGGAGATCAGCTACATCCACGCCGAGGGCTACCCGGCCGGCGAGATGAAGCATGGCCCGATCGCCCTGCTCGACGCCAAGGTGCCGGTGGTGTCGATCGCGGTGCCGGGGTTGGTGTTCGACAAGGTGCTCAGCAACGCCCAGGAAGCCAAGGCTCGCGATGCCCAGCTGGTGGGCGTGGCGCCCGACTGCCCCGACGCGGAGCTGTTTGATGTGCTGCTGCCGGTGCCGGTGGTGGACGAGCTGCTCAGCCCGCTGCTGACGGTGATTCCGATGCAGTTGCTCAGTTATCACATCGCCGCCCACCGAGGTCTGGATGTGGATCAGCCCCGCAACCTGGCCAAGAGCGTCACGGTTGAGTAGCGGCGACAGCATCGCTGCGGCCGTAGCGGTCTTCAAAGCGAACGATGTCGTCTTCGCCCAGGTAGGGGCCGCTCTGCACCTCGATCAGTTCCACCGGGATCTTGCCGGGGTTGGAGAGGCGGTGGCGGCAGCCCAGGGGGATGTAGGTGCTCTGGTTTTCGCCCACCAGCTCCTGGCGGCCGTTCTTCTCCACGACCGCCGTTCCCTTCACCACGATCCAGTGCTCGGCGCGGTGGTGGTGCATCTGCAGCGACAGGCTCGCCCCCGGGTTAACCACGATCGTTTTCACCTGCCAGCGCTCGCCTTCGGTGATCCCGTCGTACGACCCCCATGGCCGGTAGATCTTTCGGTGGGCCTTGCTCTCTGGCGCGCCCTCCCGCTCCAGCAGCCCCACGATGCTTTTGATGTCCTGGGCCCTGTCGCGGTGGGCCACCAGCACCACATCGTCGGTTTCCACCACCACCAGGTCTTCCACCCCGAGGCCCACCACCAGGCGGTGCTCGCTGCGCAGGTAGCAATTGCGGGCGTCTTCGTGGATCACCCGGCCCCGCAGCACGTTGCCTTGCGCGTCGCGCTCCTTGGCCGTTTCCCACAGGGCGCTCCAGCTGCCCACGTCGCTCCAGCCGGCCTCCAGCGGCAGCACAGCGCCGCGGTCGGTGCGCTCCATCACGGCCACGTCGAGGGCCACGTTCGGGCAGCCGGCGAAGGCTTCCCGCTCCAGCCGCAGGAAATCGAGATCGGCACTGTCCTGCTCCAGGGCGGCGCGGCAGGCGCTCACCACCTCAGGAGCCAGGCTCTCCAGCTCCGCCAGGATGGCGCTGGCCTTAAACAAGAACATGCCGCTGTTCCAGGTGAAGCGGCCCGTGGCCAGAAACGCCTCGGCGGTGGCTCGATCCGGCTTCTCCACAAAGCGGGCGATCGGCACCGGTGCGCTGGCACCGGCCAACGACTGGGCGGCTTCGATGTAGCCGTAGCCCGTCTCCGGCGCGGTGGGCACGATCCCAAAGGTCACCAGTTGCCCCGCCTCGGCGGCTGCCGCGCCGGCGACAACCGTGGCGCGGAAGGCGGCCGCATCCCGGATCACATGGTCGGCCGCCAGCACCAGCAGCAGCGGATCGTCGCCCTGGGCCGTGGCCTGTAGGGCCGCCACCGCAACGGCCGGAGCGGTGTTGCGGCCGATCGGCTCCAGCAGGATGCCGGCGGGCTCCACGCCGATCTGGCGCATCTGCTCGGCCACGATGAAGCGGTGGTCCTCGTTGCAGATCAGCAGCGGCGGCGCCAGCCCTGGCAGGCCTTCCAGGCGCTGTTGGGTTTGCTGCAGGAGGGTTTCCTCACCACTCCCCGCCAGGGGCCAGTACTGCTTGGGGTAGCTGGCCCGCGAGAGCGGCCACAGCCGCGTGCCGGTGCCGCCGCACAGGATCACCGGTACAAGACTTGTCATCGCGCGGGGGTGGAAGCCAGGCCTAGGGCTATTTCAGCAGCCCAGGCGGCGCTTCGCCTGCAGAGGTGTTGGGCGAGGCCTCCTGAATTCTGTACAGCCTGTACAGAATTCAGGAGGTTCCCCAGAGGAGGGCTCAGGCCGGCGCGGCTCCGCCTTTCTCCGGGGCCGATCAGAGCTCCAGCAGCCCAGGTGGTGGGGTGATCCCAACCCAGCCTTCGCTGAGGTGCACTTCGGGCACGATTGCCTTCACAAACGGAATCAGGAACCGCCGCGGACCGCTCGGGCTGTCCTGCTCCACCTCCAGCAGGTCATTGCCGGCGTGGATCAGGTCGCAGACCCGTCCGATCACCTGCCCCGTTTCCAGCAGCCGCACCTCCGTGCCCACCAGATCGAGCACGTGGAATTCACCCCGGGCCAGCTTGGGCCGGTCGCTGGCGCGCACCAGCAGCTGCTCGCCCACCAGGGCTTCGGCCGCCTCGCGGCTGTCGACATCGGCCAGCCGCACCACAAACAGCCCCTTGCCCGGGAGCTGCCTGCCACCGCGCAGCTCGACTAGCCGCGGTGCTTCCTCGCGCCGCTGCAGCCAGCGTTGTCCGGCCCGGGTGAAGCGTTCGGGGAAATCGCTCAAGGGCAGGATCCGCAGTTCCCCCTTCAGGCCCTGGGCGGCCACGATCTTGCCCACCACCATGAGCTCGTCCTGGGGGGATTCGCCGGGACTGTCGGTGTCGCTCAGATCAGCCATGCCCGTCTGATTCCCTCACCGGTCCTTCTCCCCCGATAATGACCCCACGCCTCGCCTGAACCATGGCCGACCTGCTGCCGATCCTGCCGGGCTCCACCGTGGTGGTGCGCGACGGCCGCTCGATTTACAACGGCTACCGGGGCTTTGTGCAGCGCATCAGTGGCCAGCAGGCTGCCGTGCTGTTTGAAGGGGGCAACTGGGACAAGCTGGTCACCATGCCGATCAAGATTCTCGAGCAGGCTTGAGCACCGCCAGGGCTGCTCGGGCGGCTTCCTGTTCGGCGCTCCGCCGCGAGCGACCCCAGCCTTGATGATCACCGTTCTCCACGACTCCAGGGCCGCTGACCGTCACCGTGCAGCGAAAGCGGCGCGGGTCGGCATGGATCTGGCTGCATTCCTCGCAGCTGTAGTGGGGCAGCCCTAATCCAGCGCCCTGGGTCCATTCCTGCAGGGCTGACTTCCAGTTGTGGCGGTCTGGATCGGCCAGCAGTTCGGCGCTGCTGCGTTGCCAGTGGGGGGTGAGCCAGCGGTGCACCGGCTCCAGGCCGCCCTGCCCGGCACCCCAGGCCTCATAGAGGCCACCCAGCAGGGCTTCGCAGCACTCCGCCCGCACGGTGGCCTGTCCGGCCCGGTCGCCGCTGGCCATCGGGCCCAGGTGCAGCACGGCTTCGATGCCGCAGCACTCGCCCAGTTCGGCCAGCCAGCGGTCGCTCACCAGCTGGGCCCGCAGGGCCGAGCAGCGCCCCACACTCAAGCTCGGATAGTGCTTTTGCAAGAACTCTGCAGCCGTCAGGCGCAGCACGGCATCGCCCAGAAATTCCAGCCGCTCGTGGTTGACGGCCCGGCCTGCGGACGTGTGGGTCAGGGCCTCCTCAATGGGGGCCAGATCGCGATCGCCTGGCTCCAGGTCTAATGACCGAAGGAAGGCAACCAATTGCTGGTGGCGTTCGGGTCCCACGGCTGGAGCGAATCGTTGCGTAGAGAAAAGGGTGAAAGCAGGACGTAAGCCGGGTTCTGTTCTCCCGCCGCAAGCCCGGAGGCCAGGGGCGGGGGGTGATCATCTGTCTGGGACCGCCGTTACCGGCGGCCTCGAGCGGCGCACTTGAAGCGGGACGGGTGTCATGGCCAACCGTTGTCCCTGGGCCTTGCTCCCAGCCGGGGTTTACCGAGCCAGCACCTCTCGATGCTGCTGGTGCGCTCTTACCGCACCCTTGCACCCTTGCCTGATCAGGGGGCAAGCCCCCTGCCATCGGCGGTGTGTTTCTGTGGCACTGTCCTCACGGTCACCCGCACTGGGCGTTACCCAGCAAGCCTGGCCATTGGGGAGCCCGGACTTTCCTCAACCAGGCGCAGCGACTCCTCCGCAGAGGGGCCTCGGCCCTGATCGCGATCACCTCGCCTGCTTTCACATCCCATAATGCCGCTGCGGGCGTCTTGCGGGATGGCCGCGGGGGGCTGTAGCTCAGCCGGATAGAGCGACGGTTTCCTAAACCGTAGGTCGTGGGTTCGAGTCCCGCCAGCCCCGCTTCTGGTCCCAGCCGGTGCGCTTTCTGCGTTGCTGGTAGTGAGCGCTACCGGTGGTGGTCTACCCATTTCGGCCACCGGGGCTAGCGTGGTTCCAGTCGTCTGACCGCGATGACCCAGCTTCACGATCTGCGTCTGCGGCTGCTGGTGCAGCAGGAGAGCGAGCGCATCGCTGACAGCCAGCCCGATGAGCTCGACCTTTCGGTGGTGCAGGCCCGCTGCCTCTGCTGGCTGGCCCTGCTGGCGGAAGCCCATGAAGAGCAGGCCACCGACGCCGAGCGTCGCGGCGACACCGAGCAGGCCATGGGCTGGTTTGCCGATTCGATGCGCCTGCGCGATGTGATCCATGTGGTCACCTCGATCGAGATCCCCCTGCCGGCCGCCAGCGGCGAGATCGACGAGTTGGGCGACGACCAGCGCGACCCAGGCCCCCTGGCGGCGTGAGTGCCATGATGGAATTTGACAACCCAAGGGAGTGCGGTGCCCGAAGAGCCCTGCCAATGCCCTGATTGCCAGCGTTTCTATCGGGAACACGACCGATTGATTCGTGAAAATCCCACCCTGCGCCAGCAGCAGGAGCTGAATTGGGCTGCGCTGCAATCGTTCCGCACCCTGGCTGGACGGGTGATGGAGGAACTGCAGAAGCAACAGGAGGCGGCGGAGTCCGCCACCAATCAGCCCAACGCGGCGTCAGCCGCCCCTGGCGCCGCTGTGGTTGCCGATCAGGCCAGTGAAGAGGCTGGGGAGCCTGATGCGTTGCAGCAGGCCATGGCCGATCTGGAGAACATCAATGCCCACCTGTTCTCGATCGAGGCGCTAATGGAGCGCATCTTCGATGTGCGCGTGCCCGAGGAGGTGGAGCAGAAGTTTCGAGAGGTGGCCGGCGAGCTGGCCCCCGACCCCCTCAATGCCGATCGCCTGCGGCTCAATCGCCTGCTGCACCAAACTCCGGACCTACCGGGTTAGGCCTTCGGGTTTGTCCATCTCACAGGTGATGGTCACAGGGAAGCTCTCGGCCCGCCAGATCCGTTCGGCGTAGTCGCGGATCGAGCGGTCGGAGGAGAAGAAGCCGCTGCGGGCTGAATTGAGCAGCGACATCCGGTTCCAGCGGCCCCGGTCAGCCCAGGCACGATCCACGTCGGCCTGGGCCTGCAGATAGGCGTTGAAATCGGCCAGCACGAAGAAGGGATCCCGGCCGGTGAGGTTCTGCAGCAGGGGCCTGAACAGGTCGCCGTCGCCATTGCTGAAGTGGCCCTGCTCCACCAGCCGCAGGATCTCGGCGAGCTCCGGCATGCTGCCGATCAGCTCCCAGGGGCGGTAGCCACTGTTGTGCAGTCTGGAGATTTCCTCGGCGGTTTTGCCGAACAGGAAGAAGTTTTCGGCGCCCACCTGCTCGCGGATCTCCACATTGGCGCCATCCAGGGTGCCGATGGTGAGGGCGCCATTCATGGCGAACTTCATGTTGCCGGTGCCGGAGGCTTCCTTGCCGGCGGTGGAGATCTGCTCGGAGAGATCGGAGGCGGGGTAGACCCGCTCGCCCAGCTTGACGTTGTAGTCGGCCAGGAAGATCACCCGCAGGCGGCCCTCCATGTCGGGATCGGCGTTGATCGTTTCGGCGATGCCGTTGATGAAGCGGATGATCAGCTTGGCCATGTAATAGCCGGGCGCTGCCTTGCCGCCGAAGATGACGGTGCGGGGCGCCATGCCGTCGGCCTGGCCGTTCTTGATGCGCAGGTATTGGGCGATCACCTGCAGGGCGTTGAGGTGTTGGCGCTTGTATTCGTGGATGCGCTTCACCTGCACGTCAAACAGCGACGCCGGATCCACCAGCACGCCGGTGTGGCGGTGGATGTAATGGCTTAGCTGGCCCTTCACGGCCAGCTTGGTGGCCTGCCAGCGCTCCAGGAAGCTGCTGTCGTCCACAAACTGCTCCAGTTTGCGCAGCTCATCGAGGTGATTGACCCAGCCCTCGCCGATCGATTCATTGAGCAGGGTTGAGAGCTGGGGATTGGCCAGGGCCACCCAGCGCCGGGGGGTCACGCCGTTGGTGACGTTGGTGAACTTCTCCGGCCACAGGGCGGCGAACTCCGGGAACAGCTCGGTTTTGACCAGTTCGCTGTGCAGGGCCGCCACACCGTTTACGTGGTGCGATGCCACGGTGGCCAGGTGGGCCATGCGCACCGCCTTGCCGCCCTCCTCGTCGATGATCGACACCTTGCGCAGGATCTGCTCGTTGCCCGGGTACTTGAGACGCACCTGTTGCAGGAAGCGGCGGTTGATCTCGTAGATCAGCTCCAAGTGCCGCGGCAGCAGGGAGCCGAACAGCCCCAGCCCCCACTTCTCCAGGGCCTCGGGCAACAGGGTGTGATTGGTGTAGGCCACCGAACGGCTGGTGATGCTCCAGGCGGCCTCCCAGTCGAGGTGTTTGTCGTCGAGCAGCAAGCGCATCAGCTCCGCCACGGCGATCGCCGGGTGGGTGTCGTTGAGCTGCACCGCCCAGTGGTCGGGGAATTCGGTGATCGGGATGCCGCGGGCATCGAGGTTGCGGATCATGTCCTGCAGTGAGCAGCTCACGAAGAAGTGCTGCTGCTTGAGGCGCAGGCGGCGGCCCTCGTCGGTGCCGTCGTTGGGATAGAGCACCTTGGAGAGGGTCTCTGAGCCCACTTTTTCCTCCACGGCGCCGTAGTAATCGCCGATGTTGAAGGCGTAGAAGTCGAAGGATTCGGTGGCGTCCGCGCGCCAGAGGCGCAGCCGGTCGCAGGTGTTGACCCGATACCCCAGCACCGGCACGTCGTGGGGGATGCCGATGGCGTGCTCCTCAGGAATCCAGCGCACCCGGTAGGTGCCGTGCTCATCGCGGTAGCTCTCGGTGCGGCCGCCGAAGCCCACGAAGCAGGCCTGGTCGGGGTGGGGCAGCTCCCAGGGCCAGCCGCTCTTGAGCCACTTGTCGGTGATTTCCACCTGCCAGCCGTCGCGGATCAGCTGGTCGAAGATGCCGAACTCGTAGCGGATGCCGTAGCCGGTGGCGGGGATCTCCAGCGAGGCCAGCGATTCGAGGAAACAGGCCGCCAGCCGCCCCAGTCCGCCGTTGCCCAGGCCCGGCTCCTCCTCCACGTCGAGGATCTCGTTGATGTCGTTGATGCCGAAGCGGCGCAGCGCCTCCGCCGCTTCCTTCTGGATGCCCAGCATCAGCAGGTTGTTGCCCAGTTGCGGCCCGATCAGGAATTCAGCCGAGAGGTAGGCCACCACCCGCGTGGGTGTGGCGCTCAGGGCTTCAATGCCAGCCAGGTAACGGGTCATCAGCCGATCGCGCACGGCGTAGCTGAGGGCCATGTAAAGGTCGTGGAGGCTGGCCGTGGGGGCGAGTTTGCCGAGCGTGTAGAAGAGGTGCTCGGTCATGCCGTCGAACACGTCGTCAGCGGCGAGCCCGCTGCGATCGGGGTCGGCGTAGCAGCCTGGGGTGGGCAGGCGCAGGTTGCTGGGTTGAAGGTCGCTCATAGGAGCAATCCTCCGTCATGGGCCGGGGCCGGGCCTGCAGACCACCGCCAGTTCGTCACGTCGTCGGCATCCATGCCGTGTTGGTGAGCGTAGGCGCGGTTGGCCAGGATCGCCCCCTTCATCCGCTCCTTGACGTGGGCGGCTCGGGATCCCAATCGCGGCACCCGATCGATCACATCGATCACCAGGTTGAAGCGATCGATCTGGTTGTTCATCGCCAGCTCAAGCGGGGTGTTGATGTTGCCTTTCTCCTTGTAGCCGCGCACGTGGAAGTTGGGGTGGTTGGTGCGGTGGTAGGTGAGCCGGTGAATCAACCAGGGGTAGCCATGGAAATTGAAGATCACCGGCCGATCGGTGGTGAACAGGCTGTCGAAGTCGCGGTCGCTCAGCCCGTGGGGGTGTTCGTTGGGGGTGGTGAGGCAAAACAGCTTCACCACGTTCAGCACGCGGATCTTGAGCGAGGGGATCTCGCGCCGCAGGATTTCCACAGCAGCAAGCGTTTCCTTGGTGGGGACGTCCCCGGCACAGGCCATCACCACATCGGGCTCATCCGGTTCGGTGCCGCAGTCGTCGTTGCTGGCCCAGCTCCACAGGCCGATGCCCTTGGCCACATGGGCGCGCGCCTGGGCGAGGTTGAGGTACTGGAGGTGGCTCTGCTTGTCGGAAACGATGATGTTGCACACGTTGGTTTCCAGCAGCGCTTCTTCGGCCACCGCCAGCAGGCAGTTGGCATCGGCGGGTAGGTAGACGCGCACCACCTCTCCGCTCTTGTTGCCAGCCAGGTCGATGAAGCCCGGGTCCTGGTGGGTGAAGCCGTTGTGGTCCTGGCGCCACACGGTGGAGCTGATCAGGCAGTTCCAGGCGGAGATCGGGGCCCGCCAGGGGGCGTGATGGATGCAGCTCTCCAGCCACTTGGCGTGCTGGTTGAACATCGAGGCGATCACATGGGCGAAGGCCTCGTAGGTGTGGAAGAAGCCGTGCCTACCGGTGAGGACGTAACCCTCCATCATTCCCACCAGGGTGTGCTCGGAGAGCATCTCCACCACCCGACCGCTGCGGGATAGCTCGCTGCCGCCCGCGCCATTGACGCCGGCGTCTTCCGGCAGCAGCTCTCCCATCCACACTTTCTTGCTGCGCTCGTAGATCGCCTGCAGGCGATTGGAGGCGGTTTCATCCGGCCCGAACACCCGCACCGAATCAGGGTTGAGCTCAATGGCATCGCGCAGGAGCTCGCCCAGTGGGGCGGTGTTCTCATGCTCCACCTGACCTGGAGCATTGAGGGCGACGGCGTAGCGCTCGATCGCTGGCAGGCGCAGCTTGCGGCGCAGCAGGCCGCCATTGGCATGGGGGTTGGAGCCCATGCGGCGGCGGCCCGTGGGGGAGAGGGCCTGCAGGTGGGGCCGCAGGCTGCCGTTGTCGTCAAAGAGCTCCCAGGGGCGGTAGCTCTTGAGCCAGGCCTCCAGCATGTGCAGCTGCTCAGGATCGCCTTTGGGGTTGGGTAGGGGCACCTGGTGGGCGCGCCAGAAGTTCTCGAGCTTCTTGTCCCCCAGGGCCGCTGGGCCGGTCCAGCCCTTGGGCGAGCGCAGCACGATCATCGGCCAGACGGGCCGGCTGACGCGGGTGGGATCACCGCTGCGGCGTGCCTCCGCCTGGATGGCGGCGATGCGGTCCGCGGCCCCGTCCATCGCGGCGGCCATGGCAGCGTGCATGGCCATCGGCTCGCTGCCTTCCACAAACAACGGCTCCCAGCCGTAGCCCCGCATCAGGCTGGCGAGCTCCTCTTTGGGGATGCGTGCCAACAGGGTGGGGTTGGCGATCTTGTAGCCGTTGAGGTGCAGCACCGGCAGCACCGCCCCGTCGCTCATTGGGTTGAGAAACTTGTTGATGTGCCAGCTGGTGGCCAGCGGCCCGGTTTCCGCCTCGCCATCGCCGACGCAGGCCAGGGCAATCAGTGAGGGGTTGTCGAACACGGCCCCACAGGCGTGGGAGAGCACATAGCCGAGCTCGCCGCCTTCATGGATCGAACCCGGTGTTTCCGGGGTGCAGTGGCTGCCGATTTGGCCAGGGAAGGAGAACTGCCTGAGGAACCGCCCCATCCCGGCGGCATCCTGGGATTTGTTGGGATAGATCTCGCTGTAGGAGCCGTCCAGGTAGGTCGGTGCCAGCACGCCCGGGGCCCCGTGGCCTGGGCCCGACAGGTAGATCATGTTGAGATCTCGCTCGCGGATCAGCCGGTTGGCATGGACCCAGAGGAAGGCCTGACCCGGGGAGGAGCCCCAGTGACCCAGCAGGCGGTTCTTGATGTGCTCGGGCCGCAGCGGTTCGGCCAGCAGCGGGTTGTCCTGCAGGTAGATCATCCCCACTGCCAGGAAGTTGGCGGCTCGCCACCAGGCATCCAGGTGTTGCAGCTGCTCTGAGGTCAGGTCTTCAGCCATGGCGCTTGTATGAATCCCGGATTCAGACCGTAGCGATGGCTGCCACAGCCGAACCGCCCGCCCGGATAGAGATCTGCTCACGAACACGTTGAGCTTGGCCGCTTTAAGGTCGGCGCCTCAACGGCCCTGCCAAGCCCCCTCAGCCTCCATGGTGTTGCCAGCGCTGTTGCTTGAAATCGGTAGTCATCAGGCGGAGGTGGCCGAAACCCTGATTTCGGTTGGGGAATTCCTGGTGATCTTTGTGGCGGCTCGCCTCCTGGCCGAGCTGATGGTGCGGGTTCAGCTGCCCACGATCCTGGGAGAGCTGGTGGCGGGTGTCCTGATCGGCGTGTCCGGTCTGCATCTGATCGTGCCGCCCGACACCCAGGTGCAGCTCAGCAGCTGGGGGCTGGGGTTGCTCAGCTCCCTGGCCGATATTTCGCCAGAAACGGTGCAGGCGATCTACGCCGAAACCTTCCCCAACCTGGAGGCGGTCTCCCAGATCGGTCTGTTTGCCCTGCTGTTTCTCACCGGCCTGGAGAGCGAGCTCGACGAGCTGGTGGCGGTGGGTGCCCAGGCCACCACCGTGGCGGTGACCGGCGTGGTGCTCCCCTTTGCCCTCGGCACTGCCGGCCTCTATTACCTGTTCCATGTGCCGCTGATTCCGTCGATCTTTGCCGGTGCGGCGATGACCGCCACCAGCATCGGCATCACGGCGAGTGTGTTCGGCGAGCTGAAGTTTCTGCGCACCCGCGAGGGCCAGACCGTGATCGGCGCCGCTGTGCTCGACGACATCCTCGGCATCGTGATCCTGGCGGTGGTGGTGAGCCTGGCGGGGGGCGAGGGCTTCAGCCTGGGGCCGATTCTCAAGTTGGTGGCGGCGGCCGGGGTGTTTGTGGCGGCGGCCCTGTTCCTGAGCCGCACCGCCGCGCCTGCTTTCGACTGGGTGCTCGACCAGCTCAAGGCCCCCGGAGAGGTGGTGGTGGCGGCCTTTGTGGTGCTGTCGTTGTGCTGCTTTGTGGCCCAGGCCATTGGCCTAGAGGCGGCCCTGGGGGCCTTTGCGGCCGGATTGATCTTGAGTGGCTCCAAGCACACCCATGCCATCCAGGACACGGTCAAACCGCTGGTGGCCTTGTTTGCCACGATCTTCTTCGTGCTCATCGGCACGGGGATGGACCTGTCGGTGCTCAATCCGCTGGACCCTGCCAACCGGGAGGGTCTGGTGGTGGCGGCGTTCCTGCTCACCGTTGCCATCGTCGGCAAGGTGGCCGCCGGTTGGAGCTACGTCAGCAAGGAGAAGACCAACCGGCTTGTGGTGGGTCTGGGGATGATGCCCCGCGGTGAGGTGGGCCTGATTTTCCTGGGGCTCGGCACCCAGGCGGGCTTGCTGACCAAACCCCTGGAGGCCGCCATCCTGCTGATGGTGATCGGCACCACCTTCCTGGCGCCGATCCTGCTCAGAGTGGTGCTGGGTGGCAGTGCTGGAGGCCCCGATCTTGACCCGCTTGCCGAAATCCCCACCTGAGTCGCCCTTGAGGCCCCCGGCCAACCCGCTGCGGCGCTGGGGCCTGAGCTGGGGCGGCTGGCTTGACAACCGCCATGGCGAGTGGTGGCTGCTGGCCCAGTTGGTGCTGATTGCGGCCCACCTGCTGCCCCCCTGGCCGGCCCCGGGCGCCTGGGGCTACGCCTGGCCCCTGCCGCTGGCCCTCGCTGGTGCCGTGCTCTTTTTGGTGGGGTTGGTGTTGGCGGCCCAGGCGTTCTGGGGGCTCGGAGCCAGCCTCACCCCCCTGCCTGATCCGATCCCGGGCGCCCTTCTGGTGAGCAGCGGCGCCTATGGCCGCTGCCGTCATCCCCTCTATCAAGCCGTGCTGCTGTGCTCGCTGGGGGTGACCCTGGCCCTGGGCAGCCTGTTGCATCTGGCCTTGCTGCTGGGCCTGGCGGCCGTGCTGGGCGGCAAGGCGCGCCGGGAGGAGCGGGCACTGGCGGCGGTTCACCCCGAGTACGCCGCCTACCGGGCCGCGACGCCCGCCATCATTCCTCGCCTTCCCTGGCTCGACTGGCGAGTGCTGTGAACAGCCCCCAGCCGGCGGCGATCAGGCCGAGGCTGCTGGCCCAGTCGGGGCCGAGGGCCCAGCTCAGGGCCAGGTCGGCCAGCACCCCGATGGCCAGGGCCAGCAGCAGGCTGCTGACCACCAGCGCTATTTGCTGAGCTGCTGGGGGCAGGGGGCCTGCCGCCAGCGCTTCCTCCAGGCGTGCCAGGGGCCCGCTCAAGGGCAGATAGAGCGCCAGGGCCCAGAGGGCGATCCCCGGCAGGAAGGGAGTCCAGTCGGGGCTGGTGAGGGGCAATGGCGCGCCGCAGTTCTCCCTAGCATCAACCACCCTGGCGCCGTGCATGGTGGCTTCTGTGTCGAATCCGCAGCCCTGGAGCTACGCCGGCCATCCCGTGTATGCCGTGACGGCGGCGCCGGCCCAGCCCCAAGGGCCGGCGATCCTGCTGGTGCACGGCTTCGGCGCCTCCACCGACCACTGGCGCTACAACATTCCCGTGCTGGCCGAGCGCCACGAGGTGCACGCCATCGACCTGCTGGGCTTCGGCCGCAGTGCCAAGCCCGCGGAGCTGGCCTATGGCGGCGCCCTCTGGCGCGACCAGCTGGCCGCCTATGTGAGTGAGCGCATCGGCCGGCCCACGGTGCTGGTGGGCAATTCGCTCGGGGGCTTCTCGGCGTTGGCCGCCGGGGTGGCCCTCGGCAGTCAGGCCGCTGGGGTGGCGCTGCTCAATGCCGCCGGCCCGTTCAGCGATGAGCAGGCGCCGCCCAAGGGCTGGGGCGCGATCGCCCGTCAGACGATCGGGGGCGCCTTGCTGAAGAGCCCGGTGCTGCAGCGGCTGCTGTTTGAAAACCTGCGCCGGCCCGCCACGATCCGCCGCACCCTCAATCAGGTGTACATCGACAAGACCAACGTCGATGACGCGCTGGTGGAGGCGATCCGCCGGCCGTCGCTGGATCCGGGCGCCTTTGGCGTGTTCCGCACCGTGTTCGACATTCCCCGCGGCCAGCCCCTCGATGAGCTGTTCGCCCAGCTGGGTTGCCCGCTGCTGCTGCTCTGGGGCATCCGCGACCCCTGGATCAACGCCGTAGGCCGCCGCGCTGCCTTCCAGCGCCATGCACCGGCTGCCACCACCGAGGTGGTGCTGGACGCGGGCCACTGCCCCCACGATGAGGTGCCCGGGCTGGTGAATGCGGCCCTGCTGGAGTGGATGGACGGCCTCAGTGCGGCGGCGGCTGCACCCCCGGCAGCCGACCTCGCGCCAGTAGCTGCTTCGGGTCGAACTGGCGCTTGATCGCCTCGATCATCGGTCGGGATGGGGCATCCAGCCAGGCTGGGAGCTGGGCTCCAGCCGGCTGACGCAGCACGGTGAGATAGCCGCCCCAGCCCAGGCAGCTGCGCCGCAGCGCCTCCACTCGGTAGGCCGGCAGTTGGTCTGCCGCTGCCCAGGCGAAGCCGATCCCGCTGCCGGCACTGAGGCACACCGGCAGACCGGTCAGAGCGGCTTCAGCCAGCAGGGCGGGCGCCTGGCTGGGGCGCACGGCTAGGCGCAGCAACCAGTCGCAGGCCTCGGGCCCCGGGCCACGGCTTTCGGCTACGCGGGCATCGAGGTCGGCCGGCTCCAGCGGCAGGGCGGCGATGCCAAAGGGGGTGGCTTTGGCGGCGATGCAGGTGATCTGCTCGTCGAGGGTGCGGGCGTTGATGCTGGCGAGGCTGATCAGCAGTCCGGTGTCGCCCCCTTGGGCGGGGCCGGCGCGCCACCAGTCGATCCGTTCCGGGCTGAGGCTTGAGCTCAGCAGCCAGCCACTCAGCTGCCCTAGGGCCTCCAGCGGGCCACTGAGCCACAGGCCCCGCCGCTGGGGCGGCAGCGGCAGGGTGCGCAGGGTGACGCTGGTGATCAGGCCCAGCGCGCCCCAGCTGCCGGTGAACAGGCGCATCAGGTCGTAGCCGGCCACATTTTTCACCACCTTGCCGCCCGCCCTGGCGCGGGTGCCGTCGGCGCGGATCAGCTCGATGCCGATCAGCTGGTCGCGCACGCCCAGGTAACGCTGACGCAGGCCACCGGCCAAGCCTCGCGCCACCAGGCCGCCGAGGCTGCCGCTGGCGTCACCGGCGGGCCCGCTGCCCCAGGGCCAGTCGAGGGCGAGCCATTGCCCGTGGTGGGCCAGCTCGGCCTGCACCTCCACCAGTGGTGTGCCGGCCTGGGCCGTCACGGTGAAATCGCCAGGGCTGTGCTCGACGATGCCGCGCAGCCGGCCGCAGCTCACGGTTGTGCTGCCGACGGCCACCGGCGGCCCCCAGCTGAGGCGGCTGCCCAGTCCGGCGGGTTGCCATGGGGTGGCCTGCTGGTGCAGCGCTCGCACCAGCTCCTGCAGCTCGCTGGGCTCCGGAGTGATCACGGCACGATGGTGCCATGGCCGCTCCCACCAAAATCATCGTCATTGACGATGACCCCACTGGCTCCCAGACCGTGCACAGCTGTCCGCTGCTGCTGCGCTGGGACCCAGCCATCCTGGCGGCGGGGCTGAAGCACCCGTCGCCGCTGCTGTTTTTGCTGGCCAACACCCGGGGCCTGGCGCCCCAGCCGGCCGCCGATCGGGTGCGTGAAATCTGCCGGGCCCTGGCGGTGGCCCTGCCCGCTGCCGGCATCGCGCGTTGGTGGCTGGTGAGCCGCGGCGATTCCACCCTGCGGGGCCATTTCCCCCTGGAGGTGGACGTGATCGCTGCTGAGCTGGGTCCGTTCGCAGCCACCCTGCTGATCCCGGCATTTCTCGATGGGGGGCGCACCACGGTGGGCGGGGTGCATCTCCTGAATGGCCAGCCCGTGCACGAAACGCCCTTCGCCAGCGATGGCTTGTTCGGCTATGGCAGCAGCGACCTGGCTGCCTGGGTGGAGGAGAAGAGCGGCGGCCGCATCCCCGCTGCGGACGTGCTCCGCCTCGAGGGCGCCGAGCTGGATCGGGCTGCCCAGGATGGGGGCCACGACCTGGCCCAGTGGCTGGACGGCCTGGAGCACCAGCCCGTGGTGGCCGTGGATGCGGAGCGGCCAGGGCAGTTGGCGGCCCTGGCCGGGGCCGTGCGCGCCGCGTCCAGGCCCGTGCTGTCCCAGTCGGCAGCGAGCTGGATTCAGGCCCTGGCGGCCCTGCCGCCCCAGCCCCTTGATGCGGCTGGTTTGGCCGGCCTGCGGCGCCGCGATCGCGATGGTGCGCCGCTGCCGGGCTTGGTGCTGGTGGGCTCCCATGTGCCCCTGGCTGATGCCCAGCTGGCTGCCCTGCTGGCGGAGCCGGTTTGCGGGCTGGTGGAGCTGGATGTGGCGAAAGTCCAGCGGGTGCTCGAAGGACCGGCACCCGCGGAGCTGCTGGCTTCGCTGGAGCGGAGCTGGCTGGCGCAGCTGCAGGCCCTGCTGGCGGCGGGGCAGACGCCGGTGCTGGCCACCAGTCGGGGGGAGCTGGGCTGCGCTTCGCCGCAGGAGCGGCGCCGGCTCGGGGACGCCCTGGCGGCGCTGATGGCGCGGTTGGCGGCGGCCCTCGCCCCCCGGCTGGGCTACGTGATCAGCAAGGGCGGCATCACCACCCACACCCTGCTGGCCGATGGCCTTGCCTTAGCGGCGGTGGAGTTGCAGGGCCAGCTGCTGCCGGGGCTGTCGCTGGTGCTGACGCCCGCGGATGGGCCGGTGCCGGGGCTACCCGTGCTCACCTTTCCCGGCAACCTGGGCGAGGCCGACACCCTGCGGCAGGCCTGGTGCTGGATGGAGGGGCAGGGCTCTGCGCCTGGGTTGGGCGCCTCGGATCAGCCGGGTTCCTCCGCCCCTGCCGGCCCTGCGGCCAGCCGAGAGGCTGCGTAGCCCAGGGCCACCAGCACCAGGGCAGCCAGGCTGTCGACCCAGTCGCCCAGGGCCGTGCCGACCAGAAAGGCCAGCGACACCGCGGCCACCAGCAGGGGGCTGAGGGGGTAACCCCAGGCGCGGAAGGGGCGGGGCAGGTTGGGCTCCTGGCGGCGCAGGGCCAGCAGCGCCGCGATGCCCGCCAGCGGCAGGCTCACGTAGAGCACGGCACCCATGGCCAGGAGTCGCTCGAACGAGCCGGCCAGCACCAGGGCCGCCGCCGCCGTGCTGGTGATCAGCAGGGCGGCGGCCGGGGTGCCGCCCCCGTTCACCGCTGCCACAGCGCTGGGCAGCAGGCCATCACGGCTGAGGCCAAACAAAATCCGTGGGGCGGCCATCACCACGGTGTTGATCAGGCCCAGCAGCGACACAAGCGCGATGGCTGTGATCAGCAGGCCCCCCAGTGGGCCGGCCAGGGCCTGGGCTGCGGCCGCGGCCGGCAGGCTGGAGCTTGCCAGCTGGGCGATCGGCAGCACGTGCAGTAGGGCCAGGTTGATCAGCAGGTACAGCACGAGCACCGCCAGGACCCCGCCGATCAGGGAGCGGGGCAGATCACGCCCCGGTTCGCTGAATTCCTCGGCGAAATAGACGGGGCTGGCCCAGCCGTCGTAGGTGGTGATCACCGCCTGCAGGGCCAGCACCACGGCCAGGCTGAGGTTTCGCCAGCCCAGCGTCGCCATGGGTTCAGCGGATAGCGGCGCGATGGGGGCCGCGGTGGGGATGGGCAGCAGGAAGCAGGCCGCCACGAGGGCCAGAAAGGCCACCGCCTTGGCCAGGCTGAGCAGTTCCTGGCTGGTGCTGCCGGCCCGCAGGCCCCGCAGCTGGATCAAGCTGAACAGCCCGATCGCCAGCAGGGCCAGTCCCTTGCTGATGCTGCCCTCCAGTGGCATCCCTGCCGGCAGCAGATCCGCCGGCAGGAGGGCCAGGCTGTAGTCGCCCACGGTGGTGGCCACCCAGGCCAGGCCGATGCAGTGGGCCAGCCAGTCGGTCCAGCCCACCAGGAATCCCACCTGCCGGCCGAAGGCCCGCTCCGCGTACACATACCAACCGCCGGCCTGGGGGAGCGCTGCCGCCAGCTCGGCGATGCACACCGCCCCCAGCAGGGCATAGACCCCTCCGGCCAGCCACACCGCCAGCACCAGGGCTGGGCTGGGCAGCTGGGCCGCCACCAGGCCAGGGGTGCGCAGGATGCCCGCCCCGATCGTGCCGCCCACGGCGCCAGCCAAGCCGAAGCCCAGGCCCAGGATGTCCAGCAGCCGGCCTGGGGCTGGCTGGCTCATCGGTGCTGGCTCAGGCACACCCAGCTCGCCAGCTGCGCTGCAGCAGCTCGATCGGGTGCAGCACAGGCTGTGGGAAATCGCCCTCGCCCAGGTGGCGGCGCAGTTGCAGGCTGCAGCCGATGTTGGCGCTGGCCACGAGCTCGGCGCCGGTGCCGGCCAGGTCGGCTGCCTTGATCCGGCCCAGCTCAGCGGCTTCCTCGGGTTGCACCAGGTTGTAGATGCCGGCACTGCCGCAGCACACCCCGGCCTCCATTGCCTCCCGCAGCTGGATGTGGGGGATGGCGGCCAGCAGCTGCCGCGGCTGCTCGCGGATGCCCTGGCCGTGCAGCATGTGGCAGGCGTCGTGGAACGCGACCTGCAGGGGGCGCTCCGCGCTGGCGGGGGTGCCGTCGGGGTGGTTCAGGGGTGCCAGGTGTGCCCGGAACGTCTCGCTTAGCCCCAGCTCAGCCAGGAATTGCTGGATGTCGGCCACCTGGCCGGCGAAGCCCGCGGCCGAGGGGCTCTCCAGGATCGAGCCGTAGGCCTTGAGGGTGTGGCCGCAGCCGGAGGCCGCCACCAGCACCGCATCCAGAGGGCCCACGCCGGCGAAGCTCGCCATCAGGTCGGTGGCCAGCTCGCGTGTTTGCGCCAGTTCTCCCTGGTGGTGGGTGGCGGCGCCGCAGCAGCCCTGGCTTGGCGGGATCACAACCTCGATGCCGTTGGCGCTGAGCACTTCCACCGCCGCCTCGTTCACAGCTGGATCAAACAGGCGCTGGACGCAGCCCAGCACCAGCCCCACCCGGGCGCGGCGTTCGCCCTGGGCCGGCACCACCTGGGGGAACGCCTCGCGGAAGGCCTCCGGCGCCAGCGGTGGCAGCAGTTGTTCCATCGCCTCCAGCTGGGGCCCGAGCAGCCGCAGAAGGCCACTGCGGCGCGCCAGGGCTTGCAACGGCGTGCCGGCGTAGGCCCGCAAAGGCGTTAGGGCTGCCCGCAGCCGGTTGGGGTAGGGCAGCAGGGCAAACAGCAGTTTGCGGAAGGCGCGCTCAACCGGCGTGCGCAGCTCCGGCGCATTGAGCTTGGGGCGGGTGGCTTCGATCAGCTGGTCGTAGCGCACCCCCGAGGGGCAAGCCGTGACACAGGCCAGGCAGCCCAGGCAGCTGTCGAAGTGCTTGGCCACGGTGGCATCGAGCTGCAGCTCTCCGGCTTCGATGGCCTTGAGGGCATGGATGCGCCCGCGGGGCGAATCCATTTCCGTGCCCAGCACCCGGTAGCTGGCGCAGGTGGGCAGGCAGAAGCCGCAGTGCACGCAGGGGTCGGTGTTCATCCCCCGAAGTGCTGGATCACGGCGTCGGCGAAGCCGCTGCAGCTCACCGGCTCCACGGGGGGCTCCATCAGGCGGGCCAGGTCGTAGGTGACCTCCAGGTTGGCGATGGCGGCGCTGAGGCCGGCGGTGATCAGGTCGGCCGCTTCCTGCCAGCCCATGAACTCCAGCATCATCACGCCGCTGAGGATCACCGAGCCGGGGTTGATGCGGTCGAGGCCGGCGTGCTTGGGCGCGGTGCCATGGGTGGCCTCGAAGATGGCGGCGTTGTCGCCGATGTTGGCGCCGGGGGCCATGCCCAGGCCGCCCACCACGGCGGCGGCGGCATCGGAGATGTAGTCGCCGTTGAGGTTGAGGGTGGCCAGGATCGAGTAGTCGGCCGGGCGGGTCTGGATCTGCT
The DNA here is from genome assembly GCF_024346415.1 of Cyanobium sp. Aljojuca 7D2. Taxonomy (NCBI): domain Bacteria; kingdom Bacillati; phylum Cyanobacteriota; class Cyanophyceae; order Synechococcales; family Prochlorococcaceae; genus Cyanobium; species Cyanobium sp. Aljojuca 7D2. Next base: position 40,083 of record NZ_JAGQCX010000005.1, read on the forward strand.
GGAAGATGCTGTCGGCGATGCGGTCGTCGACCAGCACCATCGCCTTCCACTGGCCGTTGCCGTGGGAGGCGCCGATGGCGTCGATCACGCCCTGCACTTCGGCATCAATGGCGGCCTTCTTCTCGGGTGTGAGGCTGTCGTAGCCGGGCTCGACCATCCGGGCGTTGGCTTCGATGCTCAGGCCGGGGTTGCGGTCGGCGTTGTCGAGGATCCAGCTCTCCCGCTCGGTCACGCACACGCTTCGGAACTCCGTGGTGGCCAGCTCGTAGCCCCAGTCGCGGAAGGCGCCTTCGGTGAATTTCATGATGTTGCCCTTGTGCACCAGGGTGACGTGGCGCTTGTCGCCCTCGAGGCGCAGGGCGTGCTGAATCGCTTTGCGGATGTGGCGCTGGCTGCCGTGCTTGCTTACCGGCTTGATGCCGATGCCGGCGCCGGCGGGGATCTGGCGTTTGCCGAGCTTGCCGTTGGCCGGGATCACCACCTCATTGAGGTGCTGGATCAGCTCCAGACAGACGGGGTCGTTGGCCTCCCATTCGATCCCCATGTAGATGTCCTCGGTGTTCTCGCGATACACGATCACGTCGAGGTCCTGGGGCCGTTTGTGGGGGCTGGGGGTGCCTTCGTAGTAGCGGCAGGGGCGCACGCAGCAATACAGATCGAAGATCTGGCGCAGGGCCACGTTCAGCGAACGGATGCCGCCGCCGATCGGCGTGGTGAGCGGGCCCTTGATCGCCACGCCGTAGGTGCGGATCGCCTCGAGGGTGTCCTCGGGCAGGTATTGATAGGTGCCGTAGAGGTCGCAGGCCTCATCACCGGCGTACACCTTGAACCACTCGATCCGGCGCTCACCGCCGTAGGCCTTGGCGACGGCTGCATCCAACACCTTCTGGGTGGCGGGCCAGATGTCTACGCCAGTGCCGTCGCCGCGGATGAAGGGGATGATCGGGTCGTTGGGCACCACCGGCTGGCCGTTCTCGAAGCGGATGGCCGTTCCCTGGGCCGGGGCTGTGAGCTTTTCGAAGCTGGCGGCGGGGCTGGTGGCCATGGGCTTGTGCTGACCGGGGGCGGCGCGATCGGTGTGGCGAGCCTAGGTTTCGGGCATGCAGCGGTTCTGCTCAGGGGAAACGGCATGAATGCCGCCGACCAGGTTCGATCGTTGGCCCAGGCCCAGGCGATCGCCTCGGTGGCGGCCCTGTTTCGGGCGCACTTCCCTGATGCCCGCGCCAATCTCACCCCCTGGCGCGACGACCCCCTCACCCGTGCCTTCGCCGAGCAGGACAGCCTGGATCTCTCCTTCCATCTGCCCGGTTGGAGCCCCCGCAGCCAGTGCCGCTCGTTTCTGGTGCAGTTGCGGCTCCAGCAGCCCACGGGCTTGGCGGCGGGCTCAACCAGTGGCGAGCGGCCGCGGCTGCTGGGAGTGACGGTGCGGGGACTCACCTATGAGAGTGAGCGCTGGCGTCTGGCCACCGTGGGCGACTGGCAGCCCACCGGTAGCCATCTGCCCCAGGCCGAGGTGGCGCAGAAATTGCAGCAGTTCTGTCGGGAGTTGTTCGACCTGTTTGCCGACTCCACCGCTGCCGGGCACTCCGAGGCGGCCTGAGCGCGCTTGCAGCCACGGGTGGCCCCATCGCTGCCGCTCTGGGCGTGCCGTTGTGAAACGCCTTGTTGAACAGTTGTCGAACGGCTCGCGAGCGAACCTCCCCCTGGGCGGCACGCGCCCGGCGAGCTGGCGGCGTAACCCTTCGCAACCTTGTTGCTCGCCTGGGCAAAGGCCCCGCCTAACTTGGCCCCTCGCCCGTGCAGCGCCCCCGACTGATGGCTGTCGCCCTAGCTTCCCAACTGCGTGAAGGCACCAAAAAAGCCCACACGATGGCGGAGAACACCGGCTTCGTGAGCTGCTTCCTCAAGGGGGTGGTGGACAAGGCCAGCTACCGCACCTTGGTGGCCGACCTCTATTTCGTGTATTCGGCGATGGAAGAGGAGTTCGGCAAGCTCAAGGACCACCCGGTGGTGGGTCCGGTGGCTTTTGTCGAGCTCAACCGTCGCGAGAGCCTCGAGCAGGACCTGGCCTTCTATTTCGGCCTGGATTGGCGCAGCGCAGTCAAGCCCACCCCCGGGGCTCAGCAGTACGTCGAGCGCCTGCACCAGGTGGCGCGGGAGTGTCCGGAGCTGCTGGTGGGCCACCACTACACCCGCTACATCGGCGATCTCTCTGGCGGTCAGATCCTCAAGAACATCGCCCAGAAGGCGATGAACCTGGGTGAACACGACGGCCTGCGCTTCTACGAATTCGACGCGATCCCCGACGAGAAGGCCTTCAAGACCAACTACCGCGCCACCCTGGATGCCCTGCCGATCGACCAGGTCATGGCTGATCGCATTGTCGAGGAGGCGAACCACGCCTTCCACCTCAACATGACGATGTTCCAGGAGCTGGAGGGCAACCTGATCGCCGCCATCGGCAAGGTGCTGTTCGGCTTCCTCACCCGCCGTCAGCGCGCTGGCAGCACCGAAGCCGTCGCCGCCTGATCGCCCGTTGAGGCCCCTCCGCTTCCTGGTTCCCGGAACAACCGGCCGGTACCGCTGCGGGGGGTTGCTGGTGGGGCAGCAGACAGCCCGGCTGTTGGCCGACCTGGTGCCCACGGAGCTCGTCACCTACCGGCAGCGGGAGGAGGGTCTGCCATTCCTCAACGACCTGTTGCGGGCGGAGCCCCTGGGTGCCGCCGCCGCCAACCAGGCGCTTTGGATCGTCAGCTGGGGCTTTGATGTGCCCCGGCAGCTGCGGGCCCTGCGGGGCCGGCCGGCGGCCTATCACGCCCACAGCAGCGGCTATGGCTTTCGGCTGCCGCCTGGCGTGCCGGTGCTGGCGGTGAGCCGCAACACCTTGGGCTACTGGGGCCAGTGGGCCAGCCGCAATCCCTTGTTTCTGGTGCCCAATGCCCTGGGGGCCAGCTGGATCGCCAATGGCAATCGCCCCCACAACCGCCCCCCCCACAACCCCGGCGGCCGCACCATCGATGTGCTGGTGCAACGGCGCAAGTGCAGCGCCTACGTGCTGGAGCGGCTGGTGCCAGCCCTGCGGGCCCTGGGGCTGCGGGTGGAGGTGCAGGACGGCTGGGTGGAGGATCTGGTGGGCTTGTTCAACAGCGCCACGGTGGTGCTCTACGACTCCGCCGACCACTGGCGTTGCAGCGGTGTGAGCGAGGGGTTCGGCCTGCCACCGGTCGAGGCGCTGGCCTGTGGCTGCGTGCTGTTCAGCAGCTTCAACCACGCCCTGGCCGACACGCTCGATCCCGGCGGAATGGCCCATCAGATCGGGGCTGGCACCCTGGCCGCCGACGTGGAGAGGATCGCGGCGGCTGTGGCTGATCCCGCGGCCTGGCTGCCGCCGCCGCGCCAGTTGGAGGAGCTGCTCGACGAGCTCAGCGAGCCGCGGCTGCGGGAGCGCTGGCGCCAGGCCCTCATCGCCATCAATGCCCATCTCGATCGCCTGCAGGCGGGGGAACCGCCGCTACTTGCTCCCTCACTGGCGCGGCTGCGGCTGGAGCGCTGGCGGCAGCGGTTTGGCAAGCGGCTTCCCGCAGGACTGGCCCGCCGGCTTGCCTAGGGTCGGGCCCATGAGTGCTTTCCTCGCCGGCCTGAATGACGCCCAGCGCAAGGCGGTGGACCACCACACCGGCCCGCTGTTGGTGGTGGCCGGCGCCGGTAGTGGCAAAACCCGGGCCCTCACCCACCGCATCGCCCACCTGATCGGCCACCACGGCGCCGATCCCGCCCATCTGCTCGCCGTCACCTTCACCAACAAAGCGGCCCGCGAGATGAAGGAGCGGCTGGAGCTGCTGCTGGCCCAGAAGCTGGCCCAGAGCCAGTTCGGTCAGCCGTGGAGCACCCTGCCGGCGGTGGAGCAGCGCCAGCTGCGCTCGCGCATCTACCGAGAGGTGATCAAGGAGCTGTGGATCGGCACGTTCCACGCCCTGTTCGCGCGGCTGCTGCGCTTCGACATCGACAAGTTCAAGGATCCCGAGGGGCTCAGCTGGACCCGCCAGTTCTCGATCTACGACGAGAACGACGTGCAGAGCCTGATCAAGGAGATCGTGACCCAGGAGCTGCAGCTCGATCCCAAGCGCTTTGAGCCCAAGAAGGTGCGCTGGGCGATCAGCAACGCCAAGAACCAGGGCTGGATGCCCGAGCAGCTCGAAGCCGATGCCGGCGGTCAGCGGGGCCGGTTGATGGCGGAGACCTACCGGCGCTATCGGCGCGCCTTGGCGGCCAACAACGCCCTCGACTTCGACGATCTGTTGCTCTTGCCGGTGCAGCTGCTGCGCCAGAATGAGCAGATCCGCGACTACTGGCACCGGCGTTTCCGCCACGTGCTCGTGGATGAATACCAGGACACCAACCGCACCCAGTACGACCTGATCAAGCTGTTGGTGACCAACGGTCGCGATCCGGCCGCCTACGACGACTGGGACGGGCGCTCGGTGTTTGTGGTGGGGGACGCCGACCAGAGCATCTACAGCTTCCGCGCCGCCGACTTCACGATCCTGATGGGGTTTCAGGACGACTTCGGCGATGGCGCCGCCGCCGAAGCCACCAGCACGATGGTGAAGCTGGAGGAGAACTACCGCTCCACCGCCACGATCCTGGAGGCGGCCAACGCCCTGATCGCCCACAACTCCGAGCGCATCGACAAGGTGCTGCGGCCCACCCGCGGCGAAGGCGAGCTGATCTCCCTCACCCGCTGCGATGACGAGATCGCCGAGGCGGAAGCGGTGGTGCACCGCATGCGCATGCTGGAGGCTGCCCACCCCGATCTCAGCTGGGGCGACATGGCTGTGCTGTATCGCACCAATGCCCAGAGTCGGGCGATGGAGGAGTCGCTGGTGCGCTGGGGCATCCCCTACATCGTGGTGGGTGGGCTGCGCTTCTACGACCGGCGCGAGATCAAGGACGTGCTCGCCTACCTCAAGTTGCTGGTGAATCCGGCCGATACCGTCAGCCTGCTGCGGGTGCTCAACACCCCCAAGCGCGGCATCGGCAAAACCACGATCGAGCGGCTCACCGACGCCTCCAACCAGCTCGGCATTCCCCTTTGGGATGTGGTGAGCGATGCCGAGGCAGTGCGCTCCCTGGGGGGACGGTCGGCCAAGGGGCTGCTGCAGTTCTGCGAGCTGATCAATGGCCTGCAGGCCTGCGCCCAGGACATCGCCCCCTCCGAACTCGTGCAGCGGGTGATGGAGCAGAGCGGCTACGTGGCGGAGCTGATCGCCGATGGCACCGACGAAGCCGAAGATCGGCGCCGCAACCTCAACGAACTGGTGAACGCCGCCCTGCAATACCAGGAGGAAAACGAGGAGGGCTCCCTGGAGGATTTCCTGGCTTCGGCGGCCCTCGCCAGCGACGCCGATTCGAAAGATACCGAGCAGGACCGGGTCACCCTGATGACCCTGCACGCCAGCAAGGGCCTGGAGTTTCCGGTGGTGTATCTGGTGGGGATGGAGCAGGGGCTGTTCCCCAGCTACCGCTCCCTCGAGGATCCCTCCGCCCTTGAGGAGGAGCGCCGCCTCTGCTATGTGGGCCTCACCCGGGCCAAGGAGCGGTTGTTCCTCTCCCATGCCAGTGAGCGGCGCCTCTGGGGCGGCATGCGTGAGCCGGCGGTGCCGTCGGTGTTTCTCTCGGAGCTGCCCAGCGCCCTGATCCAGGGCGACATTCCCCACAGCGGCGGTGCCGCCATCCGCCGCGAGCAGCGCCTCGATCGCCTCACCCGCGTGGATCGTGAGGAGAGCCGGCGGGTGGCCGGTGGTGGCGAGGCTGGTGCCCCCAGCAACTCGGTGCGCCGCCGCGGGGCGGCGGTGCCCGGCCGCAACTGGGCGGTGGGTGACCGACTGTGTCACGTGGCTTTCGGCGAGGGGCGGGTGACGCACCTGTTCGGTAGCGGCGAGAAGATCTCGCTGGCGGTGAAGTTCGAAGGAATGGGACCGAAGATCCTCGATCCCCGCCTGGCGCCGATTCAGCCGCTTGGCGAGCCCACCTGAGCCGCAGCGGGGGCGGCGCTGCTGCCGGAAAGTCGGCGGTCGTACTCTCTGATATCACGAAGACGTGATATCTTGAAATCCCTATAGCCATGTTCTGGTCCGTGCTCCCTGCGGGCCGTCGCTCTGCCGCCTTGCCGATGTCTTCTCCAGTGCCCGTCCCGGTGTTTGTGGGCTACGACCCCCATGAACGGGCGGCGGTGAATGTGCTGATCGATAGCCTTTACCAGCACAGCAGCCTGCCGCTGGCGATCACGCCAATCGTGGCCTCCCAGTTGACTGACGTATTCACCCGGGAGCGCAATCCCCAGCAGAGCACCGAGTTTTCGTTTACTCGTTTTCTGGTCCCCTATCTGATGGGCTATCAGGGGTGGGCGGTGTTCATGGACTGCGACATGTTGTGTCGCGGCGATCTCGCCGAACTGTGGGCCTGCAGGGATGATCGCCATGCGCTGATGGTGGTGAAGCACAGCCACGAGCCGGAGGAAACAGTGAAATTCCTCGGGGCTGTGCAGACCCGCTACGCCCGCAAGAACTGGAGCTCCCTGATGCTCTTCAACTGTTCGCGCTGCACCGCGCTCACGCCGGACTACGTGAACACCGCTACGGGGCTGTTCCTGCACCGCTTTGAGTGGCTGGATGACGACGCGATCGGCGCGCTACCGGCCCAGCGCTGGAACCATCTGATCGATGTTCAGGAGGCGCCGACGCTGGCGCCGGAGCAAGGCGGGCCGCTGCTGGTGCACTGGACCAAGGGAGGGCCCTGGTTCCGTGACTATCGCCACGCCGGGGCGGCGCTGGCGGCCGAGTGGTTCGCATCACGTGACGCCGCTTTCCGCCTCTGGGACTGATTCGCCACGCGCTGGTGTGGCACGCTCCCGGGGTGCCTGCCATGACAGCACCATGGATATTCCGGGCCTTCCCCCCAGCCTGCTGCGCCAGCTCGCTGCCGCCGCCGCGGATTGCCGGGTTGCGCTGGTGGGTGGGGCCGTGCGGGATCTCCTGCTGCACCGGGTTCACAACGACCCCTGGCGGGGGTTGCCCGATCTGGATCTAGTGGTGGAGGGACAGGCCAGTGCGTTTGTGAGCCGGTTGGCACAGAGGTTGCCGGCCGCGGCCTTGCTTGCGGCCCGGGAGCATGGCGCGTTCGGCACCGTGGAGCTGGAGGTGGTGATTGACGGACAGCCGGTGCTCCTCGATGTGGCCTCCGCCCGCGCTGAGACCTATCCGGTGCCCGCAGAGAATCCCCGAGTGACCCTCGGTGGCCTGGAGGATGACCTGGCCCGCCGCGACTTCAGCATCAACGCCATGGCCCTCGATCTGGGCAGTGGCCAGCTGCTGGATCCCCATGGGGGGCAGCTGGATTTGCAGCAGCGCCGACTGCGCTTGCTCCATGCCGCCAGCATCCTTGACGATCCCACCCGCCTGGTGCGCGGCGCCCGTTACGCCGCCAGGCTCGGGCTGGAGCTGGAGCCCGCTAGCGCCGCGCAGGCCCGCGCCACCCTGGCGGCCTGGCCCTGGGGCTGGCGGCTAGGGGATCCGCCGGGTCAGGCTCCGGCGGCCCTGGGCACCCGGCTGCGGATGGAGCTGGAGCTGTTGTTGGAGCGGGAGCCCTGGTTGGCGGCGCTCACGGCCTTGCAGCGCTGGGGCGCGCTGGCGTTGCTGGATCCGGCCCTGCAGGCCGATGGGACGTGGCCGCGGCGGCTGCGCTGGGCCGAGCGGCTGGGGCTGCCTCCGCTGGCGGCACTGGTGGCCGCTGCACGCGATCCGCTGGCGCTAGCGGAGCGGCTGCAGCTGCCCCATCGCCAGCATCGGTTGCTGGTCCAGTGGCTGGAGCTGCGGCGCTGGCTGCAGGAGCGGCAGGGGGAGGCCCTGCCGGTGTTGGCAGAACACTGGTGTGCCCTGCTGGAGGCCCCGGGCTGCAGCCCTGACGCGGTGGCCCTGGCCCTTGCCTGCGGTATCGGCCCGCGCCGGCCCCTGCTGCGCTGGTGGCTGCGTTGGCGCCAGGTGAAGGCCGCCTCGACCGCCGCAGACCTGTTGGCAGCTGGCATGCGGCCAGGGCCTGAGCTGGGCCAGAAGCTGCGGGAGCTGCGGGCCGAGCGGCTGCGGCTGGAGCGGCTTTAGCGTGAACACATGACCGATCCGGTGCGTGATCCTTGCGTTGTGGTGGCCGTGCCGGCCCGCCTGGCATCAGCGCGGCTGCCGGGCAAGGTGCTGGCCGACATCGCCGGCAAACCGATGCTCCAGCACGTGCTCGAGCGCTGCAGCCAGGCCAAGGGCGTGGCGGCGGTGGTGGTGTGCACCGACAGTGATCAGGTGCGCGCTGACGCCGAAGCCTGGGGGTTTCCGGTGCTGATGACCTCCCCGGATTGCAGCTCGGGCAGTGAGCGCCTGGCCAGTGTGGTGAAGGAGTTGGTGGCCGCCGCGGGTGGCTGGTCTTTGGACCCTGCGCTCTCGGACACGCTGGTGATCAATGTGCAGGGGGATCAGCCCCTGCTGGATCCAGGGATCATTGAGGCGATGGTGGCCCAGTTTGTGGCGCTGCAGCGGCCGCCGGTGCTGACGCCGGTGTATCCGCTCACGGCCGACAAGCTGCACGATCCCAACGTGGTGAAGGTGTTGCGGGCCCGTGACGGCCGGGCCATCACCTTCTCCCGCAGTGCTCTGCCCCACCTGCGCGGCGTGCCGCCGGAGCAGTGGGCCGACCACACCACCTACTGGGGCCATGTGGGCCTCTACGGCTACCGGGCCGATGTGCTGGCCAGCTGGACGGCGCTGCCCGTCTCCCCCCTCGAGCAGCTGGAGAAACTGGAGCAGCTGCGGCTGATCGATGCCGGCATTCCCCTGCTCACCTTCGCGGTGGATCAGGACTGCCTCTCGGTGGACACCCCGGAGCAGCTGGAGCAGGCCCGGGCCCTGGCGCCTTAGGCGTTGCCGTCCCGCCAGCCCTCCCGGTTGAGCTCTCGCCACAGCCCCCGGTGCTGCAGCAGCGACTCCGCCAGCTCGCGCACGGCGCCATCGCCCCCCCGGCGCCGCAGCACCCAGTCGGCCTGGCGCCGCAGGCCTGCGGCCCCATCGGCGGGGCTGATCAGCAGGCCTGTGGCGGGGCGCACCGTGAGGTCGTTGAGGTCGTCGCCGATGAAGGCGGTGTGCTCCCGCTCCAGCTGAAGCGTGGCCTGGAGTTGGCGCAGGGCGCTGAGTTTGTCGCCCACCCCCACCAGGCAGTGGCTCACCTGCAGGTGCCGGGCCCGCTGCTCGATCGCACCGCTGCGGCCGCCACTGAGAAAGGCCACCTCGATGCCAGCCCGCTGCAGCATCCGGATCGCCAGGCCGTCGCGCACGTCGAAGCGCTTCACCACCCGGCCCTGCTCGTCGTAGTGCAGCCCCCCATCGGTGAGCACGCCATCCACGTCGCACACCAGCAGCTGGATCTGGCGCAGGCGGGGGCTGAGCAGGCGCCGTTGCAGGCGGAAACGCATACCAAGCCGGCTCACAGCGTGCTCACCGCCAGGCCATCGGCCACCGCTGCGCGGATGGCCAGCAGCTGGCTCAGCAGGGCCTCCAGGCGATGCAGCGGCACCATGTTGGGTCCGTCGCTGAGGGCTTTCTCCGGGTTGGGATGCACCTCCAGGAACAAGCCATCCACCCCCACCGCAACGGCTGCTCTGGCGAGGGGTGCCACGAATTCCCGCTGGCCGCCCGAGGTGGTGCCCTGGCCGCCGGGCTGCTGCACCGCGTGGGTGGCATCGAAGATCACCGGGCAACCCAGGGCCTGCATCTGGGGGATGGCGCGGTAATCCACCACCAGCGTGTTGTAGCCAAAGCTGCTGCCACGCTCGGTGAGCCAGAGGCGGCCGCTGGCGGGATCCAGCCCGCATTCGGTGAGCTTGTTCACCACCTGGGCCATGTCCCAGGGCGCCAGGAATTGCCCTTTCTTGACGTTCACAAGCTTGTTGGTGCCGGCCACGGCCTTGGCCGCGGCCTCCAGCAGGTCGGTCTGGCGGCAGAGGAAGGCCGGGATCTGCAGCACGTCCACCGCCTGGGCGGCGGCGGCGGCCTGGTGGCTTTCGTGGATGTCGGTCAGCACCTGCAGGCCGAAGGTCTGCCCCACCTCCTGCAGGATCGCCAGGCCCTCCTCGGGGCCGGGCCCACGAAACGATTTGCCGGAGCTGCGGTTGGCTTTGTCGAAGCTGGCCTTAAACACGTAGCGGATGCCGAGGCGATCGGTGATCGCTTTCACCTGCTCGGCCACCTGCAGCACCAGATCGCGACTTTCGATCACGCAGGGGCCGGCGATCAGGGTGAAGGGGATGGCCGTCATGGGCGCTCAGCGGCGGTGCTGGTGGTGAACCCAGCCTGCACCAGATCGTGCAGCCGCAGCAGACCCAGCAGCTGGCGGGGCCGGGTTGGATCCACCACCGGCAGCACCGAAATCGCCTGGCGGGGATTGCGCTCCATCAGCTCCAGCGCCGCGATGGCCAGGGTGTTTGGCGCCACCGTGATCGGGTTGGCGGTCGCCATGGCGCCGGCTCGCAGGGCAGCCCAGTGCTCGGGAGCATGGCGTTGCAGGGTGCGGCGAAGATCGCCATCGGTGATCAGCCCGGCCAGCTCGGCGGGGTTGTGAGCCGCCTGCACCCAGGCGGCGCCAAGGCTGCCCTTGCCGTTGCTGCCCTCGGTGAGCCGGCCGATCACCTCCGCTAGGGGGGCTTCGGGTGAGAGGCCCGCTAGATCGCTGGCCGGCACCATCAGATCGGCCACGGTGAGGGTGAGCTGGCGGCCGAGGGAGCCGGCCGGATGGTTGATGGCGAAGTCTTCCGGCGAGATGCCGGCCCGCTCCATCCACACGGCCGCCAGGGCATCCCCGATCGCCATAGCCACCGCCGTGCTCGCGGTGGGGGCCAGGTTCAGCGGGCACACCTCCCGATCCACCGCCCCATCGAGCACCACGTCGCAGCCCAGCGCCAGGCTGGACGCCAGGCGACCCACCAGGGCGATGCGGGCGGTGCCGCGGCGGCGCAGGTGGGGAAGGATGGCCAGCAGCTCTTCGGTTTCGCCGCTGTTGGAGAGCAGCAGGGCGACGTCGTCGGAGGCGACGATCCCTAGATCGCCGTGCAGGGCGTCGACCGGGTTGAGAAACACGGCCGTCAGGCCGATCGAGGAGAAGGTGGCGGCGATCTTGCGGGCGACGATGCCGCTCTTGCCCACCCCCGTCACCACCAGCTTGGCGCGGCGCTGGCGGCAGCCCTCCAGCAGCTCCAGGGCCGCCTCCACCTGCTCGCTGCTGAGGCGCTGGGCGGCCGCGGCGATGGCAGCAGCCTCTTCCTCCAGGCAGCGGGTGAGGGCAGACAACGGGCGGGGATCAGCAGTGGAGCCATTCTCCCTGCCGGGTCGCTGTGGCGGTGCTCAGGTGTGCATATGGCCGATCACGGTGGCCTGGGGGAAGCCCGCCTGCTGCAGCGCGGCAAGGGCGGCGTTGCACTGATCGGCGGGAATCGCTGCCAGCAGGGGGCCGCAGGTCTGGGGATCGATCAACAGGCCCTGCTGCGCCGCGCTGGCCATTCCCTGCAGCTGCACCCGTTCCCCCAATAGGGCCAGGGCGCTGGCGTTGGAGGGGGCCAGGCTGCTGGCCCAGCCCTGCTCCAGCAGCTGCAGCGCCCCGGGCAGGGCTGGGATCGCGGCAGCCTTCAGCGTCACGCGGCAGGGGTCGGGGCTGGCGGCCAGCATCTCGCCCAGGTGGCCCAGCAGCCCGAAGCCGGTCACGTCGGTGCAGGCCCGGCAGCCGTGGCGGGCCAGGAGCTCCACCAGGGCCGCCTGGCTCTGCTGCATCTGGAGCAGGGCGGCGTCGATCCACTGGGGCTGGGCGCTGCCGGCCATGGCGGCGGCAAACAGTACGCCGCTGCCGATCGGCCGGCTCAGCAGCAGGCCATCGCCCGGGCGCAATGGCCCCTTGCCCCAGGGTTCACCGGCGCCAGTGCGGCCATTCACGCTCAGCACCAGGCTCAGGCTGCCCCCAGCGGGCTCTGGCTGGTTTTGGGTGTGGCGGCCCTCCAGGGTGTGGCCGCCGATCAGCCGGGCCCCCAGCGGCGCCAGCACCGATTGGATCCCCGCCAGGGTGTCGCTGAGCAGGTCGGCCTGCACTGGAGCCGCCAGCTCGGGCAGGGTGACCACCGCCTGCACGCTCTCCACCCGGGCGCCGCAGGCCCAGAGGTCGCTGCAGGCGTGCAGGGTGGTGAGCCGGGCATTGAGCCAGGCGTCAGCCACCAGCGCCGGGAAGCCATCCACGCTCTGCAGCAGCAGCGTCCCATCCGGCGTGGGGCCGATCACGGCGGCGTCCTCGGCGCTCGCCGGTGTGCCGCCGCCCAGGCTGTTGCGTGCCAGGGCGTCCTGCAGCGGACTGGCGGCCAGCTTGGCGGCGCAGCCCCGGCAGGCCATCGGCGCGGCCCCGTTGTGATCCATGGCCTTCAGGCGGCTGAAGCGAGCCATGAAGCGCTGATCGAGGTGGTGCTTCCAGCGCCAGAGCAGGGGGCTCGGCCCGAAGGCCCAGGGGCCCCAGAAGGCCACGGCTTGGGGCTGCCGCATCAGGCTGCCGCCATCCCCCAGCAGTTGCAGGGCCCAGCGCTGGGGCCGCCAGGGCCGCAGCGGGCGACCCGCCACTGCGGCGGCCAGGTTGCGGGCCAGGGTTGGGGCGCAGCGCACGGCCCAGACACCGGCGGGAGGGCGGGGATGGCCTGTGATGACGCCGCAGTCGCCGCTGCCAAACAGCATGGGGTGGTCCTTCACCTGCAGACTCGCTTCGGTGAGCAGCCGCCCCCGGGCGTCGCAGGGCAGTCCGCTGGCGGCCAGCCAATGGGGCCCGCCGCTGCCGGTGCAGGCCAGGTCGGCCGCCGCACCTGCGGGGCTGTTTTTTTCAACGGTGATTCCTGCGCCCTGGAGCAGCCGTTCGCCCAGCCGGTTGGCCGCTGCCGAGCCCAGATGCAAGGCGTGCCCCCGCAACAGCAGCTCGGGTTGCAGCCCCCGGCCCCGCAGGGCCAAGGCCACCTCCACGGCCGCCGCGCCACCGCCCCGGATGCGCATAGAGCCCTGCTCCTGCTGGGCGCACCACTGCAGGAAGGGCTCCAGGGGCTTGACGCCCACCGCCGCGTGCTCGCTGTCGACGGTTTCCGCCCCCACATCGAGGCTGAGCCAGTCCCAGCGCAGGCTGGGCCGGCCCTCCAGCTGCAGCTCCCGTGCCTGGACATCGAGGCCAGTGATCTCCGCCTGCACGAAGGTCACCTTGGCCAGTCGGCAGAGGCGACGCAGGTCGATGCTGCAGGCCTGGGTGTCGTAAAGGCCGGCCACCAGACCCGGCACCATGCCCGAATACAGGGCGGTGCTGCACCGACTCACCAGGGTGATCTGGGCTGCTGGCCGTCGACCGGGTCGCCCCCGTGCCATGGCCCACATCCGCAGTAGCAGCGCATGGCTGTGGCCGCCACCGGCCAGCACCAGCCGGGCGTCAGCGGCCATAGCCCTGGGGGTTGGCCTGCTGCCAGCACCAGCCGTCGCGGCAGATGTCGGCCAGCCCGCGCTGGGTGCGCCAGCCCAGCCGCTCGATGGCCAGGTGGGGATCGGCCACCGTGCTGGCGGCGTCGCCATCGCGCCGCGGCACCACGGTGTAGGGCACCGGGCGGCCGCTGGCGGCTTCGAAGGCGTGTACAACCTCCAGCACGGAGTGGCCCATCCCGCTGCCGAGGTTGAGGGTGAGCAGCTGGGGTGGCTCCGCCAGCAGCACATCGAGGGCGGCCCGGTGGCCGTCGGCCAGGTCCATCACGTGGATGTAGTCGCGGATGCCGCTGCCATCGGGGGTGGGCCAATCGCCGCCAAACACCTGCAGTCGCTCGCGCCGCCCCACGGCCACCTGGCTCACGAACGGGAACAGGTTGTTGGGGATGCCGCTGGGGTCTTCGCCGATCCGCCCGCTGGGGTGGGCTCCGACGGGGTTGAAGTAGCGCAGCCGGGCGATGCGCCAGCCGGGCTCACTGGCGACCAGATCGGCCAGCAGCTGCTCCACGGCGGCCTTGCTGTGGCCGTAGGGATTGATCGGTTGAATCGGCGCCGTCTCGGGGATCGGCACCACCTCGGGGTAGCCATAGAGGGTGGCGCTGCTGCTGAACACCAGGGTGCGGCAGCCGTGGGCCTGCATGGTCGCCAGCAGCTGCCGCGAGCCCGCCAGGTTCACATCCCAGTAGCGCAGGGGGTCGCGCACCGATTCCCCCACCGCTTTGAGCCCGGCGAAGTGGATCACGGCTTCAATCGGCCCGCCGCCGGGGGCGGCGGCGAAGGCCCGCTCCAGATCCGCTGCGGAACGGATGTCGCCCTCCACCACCGTGAGCCGGCCGGCTGCCTCAGGGCCGGCCAGCTCCTGCACCCTCCGCAGGCTCTCGGGCGAGCTGTTGGTGAAGTTGTCGAGCACCACCAGGCTGTGGCCGGCCTCCAGCAGCACCAGGGCGGTGTGGCTACCGATGAAGCCGGCGCCTCCGGTGATCAGCAGTTGGGCCAATCGGGGCATCCCGTGCTTCAGGGATAGTCTCTCGCTATCGGCCTGCCGCGTTCCATGGCGTCATCAACCATTCGCAGCATTTGCTGTATCGGCGCGGGCTATGTGGGCGGTCCGACGATGGCGGTGATTGCTGATCGTTGCCCGCAGATCCAGGTGAGCGTGGTGGATCTCAATGCCGAGCGCATCGCCGCCTGGAACGATCCCGATCTCAGCCAGCTGCCGGTCTACGAGCCGGGTCTGGATGCGGTGGTGGGCCGCTGCCGTGGCCGCAATCTGCACTTCTCCACGGCGGTGGAGGCGGCGATCGCCGCGGCCGACATGGTGTTCCTGTCGGTGAACACGCCCACCAAGACCAAGGGTTTGGGCGCTGGTCAGGCCAGCGACCTCAAGTGGGTGGAGGCCAGCGCCCGCACGGTCGCCCGCGCCGCTCAGGGCCACACGATCGTGGTGGAGAAAAGCACCCTGCCGGTGCGCACCGCAGCGGCGGTGAAGGCGATCCTGGATGCGGGCCCAGCGGGCAAGACGTTCGCGGTGCTCTCCAACCCCGAGTTTCTGGCGGAGGGCACGGCGATCGGTGATCTGGAGGGTCCTGATCGGGTGCTGATCGGTGGCGAGGATCCGGAGGCGATCGAGGCCCTGGCAGGGATCTATGGCCAGTGGGTGGCCCCCCAGAAGATCCTGCGCACCAACCTCTGGAGCAGCGAGCTCTCCAAGCTCACGGCCAATGCCTTTCTGGCCCAGCGGATCAGCTCGATCAACAGCATTGCGGCCATCTGCGAAGCCACGGGTGCCGATGTGCGCGAGGTGGCCAAGGCGATCGGCGCCGACAGCCGTATTGGCGCGAAGTTTCTGCAGGCGGGCCCTGGTTTTGGTGGCAGCTGCTTCCAGAAAGACATCCTCAACCTGGTGTATCTCTGCCGCCACTACGGCCTGGAGGAGGTGGCGGCCTACTGGGAGCAGGTGGTGCTGCTCAACACCTGGCAGCAGCACCGCATCGCCAAGCTGGTGGTGAACAAGCTGTTTGGCACGGTGACGGGGAAACGGATCGGGGTGTTGGGCTTTGCCTTCAAGGCCGACACCAACGACACGCGCGAATCACCGGCGATCCGGATCTGCCGGGATCTGCTGGAGGAGGGCGCGATCATGCAGATCGTGGATCCCAAAGTGAACGAAGAGCAAATGGCGCGCGACCTGGGTCAGCCGGCTGGCGAGGCCACTGGCGCTCACACTGCCGAAGGGAGCTGGCACCAAGTGAGCGATGTGCAGCAGGCGGCCAGCGGCGCCGATGCCCTGCTGCTGCTCACCGAATGGCAGCAATTCGCAGCGATCGATTGGCCAGCGGTGGCGGCGGTGATGCGCCAGCCGGCCTGGCTGTTTGATGCCCGGGCCAAGGCGGACGCCAGCGCCGCCCGGGCTGCAGGGCTCAACGTTTGGACCGTGGGGGAGGGCTGAGAGATGCCGGCTTCGATCACGCGCAACCTGGTCACCGGCGGCGCCGGCTTCGTCGGCTCTCACCTCGTCGATCGCCTCATGCAGGCCGGCGAGGAGGTGATCTGCCTCGACAACTTCTTCACCGGCCGCAAGGTCAACATCGCCCAATGGATCGGCCATCCGCGCTTTGAGCTGATCCGCCACGACGTCACCGAGCCGATCAAGCTTGAGGTCGATCGGATCTGGCACCTGGCCTGCCCGGCATCTCCGGTGCACTACCAGTTCAACCCGATCAAGACCGCCAAAACCAGCTTCCTGGGCACCTACAACATGCTGGGCCTGGCCCGCCGCGTCGGTGCCCGGCTGCTGCTCGCCAGCACCAGCGAGGTGTATGGCGATCCGGAGGTGCATCCCCAGCCCGAGAGCTACCGCGGCTGCGTCAACACCATCGGCTTGCGCAGCTGCTACGACGAGGGCAAGCGCATCGCCGAAACGCTCTGCTTCGACTACCGGCGCATGCATGGCACCGAGATCCGGGTGGCGCGGATCTTCAACACCTATGGCCCGCGCATGCTCCCCGACGACGGTCGGGTGGTGAGCAACTTCATCGTGCAGGCCTTGCGGGGCGAACCGCTCACCCTCTATGGCGATGGCAGCCAGACCCGCAGCTTTTGCTATGTGGATGACTTGGTGGAGGGCCTGATCCGACTGATGAATGGCAGCCACACCGGCCCGATCAACATCGGCAAC
Organism: Cyanobium sp. Aljojuca 7D2; assembly: GCF_024346415.1. Classification (NCBI taxonomy): domain Bacteria; kingdom Bacillati; phylum Cyanobacteriota; class Cyanophyceae; order Synechococcales; family Prochlorococcaceae; genus Cyanobium; species Cyanobium sp. Aljojuca 7D2. The sequence goes on from NZ_JAGQCX010000005.1 coordinate 56,835, forward strand.
CCTGGCGAGTTCACGATCCGCCAGCTGGCCGAGCTGGTTCGCGCCCGCATCAATCCCGACCTGCCGTTGACCTGTGAACCGCTGCCGGCCGACGACCCGCTGCAGCGGCAACCGGTGATCGCGCTGGCCCAGCAGGAGCTTGGCTGGCAGCCCACGGTGCCGCTGGAGCAGGGCCTGGACCCCACGATCGCCTACTTCCGGGAGGCCCTCAGCTGAATGTCCAAGGCCCCGTTCCGCAAGCTGCTCTCCCTGATTCCGTACTGGTTGTACAGAATCCGGCACAGGACGCCGTGGAGCTTGCAGGCCGTTCCCCCCGCAGGTCCGGAGCCCCTTCCATGACTATTTTCTTGACTGGTGCTGCCGGCTTCATCGGTGCAGCCGTGTGCGAGCGCTTGTTGGCTCGCGGCGAGCGGGTGGTGGGGTTCGACAACTTCAATCCCTATTACGACCCCGCCCTGAAACGGGCCAGGATTGCCCAGCTCCAGGCCACGGCGGTCACCACGGGCACCTCCGGCGCCTCCTGGGCGCTGATCGAAGCCGATCTGGAGGATCGGGCGGCGGTGGAAGCGGCCTTCGCGCAGCACAACCCCACCACGGTGATCCATCTGGCGGCCCAGGCAGGGGTGCGCCACTCGATCGAAAACCCGGCCGCCTACATCCAGGCCAATCTGGTGGGCTTCGGCCACATCCTCGAGGGCTGCCGCCACCACGGCATTGAGCATCTCGTCTATGCCTCCAGCAGCTCGGTGTATGGCGGCAACACCAATCTGCCGTTTGCCGAGCACCAGCCGGTGAACCATCCGGTGAGCCTCTATGCGGCCACCAAGAAGGCCAATGAGCTCATGGCCCACACCTACAGCCACCTTTATGGGCTACCGGCCACCGGTCTGCGCTTCTTCACGGTGTACGGCCCCTGGGGCCGGCCCGACATGGCGCCGATGCTGTTTGCCAAGGCGATCCTGGCGGGGGAGCCGATCCGGGTGTTCAACCAGGGGCGCATGCGCCGGGATTTCACCTACATCGATGACATCGTCTCCGGCGTGATCGCCTGCGCCGACAAGCCCGCCACCCCCAATCCTGCCTTCGATGCCGGGTCGCCCGACCCAGCCACCAGTTGGGCGCCCCACCGCCTGTTCAACATCGGCAACAGCGAGCCGGTGGAGCTGCTGCGCTTCATCGAGCTGCTGGAGCAGGTCCTGGGCCGGCCGGCGATCCGGGATCTGCAGCCAATGCAGCCCGGTGATGTGGAGGCTACCGCCGCCGACACAGCTCTGCTGGAGGCCTGGGTGGGCTTCCGGCCCGCCACCCCGATCGCCGTGGGGGTGGAGCGCTTCGCCCGCTGGTACCGCGCCACCAATGCCGCCAGCCCCGCCTGAGCGCCGGCAGGCAGACTCACCCCACTCGCTCCTTTCGCCTTGGCGTCGCTGCAGAGCCTGCGTGGCATGGTCGATCTGCTGCCCGAGCAGAGCGGCCTGTGGCAGCACGTGGAAGCCACGGCCCGGGAGCAGTTCCGCCGCGCGGGGATCGTCGAGATCCGCACGCCGCTGCTGGAGGTCACCGAGTTGTTTGCCCGCGGCATCGGCGAGGCCACCGATGTGGTGGGTAAGGAGATGTACACCTTTCTCGATCGCGGTGATCGCAGCTGCACCCTGCGGCCGGAGGGCACGGCCTCGGTGGTGCGGGCCGCGATCCAGCACGGCCTGCTGAGCCAGGGGCCGCAGCGGCTCTGGTATGGCGGGCCGATGTTCCGCTACGAGCGCCCCCAGGCGGGCCGCCAGCGCCAGTTCCACCAGATCGGCCTGGAGCTGCTGGGCTTTGCCGATGCCTGCAGCGATGCGGAGGCCATCGCCGTGGCCTGGGATCTGCTGGCCGCGCTGGGCGTGGGTGGCCTGGCCCTGGAGCTCAATTCCCTCGGCAGCGCTGAGGATCGGGCCCGCTACCGCGAGCTGCTGGTGGCTTGGCTTGAGCAGCGGCGCGAGCTGCTCGATGCCGATTCCCAGGCGCGTATCCACAGCAACCCCCTGAGGGTGCTGGATTCCAAACACCCAGGCACCCAGGCGCTGCTGGCGGAGGCCCCCAGCCTGGCGTCAGCCCTCAGCGACGCCAGCCAGGCCCGCTTCGCCGCCGTGCAGCAGGCCCTCGCAGCCTTGGAGATCCCCTTTGTGCTCAACCCCCGCCTGGTGCGGGGCCTCGACTACTACAGCCACACCGCCTTCGAGATCACCAGCAGCCAGCTGGGCGCCCAGGCCACCGTGTGTGGCGGCGGCCGTTACGACGGCCTGGTGCAGCAGCTGGGCGGGCCGGCCACTCCCGCGATCGGTTGGGCCCTCGGTATGGAGCGGCTGGTGCTGCTGCTCAGCCAGCTCGAGCGGCCGGTGGCGGCTGCTCCGGCGTTGGATCTCTACGTGGTGAGCCGCGGCGAGGCGGCGGCCACGCAGGCGCTGGCGTTGGCGCGGCTCTGCCGTCAGGCTGGCCTGGCGGTGGAGCGCGATGCCAGTGGCGCGGCCTTTGGCAAGCAGTTCAAACGGGCCGACCGCTCCGGGGCCCGCTGGGCGGCGGTGATCGGTGAGCAGGAGGCGGCTGATGGCCTGGTGGGGCTCAAGGATCTGCGCGCCGCAGCCAGCGACCAGGAGGGCGCCCAGGCCGACCAGCGGCTCAGCCCCGCGGCCCTGCTCCAGGCGCTGCAGGCTGCCCTGAAGGGGCCATGACGCCGCAGGACCTGTCCACCACAGCCAGCCACTCCAGGGTGTTGGGCCTTTGACTGCCCATACCACTGAGCGCGGAGCAGTTTCGGCCCTGATGGGTGATCCGACCCTCGCGATCATTGCCGGTGAGGGCGCGCTGCCGAGGATGCTCTCGCAGGCCCTCGCCCGGGCGGGCCGCTCCCACATCGCCTGCTATCCCCATGGGTTGGAGGTGGATGTACCAGCGGCGGAGGAATTCTTCTTCGAGCGCTCGATCGCTTTCATCAAGTCGCTGCAGCAGCGGGGCATCGAGCAGATCGTGATGGTGGGCAAGTTTGTGCGGCCGCGCTCGCTCAACCTGCTGCGCTTCGAGGGTTCCACCTTGATGGCCGCTCCGCGCATCCTGGCCTCGCTGCGCAACGGCGATGACGCCTCCCTCCGGGCACTGGCACAGATCATCGAGGAGCACGGTTTGCGGGTGGTGGGCATCGAGGATGTGGCGCCGAACCTGCTGCCGGAGCCCGGTCTCTACGCCAGCACCGTGCCCAGCGACATGGACCGGGCTGATGTGGAGCGCGCCGCTTACATCGTGGAGGCCATCTCCCAGGTGGATGTGGGCCAGGGAGCGGTGGTGGCCAAGGGGCTGTGCCTGGCCACTGAAGCCCTGCCGGGCACGGACGCCATGCTCGAGTGGGTGGCGGCCACGCGCACCGATCGGCCGGATACGGGCCGCTCCGGCGTGCTTTACAAGGCCCCCAAGCTCAACCAGGACAGGCGCATGGACCTCCCCGGCATCGGTCCCACCACCGTGGCCAAGGCCGCGGTGGCGGGCCTGGCCGGCATCGCCTGGGAAGCGCGCAGCGCCCTGTTGCTCGATGCGGAGCAAACGATGGCGGATGCCGAGCGGCTGGGGCTGTTTCTCTGGTCGCGGGAGTCGGATCCGGGCTAGTGGGCTAGTGGTCCCGGCAGTGGCCTTCCTCAGCTCCCTGCCTGCTCCAGCACGCCTTTGCTGCTCGGCACGGTGCCGGCGCGGCGTGGATCCACTTCCACGGCCAGGCGCAGCGCCCGCGCAAACGCCTTGAAACAGGCCTCCACGATGTGGTGGGAGTTCACCCCATCCAGCTGGCGGATGTGCAGGGTGAGGCCACTGTTGTTGGCCACGGCCACGAAAAACTCCTTCACCAGCTCCGTGTCGTAGCTGCCGATCTTCTGGGCCGGGATCTGCAGCCCGTAGCTGAGGTGGGGTCGGCCGGAGCAGTCGAGCGCCACCTGCACCAGCGCTTCATCGAGGGGCGCCACGAAGTGACCGAAGCGGTGGATGCCGCGCCGGTCGCCCAGGGCCTGGGCCAGGGCCTGGCCCACGGCGATGCCCACGTCTTCGTTGGTGTGATGGTCGTCGATGTGGGTGTCACCCTTGGCGCTGATCTCCAGGTCCACCAGGCCGTGGCTGGCCAGCTGGTGGAGCATGTGGTCGAGAAACGGCACGCCGGTGTTCACCGTGCAGCGGCCGCTGCCGTCGAGCCCCAGCGTCACGCGCACGTCGGTTTCGCCGGTGACGCGGTGGATGGTGCCGGTGCGCATGGTGATGCTCTCCTGGGCCTGCTGGGGCTCTTGGCTCCAGTGTGCCGCTCACATGCCGGTGATGCAGTAGCCGGCGTCCACGTAGATGACCTGGCCGGTGATGCCTGAGGCCAGCGGGCTGGCCAGGAAGGCGGCGGTGCTGCCCACCTCCTCCTGGGTAACCGTGCGCTTCAGGGGGGCCTTGGCTTCCACGTTGTGGATCATGTCGAGGATGCCGCCGATGGCGCTGCTGGCCAGGGTGCGGATCGGGCCGGCGCTGATCGCGTTGACGCGCACCTGCTTCTCCGGGCCCAGCTCGGCGGCCAGGTAGCGCACCGAGGCCTCCAGGGCCGCCTTGGCCACGCCCATCACGTTGTAGTTGGGGATGGCCCGTTCAGCCCCCAGATAGCTCAGCGTGATCACGCTGCCGCCTTCGTTGAACAGGGGCTTGGCCCAGCGGCAGAGGGGCGCCAGCGAGTAGGCGCTCACCTCCAGGGCCCGGCCAAAGCCCTCGGGGCTGATGGCGGAGTAGTCGCCGATCAGTTCGTCCTTGCCGGCGAAGGCCAGGCAGTGCACCAGCACGTCGATCGAGCCCCACTGCTCCTTCACCCGCGCAAACACGGCCTCGATCTGGGCCGGGTCCTGCACGTTCAGCGGCTCGAACAGGCTGGGCGCCAGCGGAGTGGTGAGCTCGCGCACCTTGCCTTCGAAGCGGCCCTTCTCATCCGGCAGGTAGGTGACGCCCAGCTCGGCGCCAGCGGCATGGAGCTGCTGGGCGATGCCCCAGGCGATCGATTTGTTGTTGGCAATACCCGTGACCAGGGCCTTCTTGCCGCGCAGATCGAGGAGCATGGGAGGAATGGCCAGGAGCCGAAGTGATGCGATCGGGGGATTCTCTCCCACCCGGGGATCTGCCCCGTCAGTTCGCCAGCCGCGCCGAGCTGGAAGCCACCCTGCGGCAGCTGTTTCCTGAGGCCCCTGGCGGGTTGAGCCCGATCCCAGGTGGGCGCCGGGCGGCTGAAACGGCGCTCGCCGCCATCGATCCGCTGGCCTATGGCCGCAGCCGCAACCACCTCGATGGGGCTGTGACGCGCCTCTCGCCCTGGATCCGCCACGGCGTGCTCAGCCTGGTGGAGGTGCGCGAGGCGGTGTTTGCCTGGCTGGAGCGCAGCGGCCAGCCTCCGGCAGCGGCCCAAAAATTAATCAATGAGCTGGGCTGGCGCGACTACTGGCAACGGCTCTGGCGCCAGCTCGGCGATGGCATCTGGCACGACCGCGAACCGCTCAAAACCGGCCATGCCCCCGAGGCCTACGCCGCCGCGCTGCCGGCCGACCTGCTCGAGGCCCGCACCGGCCTGGCCTGCATCGACGGCTTCGTGCAGGAGCTTCATGCCACCGGCTGGCTGCACAACCACGCCCGGATGTGGCTGGCCAGCTACGTGGTGCATTGGCGCCGGGTGCGCTGGCAGGCCGGCGCCCGTTGGTTTCTGCAGCACCTGCTCGATGGCGACCCCGCCAGCAACAACCTCAGCTGGCAGTGGGTGGCCAGCAGCTTCAGCAGCAAGCCCTACCTGTTCAACCGCGACAACCTGGAGCGCTTCAGCTCCGGGCGCTACTGCCGCGCCTGCGCTGCCGCCACAAACGGCACCTGCCCGTTTGACGCCAGCTACGAGCAGCTGCAGGCCCAGTTGCTGGGAGGACCATTGCTGGGTGAGCAACCGTGCTGAAGCCCGTGCTCTGGATTCACGGCGAGGCCCTGGGGCCGGCCAATCCCGCCCTGGTGGCCCATCCGGCGGTGCCGGCGGTGTTTGTGTTTGATCGGCAGCTGATCGCCCAGGCGGGCCTCAGCCTCAAGCGCCTGGGCTTTCTGTATGAATGCCTGCTGGAGCTGCCGGTGACCCTGCGCCACGGCGATGTGGCCGAGGAGGTGCTGGCCTTCGCCCGCCGCCATGGGGCCGATGGCGTGGTGACCAGCGCCGGCGTGGATCCGCGTTTCGCCCTGCTGCGCGAGCGGATCGCCGCCCAATTGCCGCTGCAGGTGATCGAGCCCGAGCCCTTCGTGGAGCTGCCGGAGCCGGTCGATCTGCGCCGCTTCAGTCGCTACTGGCGCCGGGCTGAGCCGGTGCTGTGGGCGCGGACTGAAGCAGGCGCTCCTCCTGCTCGAGCACGGCGTTGGGATCGCTGAGCAGGTCGGACTCCTCCAGCAGCGGATAGGTCTCGGGCTTGATCTCGGCGGCATTGCGGGGGGGCTCCACCCAGCTGAAGCTGCTGCGGGGTGCCCGCTGCCGGCAGAGGGCTTCGCTCTGCTGGCGCAGGGCGCGTTGCACCTCGGCGCGGGCCACGGCCTGGAAGAACTCCTGGCGCGGGGCCAGGCCCGAGCTGAACGGCGCGCTGCCATTGCCGTTGAACAGCCGGGCGGCATCGACGCTCCAGCGGGGCTGGCAGCGGCCGCTCTGGCGGGTGTCGGTGTCGAGCCAGATGTGCAGGCCATAGCCATCGGGTTGGCTCACCACGGCCAGGCCGTCGTGGGGCACCACCCGCTGCAGGGGGTAGATCGCCCAGCTCGGGTGGCGGTGGGCCGGCACGCAGGCGCTCAGCAGGGCAGCGCCGAGGGCAATGGCAAGGGCAGGCCGTCTCCGGAATGGGGTCACAATTGTGGGCACATGGCAGAGCCGCGGGAATCATGGCCCTCACCCCCTCCACGATGCTGCCGCTGGGCACACCGTTGCCGCTCGAGTTGATTCGCTCCGAACTGGCTGCCGGCAGCACCCAGCAGGTGAGCGGCAGCCCTCTGGATCTGCAGGTGCTGGCGGCTCAGCCGGTGCTGGTGTTGTTTCTCTGTGCCCACTGCCCGTTTGTAAAGCACATCGAGCCGGAGCTGACCCGGCTGGCGGGCGAGCACGCGGGAGGCGCGGGCGTCTCCGGGTTGCAGCTGATCGGCATCTCCAGCAACAGCACCCTCACCCATCCCCAGGACGGCCCGGAGGGTCTGCAGGCTCAGGCCGCTGCCCACCACTGGACCTTCCCGTATCTCTTCGACGCCGACCAGGCCCTGGCCCGGGCTTTTCAGGCCGCCTGCACGCCCGATCTGTTTCTGTTTGGCGCCGACCATCGTCTCGCCTATCGCGGCCAGTTGGATGACAGCCGACCTGGCAATGACCTGCCTTGCAATGGCCGCGACCTGCGGGCTGCCATCGCCGCCGTGCTGGCCGGCGAACCGGTGCCTGGGGAGCAACGGCCGGCCATCGGCTGCAATATCAAGTGGCATCCTGAGCGCGGGCCGGTGGTGCGGGCGACTTAAGTTGCACTGATGCAAGTGCCTCCGTTCAGCCTCAGCGAGCAGATCCATGAGCTGGGTGAGGCTCTCGATCAGGCCGTTCTAGAGGTGCTGCGCAGCGGTCAGTACATCGGCGGCGCCACGATTGGTCGCTTTGAAGATGACTTCGCCAGGGCCTGTGGCGTGCCCCACGCCATCGGCTGCAACAGCGGCACCGACGCCCTGATCCTGGCCCTGCGGGGCCTGGGCATCGGCCCCGGTGATGAGGTGATCACGGCCTCGTTCAGCTTTTTCGCCACCGCCGAAGCGATCAGCGCCGTGGGCGCCACGCCGGTGTTTGTGGATGTGGAGGAGAGCAGCTACCTGATTGATCTCGACCAGCTCGAAGCGGCCATCAACCCCGCTACCAAGGCGTTGCTGCCGGTGCACCTGTTTGGCCGCCCGGTGGATATGGAGCGGGTGTGCGCCATCGCCGCGCGCCATGGCCTCCGGGTGATCGAAGACTGTGCCCAGGCCACGGGGGCCAGCTGGGCCGGCCGGCCGGTGGGCAGCTGGGGCGATGCCGGCTGCTTCAGCTTCTTCCCCACCAAGAACCTTGGCGCCGCCGGCGATGGCGGGGCGGTGACCTGCCGCGATGCCGGGCTGGCCCAGGCCATCCGCGAGCTGGCCGTGCATGGCATGCCGCGCCGCTACCTGCACACAGCCCTGGGCTACAACAGCCGCCTCGACTCCATCCAGGCCGCCGTTCTCAACGTCAAGCTGCCCCACCTGCCGCGCTGGGTGGAGCGCCGCGGTGCCATCGCCCGCCACTACCGCGATCACCTGGCGGCCCTGGGTGGCGTGGCGTTGCCGGAAGCCGGACCCGCCGGCCACAGCTGGAACCAGTTTGTGCTGCGCGTGCCCCAGTGCCCCGGCGCCCGCGCCTGCGAAGGGGCGTCAGGGGCCTGCGTGCCCTCCCCTGACAGTGCCAGTTTTGGCCTGCCCGAGGCCTGCTGCCGCGACTGGCTCAAGCAGCAGCTGCAGGATGCCGGCGTCAGCACGATCATTTACTACCCGATTCCGATCCACCGCCAGCCGGCCTACGCCGCCTTGGGTTACGGCGCGGGATCCCTGCCGATCACCGAACGCCTCTGCACGGAGGTGCTGAGCTTGCCGATCTTCCCCGAGCTCACTGACGAGCAGCAGCAGCGGGTGATCGCGGTGCTGCGCAGCGTGGTGGGCGAGCCGGCGTTGGTGAGTTCTTGATCGCGGCTCAGCCCTTGATCGTGGCTCAGCTCTTGATCGTGGCGTAAAGGGCTTTGAACCGGGCCTGCTGGAGCTTGTGGTTCACCAGGGGTGCTGGGTAGCCGCGGCGTTCCAGCGGTGCAATCTCGCCGCTGATCAGGTCGCGGCTGCTCACGTGCTTGAGCTCCGGCAGCCAGGTGCGGATGTAGCTGGCGTCGGCATCGAACTTGGCCGCCTGGGTGGCCGGGTTGAAGATGCGCAGGGGTTTGGGGTCCATGCCGCTGCTGGCGCTCCACTGCCAGCCGCCGTTGTTGGCGGCCAGGTCGCCATCCACCAGGCGTGCCATGAAAGCCGCCTCGCCCCAGCGCCAGTCGCAGATCAGGTCCTTCACCAGGAAGGAGGCCACGATCATGCGGCAGCGGTTGTGCATCCAGCCGCTTTCGTTGAGCTGGCGCATGGCGGCGTCGATGATCGGCATCCCGGTGAGACCGTCGCGCCAGGCCTCAAAACGGCCGGTGTCGTTGTCCCAGGGGAAGGCGCGCCACTGGGGCCTGTAGGGGCCGCCTGCCAATTCCGGGAAGTGAAACAGCGCCTGTTGGTAAAACTCGCGCCAGGCCAGCTCCTGCTCCCACACCTGAATCGACTGGCGCTCCTCCTCGCTGCGGGCCAGCGGACGGGCCTGCTGGGCGGCGGCCCAGGCCTGGCGCGGGCTGAGCGTGCCGAACTTGAGGGCGGCGCTTAGGCCTGAGGTGCCTGCCTCGCCGGGGATGTTGCGGCCTGGTTCGTAGCTCAGCAGGGGAGTGTGGCGGCCATCCCCATCGCAGAAGGCCTCGAGCTGCTGCTGGGCAGCTTTCTCGCCGGGGCGGCAGGGGCAGAGGTCGCTGCCGGAGAAGCCGTGCTCCAGGTCGGGGCTCACCAGTGGCAGCCCGCTGAGCTGGGCGGACTCGCAATCGATCAGGGCGCTCGGCGCCGGCAGGGGATCCAGGCCACCCGAGGCGGCCGAGCCAAGAGCGCTGGCCTCCTCCACCCGTCGGCGCCAGCTGCGCCAGTAGGGGCCGTACACCCGGTAGGGATCGCCGGCGCCCGTTTTGAGGGCCTCGGGCTCCACCAGCAGCTGGTCCCAGTCGGCCAGCACCTTGCGGCCATCCGCCTGCAGCGCCCGCGCCACCCGCCGATCCCGCTCGCGCCCGAAGGGCTCCACGTCGCGGTTCCAGGCCACCACCTCGGCGTCGATGGCGCTGGCCAGGCGGGGCAGCAGCTCGGCGGGATCACCCCGGAGGATCACCAGCCGGCTGCCGGCCTGCTGCCAGCTCTGCTGCAGCTCCCGCAGGCTCTCGCTGAGAAACCACAGCCGCGCTGGCGCCATGGTGGGCTCCGAGAGGATGGCGGGATCCAGCACGAACACCCCGGTCACGGCCGGGGTGGCGGCGGCGGCGGCCGCCAGGCCGCGGTTGTCGGCCAGGCGCAGGTCGCGGCGATGCCAGAACAGCCAGCGGGGGGTGGGCATAGCGCTCAGAGGGCCAACAGCTGTTTGGCCCGCAGCCAGGCGGTGACGCTCTTGCCGTCGAGGTATTCGTCGCCGCTGGCCAGGGCCTGATCCAGTTCGGCGGGCTCCATCAGCAGCACCTCCAGGTCCTCATCGTCGTCGCCGGCGGGGGGCTCGGCCAGGGGGCTGAGGTCGCGGGCCAGGAACAGGTGAATCACCTCATCGGAGTAGCCCGGGCAGGGCAACATCGCCCCCAGAGGATCCCAGCGGCTGGCGCTGTAGCCGGCCTCCTCCTGGAGTTCCCGTTGCATGGTGCTGAGGGGGTCTTCGCCGTCATCGAGGGTGCCGGCGGGAAATTCCAGCAGGCGGGTGGCCACGGCGAAGCGGTATTGGCGCAGCACCACCACGCGGCCGTCCTCGAGCACCGGCACCGCCAGGGAGGCGCCGGGATGGCGGATCAGGCCGAAGCTGCCCACCACGCCCATCGGCAGCTCGACGCGGTTGACCTCGAAGCGGATCTTGCGGGCGTCCAGGGCGGCAGTGGTTTCCAGGTGGCGCGCAGGCTCGGGAGCGGGGAGAGGAGCCATGGGCGAGCGGTGGCTGCAGCAGTGCCATCAGCATCGCGCAGGGATGGCTGGTGGGCTGACAGGGCTGCCCAGGCCGAGCTGGACAACCTGCTGCTGATCAGCGTGGATTCCGCTCTGGATCAGCTGGGGGGTCGGCTGTTCTGGTGAGCAAACCCTCCTCCAGCTGCTCGGGCCAGCCGGTTCGGCCGGCCAGGGCGATCGCTGTGCAGTTGGGTCCCGGCGCCGTGGCTTCCAGGGCCGCACCCAGGGCCGCCAGTGGGGCCAGCACGAAGTCTCGCTCTCGCCAGAGGGGATGGGGCAGCTGCAAGCGGGGGGTGTGGCAGCGCAGGTCCCCCCACCAGAGCAGGTCGAGGTCGAGGCTGCGGGGTCCCCAGCGTTCCTGGCGCTCCCGGCCGAAGTGCTGTTCCAGCTCCTGCAAGTGCTCCAGCAGCTCCTCGGCAGCATCTGTGGCCGGCTCGGCGGTCACGCTTGCGCCCTCCACCAGCACGACGGCATTGACGTAGTTGGGTTGGCTGGGGGGGCCGCCCACAGGTTGGGTTTCAAACAGCGGTGACCAGCGGAAGGCCGCCGTCTCTCCTGGGCGCCGCAGACCCTGACTCCATCGCCGCACGCTGGCTTCCAGCAAGGGCCGCACCGCGATCAGGGTGGCGATTGGGTTGCCGCAGCGGCTGGGCAGGTTGGCGCCGAGGGCGATGGCCAGGCTCGGCCTAGCACCGCCGCCGCTCTGATCAGCGAGACTGGCGCGCACGTGAATCGGCCCCGGGCCCCTCCATGGTTGCAAGCGGATCGGTTGCCAGCGGATCGCCCACCACCAGTGATGCCGCGGCCCGTGCCTTCCCCCTGGCGGCGATCACCGGCCACGGCACCCTCAAGTTGGCCCTGCTGCTGGCTGCTGTCGATCCAGGCTTGGGCGGCGTGGTGATCGCCGGAGGGCGCGGCACCGGCAAGTCGGTGCTGGCCAGGGGTCTGCATGCCTTGCTGCCGCCGATCGATGTGCTCGATGTGGGCGGTACGGCCCTCAACATCGACCCCCAGCGCCCCGACGACTGGGATGCCGCCACTTGTGCACGCCTCACCGAGCTGGGCGCCGACCCCACCGGCGCCGATGCCAACGCCCTGCTGCCCACCAAGGTGATTGCGGCGCCGTTCGTGCAGGTGCCCCTGGGCATCACTGAAGACCGGCTGGTGGGCTCCGTGGATGTCACCGCCTCGCTGGCCAGCGGCCAGGCGGTGTTCCAGCCGGGCCTGCTGGCGGAAGCCCACCGGGGTGTGCTCTACGTCGACGAGCTCAACCTGCTCGACGACAACATCACCAACCTGCTCCTGGCGGCGGTGGGCTCCGGTGAAAACCGGATCGAGCGAGAGGGCCTGAGCCTGTCGCACCCTTGCCGCTGTCTCCTGATCGCCACCTACAACCCCGAGGAGGGGGCCGTGCGTGATCACCTGCTCGATCGTTTCGCCATCGTGTTGTCGGCCAACCAGGTGCTGGAGCTGGATCAGCGGGTGGAGATCACCCGCAGCGCCATGGCCCAGGCTGAATCGAGTGGGGCCTTCCGCCAGAAGTGGCAGGACGACACCGATGCCCTGGCCACCCAGCTGCTGCTGGCGCGTCAATGGCTGCCCGATGTGCAGATCTCCCGCGAGCAGATTGCCTACCTGGTGAATGAGGCCCTGCGGGGCGGCGTGGAGGGACACCGCAGTGAGCTCTATGCGGTGCGGGTGGCCCGGGCCCATGCGGCCCTCAGCGGCCGCGATCGGGTTGAGGCCGACGACCTCCAGGTGGCGGTGCGGCTGGTGATCGCGCCGCGGGCGCTGCAGCTGCCGCCTCCTGATCCCGATCAGCCGATGGAGCCGCCGCCGCCGCCCCCACCCCAGGGCGAGCAGCCGCCGGAGGAGCCGGAGCCGCCCGAGAACGAGCAGGATCCGGACGAACCGGACCAGGACGACACCGAGGACGAACAAGAGGACGAACAAGAGGACGAACAAGAAGACGACACCCCCGAAGACCAGGCGCCGCCCCAGGTGCCGGAGGAGTTTTTGCTGGATCCGGAGGCCATCGCCATCGATCCCGACCTGCTTCTGTTTTCCTCGGCCAAGGCCAAAACCGGCGGCAGCGGCAGTCGTGCCGTGGTGTTCAGCGATTCGCGCGGTCGCTATGTGAAGCCGATGCTGCCGAGGGGCCCTGTGAAGCGCATTGCCGTGGATGCCACGCTTCGGGCTGCGGCGCCTTATCAGAAATCCCGCCGTGAGCGTGAACCGCACCGCACCGTGATCGTCCAAGACGGCGACCTGCGGGCCAAGCAGCTGCAGCGCAAGGCGGGGGCCCTGGTGATCTTCCTGGTGGATGCCAGCGGCTCGATGGCCCTCAATCGGATGCAGAGCGCCAAGGGGGCCGTGATCCGGTTGCTCACCGAGGCCTATGAAAACCGTGATGAGGTGGCCTTGATCCCCTTCCGCGGTGAGCAGGCTGAGGTGCTGCTGCCCCCCACCCGTTCGATCACCGCCGCCCGCCGGCGGCTGGAATCCATGCCCTGCGGCGGTGGTTCACCGCTGGCCCACGGCCTTTCCCAGGCCGCCCGCGTGGGGGCCAACGCTCTGGCCACCGGTGATCTGGGCCAGGTGGTGGTGGTGGCGATCACCGATGGCCGCGGCAACGTGCCCCTCAGCCGCTCCCTGGGTCAACCCCAGCTGGAGGGCGAGGAGCCGGTGGACCTCAAGGAGGAGGTGAAGCAGGTGGCCAGCAAGTACCGGGCCCTGGGCATCAAGCTGCTGGTGATTGACACCGAGCGCAAGTTCATCGGCAGCGGCATGGGTAAGGACCTGGCCGAGGCCGCCGGTGGCAAGTATGTGCAACTGCCCAAGGCCAGTGATCAGGCCATCGCCGCCATCGCCATGGAGGCGATCAGCGGGGTTTAGCGGCGGGGTAGAGCTCTTCGAAGAATTTGCCCAGCCCCACGGCCACGCTGCGGATGCCGTCCATGAAGCGAGGGTCGTCCGTCAGCTTGGTCACATCACCGCCCACGGCGTTCCACTTGGCGGTGAGCTGCTCGGCATTGCTAACGGTGGCCTGGAGCTCGTGCAGGGTTTTCGGGTTGTCGAGGGCGGCGATCAGGTGGCGCAGGTGGGCGGTGCTGCTGTTTAGGTTGGTGATGGTTGGTTGGGCTGCTTTCACCGTGGTTTCCAGCTCCCGGGCCAGCGCCTGGCCGTCCTTCATGAAGGCGGAGGCTTCCTTGGCGGTGTGATCGAAGCTGCTGGTGGTCGCCGACACTTTGCTCAGCAGCTGCATTTGGTCGGCTTGCAACAGCATCTTGTGCATCAGGGTGGTCACGCTGGTGAGGCTCGCCCCTTGCACGCCTGGGATGGAATCGCCATCGCACAGAGCCAGGCTGGGATTGCAGGCCTTGGAGCGCGGATTCGGAGCGCTCGGAGGCATCGGTTTGCCGCTGCTGACCAGGGACACCTGCGCGTCCCCGCCCAGGAGGGACGCCTCGCCGATCTGGGCGAAGGCCGGCCGAGCCAGCTTGAGGTCGGGATGGTTGATTTCCAGCTCGGCGACCACGGCCTGCGGGGTGACCCGCACCTTCCGCACGCTGCCAACCAGCACTCCTCGATAGACGACCGGTGAGCGCTCGGCCAAGCCCGCGGCTTCATCGAAGTTGGCCTTCACGGTCCAGTTCTGACGGCCCAGGGAGATGCCGCGTAGCCAGAAGGACAGTCCCATGGCACTGGCAATGGCCGCCAGCAGGGAGAAGCCAACGATCGCCTCACGAATACTGCGGCGCATGGACCTAAGACTCTGCCGGCTGCATCGGTCCGCGCAGGCTACCGCTCCTGAACTGCACCACGTAAGGATCGCTGCAATGGCGGTAGTCCTCAACCGTGCCACTCCAGCGAAACTGCCCGTCGTAGAGCAGCACCACCCGCTCGGCTGAGCGTTCGATGGTGCTGTGCACGTGGCTGACCACCACCGACGTGGCCTGCGCCACATCGGTGGTGCGCACGATCAGATCTTCAATCCGGGTGCAGGCCACCGGATCGAGGCCGGCGGTGGGTTCATCGAACAACAGCAGCGGCATCTGATCGCCGGCTTTGCCCGGATCGTTGATCAGGGCCCTGGCAAAGCTGACCCGCTTCTGCATGCCGCCGCTCAGCTCCCCGGGAAGTTGCTCTTCGGTGCCATGCAGCCCGACGGCATCGAGGGCGGCGCCCACCCGGTCGCGGATCTCCCGTTCGCTGAGGCGGCCGAAGCGATACAGCAGGAAGCCGACGTTTTCGCGCACGGTCAGCGAACCCAGCAGAGCAGGGTTCTGAAACACCAGGCGCACATCGGGAGGGTTGCGCTGATCAAGGCGCAGGTAGGTCTGGGGAACGCCGTAGAGGCTGAGCTGGCCGCTGCTGGGCAACTGCAGCCCGGCCAGCAGCCGCAGGATCGTGGATTTGCCGGCTCCAGACGGACCCACCACCACCAGGCGTTCCCCCGGCGCGATCTGCAGGTTCACCCCGTCCAGCACCCGCCGGCTGCCCCAGCGCACGCTGAGGTTGTCCATCACAGCCAGCGGCGGGGCCTGGAGCGGTGCTGAGGAAGCCAGGGGCGGCGCGGCAAAGCTGGATCCCATCCTGACCCTTTCCGCCCGCGAACAGCCTCCGTAAAGTTCAGCCAGTTGCGGCAGCGTCCTCCCCCGCCCTTTGCGCCCCCCCGCTCCGGCTTCCCGATTGCGGCGCTCCCGCCGACCGCTGCCGAAGCCGGGCTGGCTGGGACGTGGCGATCTGCGCCAGAAGGATCTGATGAGCCGCTCCAGGCGGGCGGCCCGCTGGCTGCAGCCCGGTTTGGTGGTGAAGCGCTGGGTGCTCACCTCCGGCCTGGGCTTGCTGGTGGCCCTGCTGGGGGCAGCGGTGTGGGCCGATCTGCAGCCGATCTACTGGATGCTCTCCAGCATCCAGTGGCTGCTGGCCCAGGTCACCGGGGTGCTGCCCCGCAAGATCACCGGCCCCCTGGTGCTGCTGGTTGGAGCCCTCTTGATCTGGCTCGGCCAGAGCCGCAGTTTTGGCTCGATCCAGCAGGCCCTGGCCCCGGAAAAGGACACCTTGCTGGTGGATGCCCTGCTGGCCCAGCGGCGCCTCAACCGGGGGCCCAGCATCGTTGCGGTTGGGGGTGGCACCGGCCTCTCCACCCTGCTCAGCGGCCTGAAGCGCTACAGCAGCAACCTCACCGCCATCGTCACGGTGGCGGATGACGGCGGCAGCAGTGGGGTGCTGCGCCGGGAGCTCGGGGTGCAGCCGCCCGGCGACATCCGCAACTGCCTGGCCGCCCTGGCCCGGGAGGAGCCCCTGCTCACGCGTTTGTTCCAATACCGCTTCAAGGCCGGCAGCGGCCTCGAGGGGCACAGCTTCGGCAACCTGTTTCTCTCGGCCTTGACGGCCATCACCGGCAACCTGGAATCGGCGATTACGGCCAGCAGCCGGGTGCTGGCCGTGCAGGGGCAGGTGGTGCCCGCCACCAATGCCGACGTGCGTCTCTGGGCGGAACTCGAAAACGGTGAGCGGATTGAAGGTGAGTCGAAGATTGGCCATGCCGCCAGCCCGATCGTGCGGCTGGGTTGCATCCCGGAGCGGCCCCCAGCCCTGCCCAGGGCCCTGGAGGCCATTGCCAACGCCGATCTGATCGTGCTGGGCCCCGGCAGCCTGTACACCTCGCTGCTGCCCAACTTGTTGGTGCCCGAATTGGTGGAGGCCATCCGCCGCAGCAAGGCCCCTCGCCTCTACATCTGCAACCTGATGACCCAACCCGGTGAAACCGATCGGCTTGACGTGGAGGGGCATTTGCGGGCCATCGAGGCCCAGCTCGCCAGCCTCGGCGTGGATGAGCGCCTGTTCACGGCGGTGTTGGCCCAGGAGGATCTGGGTGATTCCGCCCTCGTGGCCCACTACCGCCATCAGGGGGCTGAGCCCGTGATCTGCGACGCGCGCCTGCTGCGCCGCCAGGGTTACGACGTCACCCTAGCTCCACTTCAGGGGGCCAGGCCCACAGCCACCCTGCGCCACGACCCTCGCAGCGTGGCCCTAGCGGTCATGCGCTTCTTCCGCAAGCACCAGCGCGGCGCCTGAACAAGCTGCTCAGTAAGCGTCCTGCATTTCGTAAAAGTCGGGCTGCACGTAGTCCTTGCGTAGGGGGAAACCCTGCCAGTCTTCGGGCATCAGCAAGCGCTTGGGGTGGGGGTGGCCGGCGAACTGGATGCCATACATGTCGAAGGTTTCCCGTTCCTGCCAGTCGGCTCCACGGAACAGGCCGTAGAGGGTGGGAATGGTGAGCTCGCCGTTGCGCTCCAGGAACACCTTGAGCCGCACCTCTTCAGGGCTTTGATCGGCAGTTACCACGCCGGCGCTGGAGTGATCGACCAGGGCTGCCAGCTTCACCAGGTGGTAGAAGCACACCAACCGGCCGCCCGGCCCTTCGTCGTACCCGCCCTGGCATTGCAAGTAGTCGAAGCCCTGGGTTTTCAGGGCGGTGGCGATCACGGGCAGAAACACGGCCTCCACCCCGATCATCTCGACGCCCAGGTGGTCGCTGCCCAGGGCCAGCTGCTCAAAACCCTGGCTGGCCAGCCACTGGCCCACGGGGCCCGGAGTAGGGCTGTCAAGGGCTCCGCTGTCGCTGGCGTCGGTCTGTGGGGTGGGGGTGTCTGCAGGCATGGCGGGCGCGCTCAGGCGTTGGCTTGGGCAGGGATGGCGGTTGCCGGGGCGGGCATGGGCAGGGCGCTGGCAGCTGCCAGGGCCTGCTTCTGGGTTTCGGCCGCCAGATACTGACCGTTGACGATGGGTGCCACGGCCTTCATCTGGTGGGAGACGGTGCAGTAACGGTGTGTCTGCTGCACGTTGCCACGCTCGACCAGGGCCTCATTGCCCACCTTCTTGCGCAGCTTGATCACGGCATCGAAGATCGCCTCGGGCCGCGGCGGGCAGCCGGGCAGGTAGAGGTCCACCGGGATCAGCTTGTCCACGCCGCGCACAGCTGTGGTGGAGTCGGCGGAAAACATGCCGCCGGTGATTGTGCAGGCCCCCATGGCGATCACGTACTTGGGCTCTGGCATCTGCTCGTAGAGACGCACCAGGGCTGGCCCCATCTTCATCGTCACGGTGCCGGCCACGATCAGCAGGTCGGCCTGGCGTGGGCTGGAGCGCGGCACGAGGCCGAAGCGGTCGAAGTCGAAGCGGGAGCCGATCAGCGCTGCGAATTCGATGAAGCAGCAGGCGGTGCCGTACAGCAGCGGCCAGAGGCTGCTCAGTCGGGCCCAGTTGTGAATGTCATCGAGGGTGGTGAGGATCACGTTCTCGGACAGATCCGAGGTGACCGTGGGAGCACCCACCGGATTGCAGCTGGCCGCGCGCAGATCCTTGAGCGCGTTGATGGAGAGGCTGTCGGAGGAGGGGGTGTTGGTCATGGGATCAGCTCCACTCGAGGGCGCCCTTGCGCCAGGCATAGGCCAGAGCCACCACCAGGATGGCAATGAAAACGAGGGCTTCGATGAAGGCCAGCAGGCCGAGTCGGTGGAACGCCACGGCCCATGGATAGAGGAACACGGTCTCGACGTCGAAGATGACGAAGACCAGGGCAAACATGTAGTAGCGGATGTTGAACTGAATCCAGGCACCGCCGATCGGCTCCATGCCGGACTCATAGGTGAGCTCCCGCTCGCCCATGCGGCTCTTCGGCGAGAGCAGCTTGTTGGCCACCAACGCCAACACGGGCACCGCTGCTGAGATCAGCAGGAAGCCCAGAAAGGCGTCGTAGCCGGAGAGCACAAACACGCGAGCCAGGCCAAGCTTGGTGCAGTCTGGCATCCGCGCCCGCAGCCCCGTCGATAAACTTCCTCCACCACCTGAGGCCCAGGGATGAGCTCCACGTCCACACCTGAGCTCACGCCCGAGCCCACACCAGAGGCCACGCCCGAGGCCCAGAGCGAAACCGGTGGCGCACCGGAGCCGGATCTGGTGGCCAAGGTTGATTCGGCAACCGAGCTAGACGTTGATCCAGCCACCCACCGTTTCGAGTGCCGCAGCTGCGGCTTCGTTTACGACCCGGCTGAGGGAGTGCGCAAGCTCGCGATTGAGCCAGGCACGCCCTTTGTGGAGCTAGATCCGATCGCGTTTCGCTGCCCGGTGTGCCGCAGTCGGGTTGGGGCCTTCAAGGACATCGGCCCACGCAACAAGCCCAGTGGCTTCGATGAGAATCTCAATTTCGGCCTGGGCGTCAACCGGCTCACCCCCGGCCAGAAGAATGTGTTGATCTTCGGGGGCTTTGCTTTGGCCATCGCCTTCTTCCTCTCCCTCTACTCCCTGCGCTGATGACTGGCTCACCCTTGCCCCGTCCGCTCCAGGCCCTGCTGCGTTCCCTGCTCAGCCTGGTGCTGGTGGTGGGCCTTGGTTTCGGTCTGTCTGGTTGTGTCACCACGGGACTGCCCGTGGCCGCGTCCAGCCCTTGGCAGCCGGTGCCCTTGGCCACCAAGGCCAATCCCCTTGATGTGGCCTTCACCGACGACCGCCATGGCTTCCTGGTGGGTAGCAACCGCCTGATTCTGGAAACCAACGACGGAGGTGCCAGATGGGAGGAGCGGGCCCTGGATCTGCCGGAGGAGGAAAACTTCCGTCTGATCAGCATCGACTTCCGCGGCGACGAGGGTTGGATCGCCGGTCAGCCCGGGCTGCTGCTCCACACCACCGACGGTGGTCAGAACTGGAGCCGCCTGTTTCTCGACACCAAGCTGCCCGGTGAGCCTTACCTGATCACGGCCCTGGGCACCAACCAGGCGGAGCTGGCCACCAATGTCGGCGCCGTTTATGAAACCCGTGATGGCGGCACCAATTGGCAGGCCGAAGTTGAGGATGCCGCCGGTGCCGTGCGGGAGCTGCGCCGCTTCAACGATGGCCGCTACGTGAGCGTCAGCAGCCTGGGCAACTTCTTCTCCACCTGGGATCCTGGCCAGGGCACCTGGCAACCCCACCAGCGCATGAGCAGCCAGCGGCTGCAGTCGATGGGCTTCCAGCCCGATGGCTCGCTCTGGATGCTGGCCCGCGGCGCCCAGATCCGTTTCAACCCCGACGCCAGCAATGTGGAGGACTGGGGCAAGGCCGTGATCCCGATCACCAACGGCTACGGCTACCTCGACATGGCCTGGGCACCTGATGGCTCGATCTGGACCGGTGGCGGCAGCGGCACCCTGCTGATGTCCGGCGACGGTGGCAAGAGCTGGCAGAAGGACCCGGTGGGCGCCCAGCAGCCCTCCAACTTCACCCGCATCAGCTTCAGTCCCGATGGCAAGGGCTTCGTGCTGGGCGAGCGGGGCTCCCTGCTGCGCTGGGTGGGCTGAGACCGATGGCTGGTCGCCTGCGCGGTCGCCAACTTCTGTAACCAAGCGCCCTTACGCCTCCCATCCGCCCAGGCCCGACCCCTAGGATCTCTTGGCTGAACGCTTGTCGCTATGGCTGCCGGCTCAACAGGAGAACGCCCGTTCTTCGAAATCATCACGAGCATTCGTTACTGGGTGATCCATGCGGTCACCCTGCCTGCCATTTTCTTGGCCGGCTTCCTGTTCGTGTCCACGGGCCTGGCTTACGACGCCTTTGGTACGCCCCGCCCCGATGCCTACTTCCAGGCCCAAGAAAGCAAGGCTCCCGTCGTGAGCCAGCGCTACGAGGGCAAGAGCCAGCTTGATCTGCGCCTGCAATAAGCCATGACCCAGACACCCGTCTCCACCACGCCGCGCAATTACCCGATCTTTACGGTCCGGTGGTTGTCGGTTCATGCTCTCGGCATCCCCACGGTGTTCTTCCTGGGCGCCCTGGCGGCCATGCAATTCGTTCGCCGCTGAGCCGGTCACTCCCCATCAGCCATGCAACGCTCCCCCAATCCCAACAACCTGCCGGTTGAACTCAACCGCACCAGTTTGTTTCTCGGGCTGCTGTTCGTGTTCACGATCGGCATTCTGTTCTCGAGCTACTTCTTCAACTAAATTCTCTTCACGTCACCAGGAGAGCCCCCGATGAGCGGCAAGAAATCCAACCTGCCTGACGGCCGGATTCCGGATCGCCTTCCCGACGGTCGCCCGGCTGTGGCCTGGCGCTCCCGCTGGACCGAAGGGGTGTTGCCCCTCTGGCTCGTGGCTACCGCCGGCGGCATGGCTGTGATCTTTGTGGTGGGTCTGTTCTTCTACGGCTCCTACGTCGGCGTCGGTTCCGCCTGAGTCCGGGTTGGTTTGTCCAGGGATGCCCCCGTTGGCTCGTCTTGTGGCGGCCTTCGGGGGTTTTTGATGGAACGGCTCTGCGGAGCGCGGTACTGCGAAGACGCTGGGGTCACCGGTTTGGCGAAGAAACGAACCCTGCTCAACAATCGGCTCCTGGCCACGGTCGCGGGGTTTCTTCTCAATGCCTACGCGGAGGTGTTTCGCCTCACCTCGCGGATCCGGATCCAGGCCCATCCCGAGGTGGATCGGCTGGTTAAGGAGCAGGGCATCGCCGTGATTTATGCCCTCTGGCATCGCCATGCCTTTTTTGTGCCGCTGTTGCGCAGCTATGGCGGCCGGTCTATGGCAGTGCTGCTGAGCACCCATCGGGATGCCCAGATCGTGGCGGTGGCGGTGCGGCTGCGGGGCCTCACGGTGGTGTCCGGCTCCTCGACCCGCGGCGGCCTCAAGGCCTATCGGCTGTTGCGGCGGTTGCTCGAGCAGCGCCAGTCGGTTTGCATCACACCGGACGGGCCCAAGGGGCCAGCGGAGTTGGTGAAGAGTGGGGTGATCCACTTGGCCCAGCAATCGGGCTGCGCGATCGTGCCGGTGTCGGTGTTCTGTTCCCGCGCCCATCGGCTGCGCTCCTGGGATCGCTCGGTGTTGCCCCTGCCCTTCGCGCGGGTGGTGCTGCAGTTGGGCGAGCCGCTGCATCCGCGAGCGGGCTTGGCGGAGGGGCAGGCCCTGTTGGCAGACCGGTTGCACGCGACCGCTGCGCTGGTTGGCGAGGGATCGCCATGAATGGTCGCGGCTGGTTGCTGCTTGGCGGTTATCGACTGCTGGCCCTGGCGCTCACCCCCGTCTGGCTGGCCCTGTTGCTGATGCGGCTGGTGCAGGGCAAGGAGGATCCTCGGCGGCTGGTTGAGCGCCTGGGCTGGCCGACGCGGCGGCGGCCTCCGGGCCCCTTGGTGTGGTTTCACTGCGCCAGCGTGGGCGAGCTCAACAGCCTGCTGCCGGTCTTGCGGCAGCTGGGCCCCCTGCCGGTGCTGTTGGTGACCACGGTGACGCGCACCTCGGCAGCCCTGGCGGCCCGGGTGTTGCCCGTCGGGGTGATCCACCAATACGTGCCCATCGACCACTGGCTGGCAATGCTGTTGTTTCGCAGCTATTGGCGACCCCGGCTTGGCGTGCTGGCGGAGGCGGAGCTCTGGCCTGAGCTCATGCTGGCGATGCCCCATCTCCTGTTGATCAACGCCCGCATGAGCGAGCGCTCCTATCAGCGCCACCGCCGCCATCCCTGGTACGCCGCGTGGTTGTTGGCGGCTGTCGAGGTGTGCCTGGCGCAATCGCAGGCTGATGCGGAGCGGTTTCGGCGCCTGGGCGTCCGCGATGCCCGTGCCCTGGGATCCACCAAGCTTGATGCCGAACCGCTGCCGGTTAACGCGGTCCATCTGAGCCGATTGCGCCAGGCCTTTGCCGGCCGCCCGGTGTTGCTGCTGGCCAGCTGTCACCCCGGCGAGGAGCAGCAGTGGCTGGAGGCCTGGGCTGGTTGCGACGCTGCGGCCCGCCCCGTGGCGCTGCTGCTGGCGCCGCGCCATCCCCAGCGGGCCCCCGGGGTGCGAGAGCAGGCTGCCGCCCAGGGGTTCACGGTGGCCCTGTGGAGTGAGCTGTTGGCAGCAGCGACCCCGCCCTACCCGGATGTGGTGGTGGCGGATGTGATCGGGGAGATGGGCGTTTGGATTAGCGCGGCGACGGTGGTGGTGATGGGCGGCAGTTTCCATCCGATGGGCCAACCTCACGGCGGCCAGAATCCCTTGGAACCCGTTGCCCTGGGGCGCCCGGTGTTGTGTGGCCCTGATATGGCCAATTTTTCCGATCTGATCGAGCCGTTGATCGAGGCTGGATCTCTGCAGCAGTACCCCGACGTGGCAACAACCTTGGTGGCGGCCCTGGCGCTGCTTGCGTCGGCGCCGGCTCAGGCCGATGCCGACCCGTCGCCGCTGTCTGTTCGGCCGCACCTGCGGGGGCCGTCCCAGCTGGTGGCGTCGTTGGTGCGGGATCGATGCCGCTGACCACTCCCCGTTTCTGGTATCAAAGCCGCCGCGGTTGGCAGGCCTGGCTGCTGTTGCCGCTGGGTTGGCTTTACGCCACCGCCGTCGGGCTGCACCGCCGCAGCACCCGCCCCTGGCGGTGCGGTGTGCCGGTGCTCTCGATTGGCAATCTCACCCTGGGGGGAACGGGCAAGACGCCGCTCGGGATCGCCCTCGCCCAGGGACTGGGGGCGCGTGGCTGGCGGGTGGCGGTGTTGCTGCGGGGGTACGGAGCTCAGCGCCGCCAGGCCTGTTTGGTCACCGCCGCCAGTCGCTTCGAGGAGGTGGGTGATGAGGCCCTCGAATACGGACAGAGCCTGGGCGAAGACGTGGTGTGGGTGGGCTCCAACCGCCGCCAGAGCGCCAAGCTGGCCGTGGCGGCCGGCGCCGATTTGATCCTGCTCGACGATGGCCTGCAGCATTGGCCTCTGGCCCGGGATCTTGATGTCTCGGTGCTGGATGCCCGCCACGGCCTTGGCAACCGTTGGGTGTTTCCGGCGGGGCCCCTGCGCGAGCCGCTCCGCCAGTTGGGCCGGGCCGATGTGTTGGTGCTCACCGGGTCTGCTGGCCCGGTGGCTTCGCCGGCTGCGTCGCAGCTTGGCCCACCAGGCGGTTGGCCTGCGGGGAAACCGTGGTTTGCGGTGCGCTTCTGCCTGGAGCCGCCGGACCATTGTTTGGGCTCCCGTCTGCTGGCCTTCTGCGGCATCGGTTTGCCGGAGAAATTCTTTGCGGCCCTGCGGGCCTGTGGCCTGCAGGTGGTGGCCACGGAATCCTTCCCAGACCACCACGTCTATGCTGAATCTGATCTGCAGCGCCTGTTGGATTTGGCCCACGCCAATCGCGCCCGCTTGGTCACCACGGTCAAGGATGGGCAACGATTGCCGCCCCGTTTCCGCGATGGCGTGAGCCTTGTGCCTTTGAGGGTTGAGCCGGCCAGCCTCGAGCCGTTGCTGCTTTGGCTCGATCGACGCCTAGCACCCCTCGCCGGGCGGTTGCACCATGGTTGAGGTGGGCCCGAAGCGGGTCTTGCTTGTGGCTGGAGAGGCCTCCGGCGACCTCCATGCAGGTTTTCTGGTTCAGGAGTTGCAGCGCCAGTTGCCTGGTGTGGAGATTGCCGGTGTCGGCGGCGATCACCTGCGCGCCCGTGGCATCGACATCCTGGCGGATGTGCGCCTGCTCTCGGCAGCAGGATTGGTGGAGATCATCAGCAGCCTGCGCCGTCACCACCGGGTGATGGAGCTGCTCAAGCACCAGATGGACCATCAGCGCCCGGACGTGGTGGTGTTGATCGATTACCCGGGCTTCAATTTGTTTGTGGCCAAGGAAGCCAAGAAGCGCGGCATCCCAGTGTTCTTCTACATCGCGCCCCAGGTGTGGGCGTGGGGAAAAGGCCGCGCCAAAAAGATGGAGCGGTTGATCGAGCGCCTGGCCGTGATCTTCCCGTTTGAAGAGGCGATCTTCAATGCCCATGGCCGGGATTTCGCCCGCTATGTCGGCCATCCGCTGGTGGATGAGCTGCATGTCAACGGCACCCGCGAGCAGATTCGCCATCGCCATGGCCTCGCGCCCGATCAGCCCCTGCTGGTGTTGATGCCTGGCAGCCGGCGGGCGGAGGTGCGGCTGCTGCTGCCTGCGATGCTGCAGGCCGCCCAGCAGCTCAAACGCGATGGTTGGCAGGTGGTGCTGCTCAAGGCTTCCACGATCGATCGCTCCTATCTGGAGCAGGTCAGCGGCGACCGGGCGCTGCCCGTTCCTTTGATCGAGGCAGATGCCTACAACCTGCTGCATGCCGCCGATGCTGGCGTGATCGCTTCTGGCACCGCGACGCTGGAGGCGGCTTTGCTGGGCTGCCCCCACGTGATCCTCTATCGCTTCTCGCTGCTCACCTATCTGATCGCCAAACTTGTTATTGGCCGGCGCATTCTTGGTTTGCCTAATGTGATTCTGGGTCGCCAGCTCTTCCCGGAGCTTCTTCAGCGCGATGTCACGGCAGCCAACATTGTCCGTTCGGTGCAGCGTATCCAGGATGACCGGGTGTTGTTTGATCAGGCTGTGAAGGAGCTGCAGGCTGCGATGGGGTCTCCCGGGGCATCTCGCAGAGCGGCTGCCGAGTTGGTGGATTTGATGCGATGAAGACGGGAATCTATGCGCGTTTGGCGGCCTATGGGCGCCGCCATCTGTGGCCAGCCTTTTCTTTGGCTCTGTTCTTTAATTTTCTCTATGGCGCCTCCACGGGCTTTGTGCCCCTGGTGATTCGCTATCTGTTTGACGATATTTTGCCATCAAGTGATCGCGGCCGTCTGTATATGGCGCCGGTTGTGATTGTGGTGGTGATTCTGCTCAGGGCGGTTTCCCAGTATTTGGGCTCCTATCTCACCGAATGCGTTGGTCAGTCGATTACGGCCGATCTGCGTCACGATCTTGCTGAGCGCGTTCTCGATTTGCCCCAGTCTTATGTCGATCGCAATCCTTCAACGGTTCTGGTGTCGCGGGTTCTCACAGATGTGACGCTCGTTAAAACGGGAATTGTCGATGGCTTTTCATCGGTGTTCAAGGACGGCCTAACCCTGACCGTGTTGGTTGCCGTTGCCTTTTATCAGGACTGGTTCCTGTCATTGATCGCATTTATTTTGTTTCCTGTTGCGATCGCTCCAATTCTCAACTCGTCTAAAAAAGTAAGGCGCCACTCCAGTAAAGGGCAGCTTAGTTTGGCGCGGTTGGCCTCCTTTTTGCAGGAGTCGGTGGTTGGGTTGCGTGTGGTCAAGATCTTTGGAATGCAGGCCTATGAGCTGAAGCGTTTTGAGGAGGAAAACCAATCGGTGCTGCGGGCTGCGCTCAAGACCACACGCGCGAAACTGGCCAATCAGCCGTTGATGGAAATCCTGGGCGCGGTGGGTTTCAGTGCGGTGCTGGTATATGGCGGTGAAAATGTGATCGCGGGCACCCGAACGACGGGTAACTTCTTCGCCTTTCTCACCTCTCTCTACTTGTGCTATGCGCCCTTTAAGGGGATTGCCCGTTCCAATTCCACCCTGCAGCAGGGTGTCTCGGCGGCTAAGGATCTCTTTGGCATTTTGGATACCCAGCCTGATCCCCAGGAGACTGCGCAGCCCTCTGAGCTGCGTGGCGTCTCGCAAGGACTCAAGGCTGCCCATGTGTGCTTTGGTTATGACGATGAGCGGGTAATTGATGATCTCAATTTGGAGGTTCCCTGTGGGCGTACGGTGGCGTTGGTGGGCTCGAGTGGCGGCGGTAAAAGTACAATCATCGATCTTTTCTGCCGGTTTTATGATCCCTGCTCGGGAGTGATCAGTATTGATGGAGTTGACCTTCGGGATCTATCGCTTCAGTCGTTGCGCCGCTTGATTTCGGTGGTGGACCAGAACACGTTTCTGTTTAACGACACGGTTGCCAACAACATTGCCTATGGGTTGGAGACTGCTTCTTCGGGCCAGATTGAGCAGGCTGCTCGGGCGGCCAATGCCCACGATTTTATTTCCCAGCTGCCGGATGGTTATGCCACGGTGATCGGTGAAAACGGCACCATGCTGTCGGGTGGTCAGCGCCAGCGGATTGCGATTGCCCGCGCTCTGATCAAAAACGCACCGATTCTGTTCCTTGACGAAGCCACTTCTGCGCTCGATTCGGCCTCTGAGCAGGTGGTGCAGCAGGCCTTGGATCGGCTGATGGCCAATCGCACCACTTTGGTGGTGGCCCACCGTCTGTCCACGGTGGTGAATGCCGATTGCATCTGCGTCATTTCTGCCGGACACGTTGTTGAGTCGGGCAGCCACGCCGAGCTGCTGGCTCGCGGTGGATGCTATGCCGACCTATTTTTGACTCAATTCGCTAGCGCTGAAGCGGGATCTCCTGGATGACCACCACCACCTCCCCGCAGCCGACAGGCCATCAGCCCGCCTACGCACGTCACGACTGGTCCAGCGCCTTTCGCAACGTGGGAGTTGAACTCACGGATGTGCCACTGGTTGCAGCGCGGGGCAGCATTCCCGCTGATCTGGCGGGCACCCTCTACCGCAACGGTCCCGGACGCCTGGAGCGTGGTGGCAGCTGGGTGCATCATCCCTTCGATGGCGACGGGATGATTGCAGCATTTCGGTTTGATGCCGGACAGGCCTATCTGGCCAACCGTTTTGTTCGCACCGAAGGTTGGTTGGCTGAAGAGGATGCCGGCAAGTTTGTCTACCGGGGGGTGTTCGGCACCCAGAAACCGGGCGGCCCTCTGGCCAATGCCTTTGATCTGCGGCTCAAGAACATCGCCAACACCCAGGTGGTGCGGCTCGGTGATCAGCTGCTGGCGCTCTGGGAAGCTGCTGAGCCCCATGCTCTCGATCCCCGCTCCCTGGAGACCCGGGAACTATCGCGACTGTCCGGGGTGCTCAAGCCCGGTGAGGCGTTCAGCGCCCATCCCCGTTTTGACCCCGGGCACCATGGCGAACCCCGCATGGTCACCTTTGGCGTCAAGGCCGGACCCACCAGCACCATCCGGCTGATGGAGTTTGCGACAGAGGATCAGCCCGGTGGTGTGCGGGCCGGTGATTTGGTGGCCGACAGCCGCCACGGCTTCAAGGGCTTTGCCTTCCTTCACGATTTCGCCATCACCCCCAGTTGGGCGGTGTTCCTGCAGAACGCTGTGGCGTTCAACCCCCTGCCGTTCGTGCTCGGTCAGAAGGGTGCGGCCCAATGCCTGGCGTCTAAGCCCGGTGAAGCGGGGCAATTCTGGCTAGTGCCGCGCCAAGGCGGCCACCATGCCGGTGCCAGCCCGGTTCTGGTGCCGGCACCCGAGGGGTTTGTGTTTCACCACCTCAATGCCTTCGAAGATGCGGCGACCGGCGAGGTGGTGGTGGATTCGATCTACTACGACGATTTCCCGTCGATCGGCCCCGAGGTGGATTTCCGTGAGATCGACTTTGGCTCGATTCCAGAAGGACAGCTGCGGCGTTGCCGGATCGATCCCCGCACCGGTGCCGTGCAGAGCGAGTGGCTGGAGCAGCGCTGCTGTGAGTTCGCCATGGTGAACCCCGCGCGCCAGGGACTGGAGGCCCGCTTCGCCTGGATGGCGGTGGCCGAGCGGGAGCGGGGCAACGATCCCCTGCAGGCTATTGAGAAGCTTGATCTGCACACCGGCGAGCGGCGGGTGTGGAGCGCGGCCCCCCGCGGGTTTGTCACGGAGCCAGTGATGGTGCCCCGCTCTGCCCCTGCTGAAGAGCACTCCGCTGAAGAGCACTCCGCCGAAGAGCACTCCGCAGAAGACAGTGGCTGGGTGCTGGTGCCGGTGTGGAACGGCGCCCGCTGCGCCACGGATCTGGTCATCCTCAACGCTGCCGATATGAGCGAACAGGCGGTGCTGGAGTTGCCCCTGGCCATTCCCTACGGCCTGCACGGCAGCTGGGCCCCCGGCGGCTGATCAGCGCCCGAGCAGTTGCCGCAGGGCCGGTTCGAGCTGGGCGAAGGCCCGGCCGCGATGGCCCAGCTTGGCTTTGAGGTTTGACGGCATCTCAGCAAAGGTGAGGCCTGCTTCCGGCACCAGGAACACCGGGTCGTAGCCGAATCCTCCCGTGCCCCGCGGCGCCTCGAGAATCACACCCGGGCAGCGGCCTTCCACCTCCAGGCGGATGGTGCCGTTCGGGTCGGCCAGGGCCAGGGCGGCGGCGAAATGGGCCTGGCGGCTGGGGTTGGTGCTGGTGGCCTCGGCCTGCTCCAGTTCGCGCAGCAGCCGGGCAATGCGGGCGCTGTCGCTGTCGGCGTAGCGGGCGGAGTGCACGCCGGGGGCGCCGCCCAGGGCGTCGACGCTGAGGCCGGAGTCGTCAGCCAGGGCCCACGCGCCGCTCGCTCTGGCAACGGCACTGGCCTTGAGGCGCGCGTTCTCGGCAAAGGTGGCGCCCGTTTCCTCCACCTCCAGCCCCTCGGGCTGGGGTTGGATCTCCAGGCCCAGGCCAGCCAGCAAGTGGCCGAATTCACGCACTTTGCCGGCGTTGCCGCTGGCGATCACCAAACGGGTCATGGCTCAGGCCGCCTCCGCCAGCGTCCTTGCCCAGCCCAGCACCTCAGCCACGCGGGCCTCACTGGGGGCTTCGCAGTAGAGGCGTAGTAGCGGCTCGGTGCCGGAGAAGCGCAGCATCAGCCAGTGGCTGGGGCCCAGGCGCAGCTTCACGCCATCGGTGGTGATCACCTCCAGCACGGGGCTGCCGGCGACCGCGCTGGGGGGTGCGGCAGCCAGCTTGGCCTCCAGTCGCCGCCGGGCTTCCATATCGGGCAAGCGCAGGTCGAGCCGGTCGTAGGCGGCAGCACCGCCGCAGCGCTGCTGCAGGGCATCGATCCGCTCGCCCAGGGGCACTCCACCCTCCACCAGCGCTTCGATCAGCAGCAGGGCCGCGAAGGGTGCATCGCGCTCGGGCAGGTGCATGCCGAAGCCCACGCCGCCTGATTCCTCGCCGCCCACCAGCACCTCGCTCGCCAGCATTTCGGCGGCGATGTATTTGAAACCCACGGGCTTCTCCAGCACCCGGCGGCCCAGGCCTTCGGCCACCAGCTGCATCAGGTCGGAGCCGCTCACGGTTTTGACCACAGAGCCCGGCAGCTGGCGGGCCCGGGCCAGGTGGTCGATGAACAGGGGCATCAGCAGCTGGGTGCTGCAGAAGCGGCCGCGCTCATCCACCGCGGCGATGCGGTCACCGTCGCCGTCGAACACGATCCCCACCGCTGGTCGCCCAGCGGCCGTGCTGGCCTGCACCGCGGCGATCAACTCGCCTAGGTAGGGGGCGAGTGGTTCGGGTGGGTTGCCCCCAAACAACGGATCCCGCTGCGCCCGAATTTCGCGGATGGCACCACTCGCCGTGGCTCTCTCGCCCAGAAGGGCCGGCAGCACCCCGGCCGCCGAGCCGTGCATCGGGTCGACGATCACCGTTAGCCCCAGGCGCTCGAGCCCTTCGGCCAGGGCGGTGGTGTTCACCTTGGCCTGGAGCCCTGCCACGTAAGCGTTCAGGGCCGCAAGCCGCCGCACCTCGCCTGGAATCGGCACACTGATGCCGCCGGCGGCCAGACGGGTTTCGACGCGGTGGGTGAAGTCGCCCTCCACCGAGCCGCCGAAGGGGCCCTTGATCTTCAGACCCAGCCATTCCGGTGGGTTGTGGCTGGCGGTGATCACCAGGGCGCCGAGGGCCTGGCGTTGCACCACCGCCCAACTGGAGGCCGGGGTGGGGGTGGGGGTGTCGCAGAGCAGGGGTTCGAGGCCACAGCCCCGCACGGCGCTGCAGATCGCTTCGGCCAGTTCAGGGGCCAGGAAGCGGCGGTCGTAGCCGATCACCACTTCGCGGCTCTCCAGGCCCTGCGGGGCGGAATGGGCCAGCTCCTGGGCCGAGGCCGCAGCCACCGGCAGCAGGCGCTCCATGGTGATGTCGACCCCGAGGATGCCGCGCCAGCCATCGGTGCCGAAGGCGATCGGACTGGCCTCCAGGGGCAGGGGGGCTGAGGCCATGGGGGCGGAAACGCCGAGCTGGGTCGATTCTGCTGTGCCGCCGGCGCTCCAGCCCTAGCGTTTGCGCTGGTGGATGCTCTCCTTGACACCGCAGCCCCTGACGCCAGCTCCCCTGACCGATCGCCTGCTGCGCAGCTGGCTGCGCTGCCGGCGTCGCGCCTGGCTCGATCGGTTTGGCGAGCCAGGGGAGCGTCAGTGGAATGCCCACCGCGCCCTGGCCCTGAGCGACCAGCTGCGCAGCTTTCAAACCCTGCTCCCCCAGCGCCCCGGCCATGGCGAGGCGGCCTGCGCCGACGGGGCGCCTGGGGTGGTGGGCTTGCGCCTGCGGGGACGCGGCCCCCAGGGACTGCAGGTTGAATCCCATCCGGCCCTGCTGGAGCGTATTGAGGGCCAGAGCCGTTGGGGCGAGTTTGCCTACCGGCCGGTGCTGGCCCGTCAGGGGCGGCGGTTGACCCGCGAAGCCCGGGTGGTGCTGGCCCTGTGGGGGCGCTTGTTGGCCGAGCACCAGCAGGCCCCGGTGCCCCATGGCCTGGTGCTGGCGGGTGAGGGTAGGGCCCTGGCGCGGGAGCGCCTGGCCCTCGGTGGTGGCCTGCAGCACCAGCTCGAAGAAAGCCTGCAGCGCTTGGCCGCCGACCTCGACCCGGCCACGCCCCCTCCGCTGGTGAGTGATCGCAAGAAGTGCACTCTGTGCAGCTGGCGGGGTCTCTGCGATCAGGAGGCCGCAGCGATGGGACACCTCAGCGAGGTGAGCGGCATCGGTGGCAAGCGCCGCGAGATGTTGCTGGAGCAGGGGGTGACCAGCCTGGCGGCCCTGGCGGCCCGGGACCCGGAGCAGTTGGCCGAGGCGCTCTCCGTGTATGGCGAGCAACACCGCGAGATTGCCGCTGAGCTGGTGGCCCAGGCCCGGGTGCAGGCCTCAGGAATCCCCGAGCCGCTGGGGGAGGGGTCGGCCTTGCCTGAGCTCGCCGGTGCCCCTGGGGTGTTGCTCTACGACATCGAATCCGATCCCGATGCCCGCGATGATTTCCTGCACGGCTTCCTGGTGCTGGAGCGCGATGGGGCCGGCGGTTGGAACGAGGCCGGGGCCCGGTATCAGCCGTTGCTGGCCCTGCAGGAGCACGGCGAGCAGCGGCTGTGGCAGCGCCTGCAGCGGTTGCTCGTGCGCTACCCCGGCTGGCCGGTGCTGCACTACGGCGAAACCGAGGTGATTGGACTGGTGCGCCTGGCCCAGCGCCAGGGGGCCACTGAGGCCGAGGTGCAGCAGTTGCGCGGGCGGATGCTGGACGTGCACGCCCGACTGCGCCGCCACTGGCGGCTGCCGGTGAGCAGCTATGGCCTCAAGGCGGTGGCTGGTTGGCTGGGCTTTGCCTGGAGCCAGAAGGGCGTTGATGGCGCCCGCTGCCTGCTCTGGTGGCGCCAGTGGCGGCACTGGCACCGGGAAGCCGGACGCCGGGGCCAGGCCAGTCGCCACCAGTTGCAGCGGATTTTTCTCTACAATCGCGACGACAGTCTTGCCACCTGGGCGGTGGTGCGCTGGCTGTTGGCCCAGGACTGACGCTGGAGAGCTGACGCGTCAGCCCTGACGGCCGGCCCCGACGGGCGGATCCACGAAGGCTGGTGGTTTCGACAGGTGCAGGGCCGGGGCCTGGGAGCCCTCACCGGCACGGAGCTCGGAATCCTGCAGGGCCTGGCGACGCACCAGGGCCAACCCGATCCACATCCCATCCTCCAGGGCCAGGGCCGAGGTGATCTGGCCTGCCCGGCTGCTGCCGGAAGTGCCTGAATCCCCGTTGTCGGCTCCCTCCAGGCGGAACAGGGCCGTGCCCGGGACCGGCGCCGCTGCGGACCCCTCGGGGGCGCGCCCGTGCCAGCGCCGCAGCTGCTGTTTGACCCCGTCGTAGGTGGCGAGCTTGGCCAGGGTTTCCTGGCCCACATAGCAGCCCTTGCTCAGGCTCACCCGATCGGCCAGCCCCGCTTCAAAGGGGTTGGTGTCGTCGTTGATTTCCCCTGGGGCAGCCGGCCAGCCCTGCTGGAGGCGCCAGTGCTCCTGCTCCAGCGCCGTGAGTGGCGTGCGCTCGGCCAGCCACGGGGGCAGCTCCGCCCCCGCTAGCAGCACCAGCTGCCGGCCCAGCAGCCAGCCGTTGCCGTTCTCCCGGGCCTGCCACTGGCCAGCTGGGGCCTGGGGCAGGGCCGTGAGGGCGTCCCCCAGCGGCGTGATCCAGCGCGCTGGTGTTACGGGGCCGAGCCGCACCTGATCGGCGGGGAACAGCACCCGGTCGAGACTGTGCCAAACGGCTTCGGCATCGCCGCTGCTCAGCAGCAGCCAGGCACCGCTGTCATCCACCAGCACCTCGGCCAGGGCCCGCAGGCGGCCGGTAGCGGTGATGCAGCAGGTGGGGATCCAGCTGCCGGGAGTGCTGCTTTCGATGGCGGCACTGGTTTGGCCATGCAGGAAGCGTTGTGTATCAGCCCCATCGAGTCGAATCAGGCTGGTGGCTTGCTCCCAGCGACGCGGCCCGGCTGGTTGCCAACTCCAGGGGTCGGGGCTCATGACGCGGCCTGACTGGCGGCGATGGCCGAAGCGGCAGCGGCCACCTCCTCGAGCAGAAACAGGCTGCGCAGCTCCAGGCCGGCGGCGGTCATGGCTTCCAGGCCCCCTTCCTGGCGATCCACGATCGTGACCACCCGTTCCACCTGAAAGCCCGCCTCCCGGAGCTGGTGCACGGCCTTGAGCGAGGAGCCGCCGGTGGTCACCACATCCTCCAGAACGGTGATGGCGCTACCGGGCTCCGGCAGCGGCCCCTCCAGCCAGGCGCCCGTGCCGTGGCCCTTGGCCTCCTTGCGCACGATCAGGGCATCGAGCCCGCGGCCCCCCAGGGCGGCCCGCATCGCCACGGCGCTCACCAGCGGGTCGGCTCCGAGGGTGAGGCCGGCCACGGCCCGCGCTTCCGGCTCCACCTGCTCCAGCATCAAGGCCCCCAGCAGGGCCAGCCCGGTGCCGCTGAGGCTGACGGGCTTGCAGTTGACGTAGTGGTGACTGGTGCGTCCCGACGCCAGGGTGAAGTTGCCGTGGCGATAGGCCTTGGTGGCGAGTAAAGGCAGCAGCGCGATCCGCATCTCGGCGGGTGAGGCCGCCAGGAACGTTGCAGCCGGGGAAACGGTCGACAAGAGCTGGTGCAGACGCAATTGGTTGTCTAGTTTGCGGCCAACATGACAACAGCCGCTGCTGGCTGGACTGGATCGATGGTGATTGCCACCTCTTCCACTTCCAATCCCCCCCCACGCCGCAATGTCGTCTGGGCTGCAGCGACCAGTTGGGCTGTGGCGGCCAGTTCGGCAGTCGCTGGTTTGCTGATCGCTCCAGCCTGGGCGGGGCCGGTGGTGTGCACCACAACCCTCGAGGCCCCTGTGGTTGGTGGCCGGCCGAGGGGTGGCGATGCCACGGGGCCGGTGGAGGTGATCCGCTGTGGCGTGGTGCAGACCACGCCCGAACTCATGGAGAGGCGGTTTTACAGCTACACCGCTCCCTACGCCCGCGGCGTCAGCCTCACCAACCAGATCACCGATTTGTTCGGAATTGCCATGGGGGGTGGCGATGGCACCAAGGTGATGGGCTTCGGCTTCTCCGACCAGACGATCATCTGGGATGGCACCGCCGTGGAGAACACTTATCAGGTGCTGCTGGAGCAGCAGAGCGACCCCATGCCTTGGCGCACGGGCGATGTCTCCAATGGCTATTCCGGCAGCCTCGGATCCGGCGGTGGTGGTTCGGGAGGTGTGTCTGCCCAGGGCACTGGCTGGCAGGACGGGGGCGCGAGCTACGGAGCGCCGGTGCGGGGCCTCTGGTAAGTCTGGGTGATCGGGCTTCGGCCCATGGGGGGGTCTAGCAATCTGGTGAATGCAGCGAACTCATAATTCGCCTTAGCCGGGTTCGATCCCCGGGACCCCCATCCACCTCAGCGCAACAGCCAGCCCGATTCGGCGGCTGCTTCTATCCTCGGCACATTGATGGCTCCCCTGGTGGGGCTTCCCGTGATCCAACTCCTGGCGTTGGCCATCCTGCTGGCCCTGCTGGCGTTCTTTGCCGCTGGGGAATTCGCCCTGATTCGCCTGCGGCCAAGCCGGGTGCAGCAGTTGCAGGAGTCCGGCGAGCCCGGGGCCCAGGCCGTGGCGAAATTGCAGCACCGGCTGCGGCGGGTGCTCGTGGCCACCCAGTTAGGCGCGGCCCTGGCCCTGGTCGCCCTGGGTTGGGCGGGGCGCGGTCTGGCCGAGCGGCTGGGGGTCTGGCTGGGAAGCCAGAACGGGATGGGTACCGCTCCCCAGGGATGGCTGGATGCGGGCGTTTTTCTGCTGTTGGTGTTGCTGGCAACCGTGCTGGGCGGGCTGCTGCCCAAGGCCTGGGTGTTGCACCGGCCGGAGGTCTCAGCCCTGCGGCTCGCGCCTCTGCTGGATTCCGTGATCCGTAGCCTGGCCCCGTTGCTGTCGTTGCTGGAGCGCTTCAGCGGCACCCTGTTGCGTTTGTTGGGGCTTCCCCGCAACTGGGATGAGCTGGTGCCGGTGCTCTCCGCCGGAGAGCTCGAAACCCTGATTGAAACCGGCAGTGTCACGGGTCTGATGCCCGATGAACGCAACATCCTCGAGGGGGTGTTTTCGTTGCGCGACACCCTGGTGCGTGAAGTGATGGTGCCGCGCTCCGGCATGGTCACCCTGCCGCTGGATGTGAGCTTTGCCGAGCTGATGCGGGAAGTGCACGACACGGCCCATGCCCGTTTTCCGGTGATCGGCAGCTCCCTTGACGACGTGCGTGGCCTGCTGGACCTGCGGCGTCTGGCCGATCCGATGGCTCGGGGCCTGCTCAGTGCCGACACGCCCCTGGCCCCCTACATCACCCCGGTGGCCCGGGTGCAGGAGAGCACGCCCCTGGCCGAGCTGTTGCCGCTGATTCGCAGTGGTCAGCCCCTGCTGGTGGTGGTGGACGAGCACGGCGGCACCGAGGGCCTGGTGACCGTGGCCGACCTCACGAGTGAAATCGTTGGAGATGAGGACGATTCCCTCGAGGCGGCCCAGGATCTGCAGCAACTGGGCGAGGGTTGCTGGTCGGTGGCCGGTGATCTCGAGATCTTTGAACTCAACCGGCAGCTGGGCCTGCAGTTGCCCGAGGCGGAAGGCCATCACACCCTGGCGGGCTTCCTGTTGGAGCGGCTCCAGCACATCCCCGCCCCGGGCGAGGGCCTGCGCTGGAAGGGGCACCAGTTTCGGGTGTTGGCCATGGATGGGCCCCGCATCGACCGGGTGCAGATCGAGCGCCCGGTGGCAGAGTCGATCCCTGATAATGCTGCCAGCCGTGAGCCCCAGCCATGAACCCTGTGCGCGTGGGTGTCATCGGCATCGGCAACATGGGCTGGCACCACGCCCGGGTGCTGAGCCTCATCAAAGATGCGCAGTTGGTCGGCGTGGCCGACCCGGATGCGGTCCGGGGTGAGCTGGCGACCCAGCAGTTCGGCTGTCGCTGGTTCCCGTCCTATGAGGCGATGCTGCCGGAGGTGGATGCGGTCTGCATTGCCGTGCCCACCCTGCTGCATCACCGGGTGGGCCTGGCCTGCCTCAAGGCGGGCGTGCACGTGCTGATCGAGAAGCCGATTGCCGCCAGTCAGGAGGAGGCCTCGGAGTTGATCCAGGCCGCTGATGCGGCGGGGCGGCTGCTGCAGGTGGGCCACATTGAGCGGTTCAACCCTGCCTTCCGCGAGTTGGTGAAGGTGGTGGCCAATGAGGAGGTGGTGGTGCTGGAGGCCCGGCGCCACAGTCCCAACGCCGATCGGGCCAACGACGTGTCGGTGGTGCTCGACCTGATGATCCACGACATCGATCTGGTGCTGGAGCTGGCAGGGGCCCCGGTGATCCGGTTGGCGGCCGCCGGCGGACGCAGCGCTGAAGGTCCGATCGACTATGTCAACGCCACCCTGGCCTTTGCCAACGGGGTGGTGGCGAGCCTCACGGCCAGCAAGATGGCCCACCGCAAGATCCGCAGCCTGTCGGCCCACTGCCGCAGCAGCCTGGTGGAAACCGACTTCCTCAACCGCACCCTGCACATTCACCGCCGCGCCCATGAATCAGTGAGCGCCGACCATGGCGAGTTGGTGTATCGCTCCGATGGCGTGATCGAGGAGGTGAGCACCACGTCCATCGAGCCCCTCTACGCCGAGCTCGAGCACTTTCTGCAGTGCGTGCGCGGTGTCGAGACTCCGGCGGTGGGTGGTTTGCAGGCCTCCCGGGCCCTGCTGCTCGCCGATCTGATCGAGCAGTGTGTGGAACAGCCCAACCTCTGCATGAGTCTTGAGGTGCCGATCTAGGTCGCTTTGGCTGGGTCGGTGAGCTGGCGCAGGGCTTCGAGTTGCCAGCGGCGGCAGTCGCCAGGCGACGACAGATAGAAGGCATCCCAGGCTTCCGCCTTGTGCAGGCCGTACTGCTCGGCTGCGATGTCGGGATGGCGTTGCTGCCAACCCACCCGCACGGCGTGCCCGATCACCACGTCCAGCACCAGGTCGTCGTCAAACACCACCTCGGGGTTGGCGCCCACGAAGGCGATCAGGGTGATCAGGGTTTCGGTGCAGAGCTGGCGGTAGTCGGGGGCTTCGATTTTGCTGAGCAAGTGATCGACGAGGGCGGCAAAGTTGCGTTCGCCGGGGGTCTTTTCGCTCAGCAGCGGCGCACTGTCGAGGCGGTTGCGCTTCTCGAGTTTGTCGCCGATCACAATGCCGCGGCAGTGGTGCAGAAGATCCCAGATGCCGGGGTAGAAATCGCGGGGTACACGGCCCAGGGCCCCAAGCCGCAGGCGGTGTTGCAACCAGCAGCCCTCCTTCGGCAGTTCCTCGAGCGGATCGGGCACGTCCCAGCGCACCCGGCCACTCACATGCAAT
Source organism: Cyanobium sp. Aljojuca 7D2 (assembly GCF_024346415.1). Taxonomy (NCBI): domain Bacteria; kingdom Bacillati; phylum Cyanobacteriota; class Cyanophyceae; order Synechococcales; family Prochlorococcaceae; genus Cyanobium; species Cyanobium sp. Aljojuca 7D2. The sequence goes on from NZ_JAGQCX010000005.1 coordinate 94,372, forward strand.
TGCTCCTTGCGCTGCAGGGCGGCCTTGGCGTGTTCCAGGTCGGCCAGCACCGCCCGCAGGCGGCGTTGGATGGCGTGAGGGGGCTGGTCGCAGAGGGCCTCGAAGGCATCGATCGGGCTTCGATCGGTTTCGGTGGCCAGTTCACCGGTGAGCAGCAGCAGCAGTTGACCCAGTTGCAGGGTGAGGCTGCCGCTGAGTAGCGCTGGCTCGTGGCGGGCCAGACCATCGAGGGCCAGCAGCAGTTCTTGCTGCAGCATCCATTCCCGGCCGTCTTCGCCGCTGAAGCGCTTGATCATGGCGGCGATGCTGGCGCTGCCCTGGGGTTCGCTGATGCGGGAATCGCTGGTGTAATTGCGCCCCACCACCACCTGCTTCTGGCGCACCAGCAGGTCGGTGAGGGCGTCCTCCAGCTGGGGATGCACCAGATCGAGGGCCCCGGCGACGCGCCGCACCACGTTCCAGTCGGCTTCGGCCAGGGCCCGGCGATACACCTCTTCCAGCAGCGCCTGCAGGCGCACCGGCTGGATGCCGGCGGGCCCCTGCAGGCGCGAATCGGGGCCCAGGCGACGCACCAGCTGTTCGAGCACTTCGCCCTGCTCTTCCAGGGAGGAACTGCGCCAGAGCCGTTCGGCGAGGTCGCCGATGCTGATGTCCTGGCGCTCGAGGTCCTGCTCTTCGCGGGCCGACAGGGGCGCCTGGCTGGTGCTGGCTCGCAGCGGGGTGGGGGCCGGGTGCTGGGGCAGCCTCGCCAGGCCCGCCTGGGGTGGCAGCTCCACCCAGCTGCCCTGGTCCAGCAGGTCGGCCAGGCTGCCCAGTTGCACCGGCACGCCGTCCAGCAGGCCAGTCTGCAACTCCCTTCCCAGCCGCAGAAAGGCCTCCGGATTGGCCTGGAAGGCCCCCTCGGCCACCGGGATCAGCAGCAAGGGCGCGCCGCTGCCCCGCCAGTGGCGCTGCAGCAGCCGCAGCTCGGCTGTCACGGCATCCACCAGCTGTTCCGGATCGTCGGCGAGGTAGAAGGTGTCTTCCTCCAGCACGGCCGGCAGGAAGGCCAGGCTGGTCTCGCCCTGGCGGTACAGCCGGGCCGTGGCCATGGTTTCCATCCGCACTGGGGGGTGGCCGCTCAGCCCCAGGGCCGGGTTGGCGCCCACCTGGGCCATGCGCTGGGCCAGCTCCTGGGAGCTGCCGATCCGTATGGCCGTGGCGTGCTCAGCGCCGTGGGCCAGCGGCAGGCCAGCGGCTTGCAGGGCCGCGGCGATGCCGGCATGGGCCGGCACCAGGGCCACCAGCACCTGGTCGGCCCCGAAGGGGCTGGGCCGACGGCGGCCGATGGGGTCGAGATCGTCCGGGGTGATCAGCCCGTGCAGCAGCAGGTCGGCGAGCCAGGTGAGGCTCTGGGTCCACAGCAGCGGCACGTTGGGATTGGCCACCCGGGCCTGGCTGCCCGGCTGGCGCCGTTCGGCCTCGATCGCCTCCGCGGGCACCAGATACAGCTCGGGTAGCAGCGCTCCACCCTCCTGTTCCAGGCTCACCTCCGCCAGGCGCTGCCGCCACTGACGGGCCTCATCCCAGCGTTCCTCGCAACAGGCGGTGACCAGCTCGTAGGCCCAGAACAGGGGCCACTCGCATTCGATGTGCTCGAACTGGGCCAGCTCCTCCCGCTCGTAGTGCAGGCGGGTGTGGTCTTCGACCACGGTCTGGTGGCCATCGCGGCGGAAGCGCTTGTAGCCGTAGGTGCCGCCCAGCTCGGCGCGGATCTTGGCGCGGGTGCGGTCCGCCAGCTGGGGATCTTCCACGGCCCAGGCGGGGTAGCCGATCACCGAAAGACAGGCGCTGTCCACCTCCTTGCTGGCCGACTCGCGCGGCAGTAGGCCGCGCAGCGCCCGCCGCAGCCGCACGATGGCGTCGTGGGGGATCACCAGACAGCAGCTGCCATCGCCGTGGGGGCCGTAGAGATCGAGGCCTTCGAGGGCCTCCAGGGCCGCCTTCACCAGGCCGATCGAGCTGGCATTGCGCTCCGGTAGGCCGTGGTTGCCCTTGTCACCGCGCTCCCAGATGCCGTAGTCGGCCACGCGGTAGGCGCGAGCCACGTAATACACCAGGTTTTGCACGAAGTCGCATTCGTGGCTGCTCTGCACCACCACCAGCCCCGAGCGGGTCAGCTGAGCCAGCTGCAGCAGAAACAGCGCCGTGGCGTCGAGCTGCAGATGCCCCCAGCCGTCGTCGGCCACCACGGGGCCACCGCTGGCTGTGTCGAACTTGGCGTGGATGGCGTGAAGGCGGTGCAGGCTGTGCTTGAACCGCTCCACCTTCGGAGCCTGGCGCAGCATGGCATTGAGCAGGCCGCGCATCAGCTGCAGCACCCGCCCTTCGAGCTCATAGACCCGACGGCTCGGTCCCCGCAGCCGGCGATGGGCGAGGGCCAGTCCCCAGACGCATTGAATCGAGTAGATGCAATCGCGAACCCAGGCGTCGGCGTAATTGCCGTGCACGGTGTGGGCCGTGCTGGCGGGCAGGAGGGCCGTGATCGGGTGCTGCCGGCTCAGCACCACCCGATCGATCTGCTGATCGAGCTCCTGCAGCACGGCCCAGGCTTCGGCAGGATGGGCACCGATCGCTTCTGTTGAGGCGGTCGTTCCTGTGATTGGTCCCGTGATTGGCCCCGAGGTTGGCAGGGATTGCGCCATGGGTGCACCAGTGCCAGTGGCATGCCAGCCATCAATTCTCCACCCCCACCCCCCCGCCCCTATGGCAGCAACGGCAACCGAACCACAGCGCACCAGCGTTCTTGGGGTTCCGGTGGATGTCTGCGCCGACGTGGGCGAAGCGGCCCTGGCCCTGTGGCAGCGGGGCGGCGGCCAGATCGTCACGCTCAATGCCGAAATGACGATGGCGGCCAAGGCTGACCCTGCCCTGGGCGCGGCAGTTGCTTCGGCGGCCCTGGTGATTCCCGACGGTGCGGGGGTGGTGTGGGCCCTGGGGCGGCAGGGCTTCCGGGTGCGCCGCAGTCCGGGTATTGAGCTGGCCCGCAACCTGCTGGTCCATGCCGCTGCCCACGGCTGGAGGGTGGCACTGGTGGGCGGCTCGCCGGCGGTGATGGAGCAGCTCACCGCCCGCCTGCGCCAGGAGCTCCCTGGGCTGCAGCTGGTGCTCAGCGCCCATGGCTACCAAAGCGCCGAGGCCTGGCCGGGCCTGGAGCAGCAGCTGGTCGGCGCCCGGCCTGATCTGGTGTTGGTGGCCCTCGGCGTGCCGCGGCAGGAAACCTGGATTCAGCAGCTGCCGGGGCGCCGGGGTGGTCTCTGGATGGGCGTGGGCGGCAGCTTTGACGTCTGGGCGGGGGTCAAAAAAAGAGCCCCCACCTGGATGGGAGCTCTACAGATCGAGTGGTTGTACCGCTTGGTGCAGGAGCCGAGCCGCTGGCGGCGCATGCTGGCCCTGCCGGCATTTGCCTGGGCGGTGCTGCGGCAGGGCTAAGACCCGATGCCTCAGCGGAAACCCACCGCTCAGCGGAAACCCACTGAGGCCTGCCACACGAAGGCCAGCAGCAGGAAGAACAGGGGGATGATCGGCAGGATGTCCACTAGGGGGCCGAAGGCCTGGTAGGCCTCGGGGAGCTGGGCCAGGGTCTGCAGGGTGTAGGCGGCCATCCCGGAAATCACTGTGCGTGAGGCGGACGCTACCACGTGTGGGCGGCTGGGGAATCGGCGTCCCACGGAGCGAAATCCTCTGCAAAACAGCCGTCCTGGATCGCCCGGCCCATTGCGCTGCTGAAGCGCACCAGCTGGGTGATGTTGTGCAGGCTCAACAGGATCTTGCCCAGCAGCTCCTCGCTCTTGATCAGGTGGTGCAGGTAGGCCCGGGTGTGGTTCCGGCAGGCCGGGCAGGGGCAGCTGGCATCCATCGGGGTGTGGTCGTGGCGGAAGCGGGCGTTCTTGAGGTTCCAGCGCTCACCGCCCACCAGGGCAGCGCCGTGGCGCCCCAGCCGGGTGGGGATCACACAATCAAACAAGTCGAAACCATTCGCCACGGCGATCGCCATCTCCCGCAGGGTGCCCACGCCCATCAGGTAGTGGGGTTTGTCGTCGGGCAGCAGCGGCCCCAGCTGGCGCACGATCCGGTGCATCTCTTCGGTGGGCTCGCCCACGCTCACGCCGCCCACGGCGATGCCGGGTAGCCCCATCGAGGCCACCACCCGCGCCGATTCCTGGCGCAGATGGGGGAAGCAGCCGCCCTGCACGATGCCAAACAGGGCCTGATCGGGCTTGGTGTGGCTGGCGATGCAGCGCTCCAGCCAGCTGTGGGTGCGGCGGCAGGCGGCGGCCACATCCGCTTCGCTGGCGGGGTAGGGCGGGCATTGGTCGAAGGCCATGGCCACGTCGGCCCCCAGAGCCATCTGGATCGCCATCGAGCGCTCGGGGGTGAGCTCGATCCGGGCCCCGTCGCGGGGGGAGCGGAACACCACGCCGTGGTCGTTGATCGTGTTGATGTCGCCCAGGCTGAACACCTGGAAGCCGCCGGAATCGGTGAGCATCGGGCCGTCCCAGCCCATGAAGCGGTGCAGGCCGCCGGCCTCGGCCACGATCGCCTCGCCCGGCTGCAGATGCAGGTGATAGGTGTTGGAGAGCACCATCTGGGCGCCTGTGGCGCGCAGCTGATCCGCCGTGACCCCCTTCACCGTGGCCAGGGTGCCCACCGGCATGAACCGGGGCGTGGTGACCACGCCATGGGGCGTGTGGAAGCAGCCGCAGCGGGCCCGGGTGCGTTGGCAGCGGGCCGTGATGGCGAAGGAAAAGGCGGGTGGGAAGCTGATTGCGCCGAACCGGTGCTGTTCTGACGCTAGGTGTCGCTTGCCGAAGCCTTTCTCTGGGTGGATTCCGGGCTGGCTCGCCGATCTGGCGGGGGCCTGGGTGTTTTATTCCGTGCTACCGGCCTGGCCCGGGGTGCCGCTGCGCTTTGAGCGCATCGCCCGCTTTGGTCCCCTGATCGGTCTGGTGCTGGGCGGGCTGCAGGCCCTGTTCTGGGGGCTGTCGGCGGGCTGGTTGCCGCTCGGGGCCCAGGTGGCCGTGGTGCTGGCCCTCGGGTTGATCCTCACCGGTGGCCTGCACGTGGATGGGGCGATGGACACCGCTGATGGGCTTGGCGCCGGCCCCCGGGCCCTGGAGGCGATGGCGGACAGCCGCGTGGGCGCTTCAGGGGTGCAGGCCCTAGTCGTGCTGCTGCTGCTGCGGGCGGCGGGTCTGCTGTGCCTGGCAGCCGCCGCGCCACCGGCCCTGCTCTGGGCTGCCTTCTGGGGCCGGGTGGCCCCCCTTGTGGCGATGCAGTGGTTCCCCTATCTGCGGGAGCAGGGCAGCGCCGGTTTCCACCGGCAGCACTGGCGGGGGCTGGCAGCGGAGCTGGCGCCGGCGCTGCTGGTGCTGCTGCTGGCGCTGGTGCTGTGGGGTTGGCTTGGCGGCTCCCCTCCTCAGATGATCGGCCTGGTGCCGGCGGTGCTGGTCCCTCTCTGGCTGGGGCGCCGTCTCGGGGGCCACAGCGGCGACAGCTACGGCGCCTGCGTGGAGTGGGTCGAAAGCCTGGCGCTGCTGTTCAGTGGTCTGGGGCTGCGGCTCCTGGCAGCCTGAGGCAAAAGGCATTGCCCTGCGGAGGCAGCCCCGGCGCCACGGCGGCGGGTGGCACCACCAGGTTGAGTTCGCCGCCAAGGCTGCGGGCCAGGTCTCGGCCCAGGGCCAGTCCCAGCCCCGTGCCCGGCAGGTTCTGGCCACCACGGCCCCGAACGCCCCGATCGAAGATCGTCTCCCGTTCCTCGAGTGCAATCGGCGCACCGCCGTCCCAGACGGCGAGTTGCCAGGCCCCTCCCGCAAGGGGCTGGCAGTGGAGGCCGATGGCGCTGCCGGCGGGGCTGTAGCGGAAGGCGTTTTCCAGCAGGTTGGCCAGGATTTCGGCCACCGCACCGCTGTCGCCGTGCCAATCGGGCATGCGGGCGGGCGGCTGCCAGGGGCGACCCTGCAGGGCGGCGGTGGCAGAGGCCCGCTGCAGCAGGGGCTCCAGCCAATCCGGCAGGGGTTGGCCCTCCGGTCCCACCAGCCCGGGTGGAAGCAGCAGGGGCTGGGCTGCCTCGCCGGAGACCACCGGTGTGGTGCTGCGGCCCAGCTGGCTGAGGGCATCGACGTAGCGGTTGAGCTGGCGCTCCTCCGCCAGCAATCCCTCCACCAAGGGGCGGTTCTGGCTGTCCTGGTCTAGGCGCCGCAGCAACAGCTGGCCAAAGGTGCGCAGGGCGGCCAGGGGGTTGCGCAGCTGGTGAAGCAACAGGCCCAGCTCCGCCTCCTGTTGCTTCAGTGTTTGTTGCAGCCGCTGTTGTTCCAGGTCGAGGCAGAGAGCTTCGGTGAGACACAGGGCTACGGCCTGCAGTCGCTGGCCAAGGGTGTCGGGCCACGGCAGCGTGCTGGTTTCCACCTGGATGGCTCCCAGCAGCACGTTGTGGTGACGCAGCGGCAGCCAGCGCCGTTGTTCGGCCGGCCAGCGCAGCGGGCTGCCTGCCTCCACGGCCGGGAGGGCCCGGCCATCGCTGGGCCACTGGCCAATGGGAACCAGGCTTGGGGCGCTGCCGTTGCCGGGCTGGGTGACGTACACCACCAGCGACTGCAGATCACCCCGGTCGGCGAACTGGGCCAACTGAAAGCGGAGCAGGCTCAAAAACCTTTCGGAGACTTGCATCTGAGCCAATCAACCGCCGCCCTGCCGAAAAAATTTTCGAATGGGCGTTGGAAAACCGAGAAAAAGTCTTAAGATATTCCGTATCGACCAATACGACGCGGTCCGCAAGCGGGCAGCGGTTCAACGTCGTGACGCCCACACCCCTTGTTGCCCTTTCGGGTAATTGAGGCTACAGCAGAGACAGATCCGACTTCTTGCCGATCCTTTCTCCCTGTTGTTCGCAACCCGAATGGGCGGGTTGCGGCGTCACTGACCTTTTGGGCCGGCTGACGCTTCCGGGCATCAGAACGTTTGGACGTCGCCCGTGCTGCCGGTTTTCCGGCTGCCTCGGCGGGCTGAGTCACGGACCCTGCGCATGTTTTGCGCTCCCATGGTCCGTTCCCCTCCGGTTTCTCCTCGTCCCCTCACTTCTCCCCCCGCGGGAGCCGCTCAATGTCCAAGAAGCGCAAGCGGATCAGCCGCCGCCGGCTCGCCGGCCAGCGGGTACTGGCCCATGTCCCCACCTTCAACCTGGAAACGGGTTCCCACAAGCCGGTCACAGCGGCCCGCCGCTACATCGCCGAGGAGCTGCTGGTGCCCCCCGCGATCCTCAACGTGCGCCGCAACGAGCACACCACCGATCGCTTCTTCTGGGGCGAGAAGGGGCTGTTCAGTGCCCAGTACGCCGAAGAAAACCATTTCCTGTTCCCGTCGCTGCGTTCGATCGTTGATCGCATCGGTGAAGACGTTCTGTTCGAAGGCATCGAAGCCCTCGCCGCCGATGACTGGGAGGAAATGGAAGAGTACGAATACGCCTTCGTCTGATAGGCGATCTCCTCAGGCCGGCCACTGGGCGGCCAGGTAATGGCGGAGGGCTGGAAACAGGCTGGTGTCGATGGTGTGACCACCGGCAAAGCCGATCAGGTCGGCCTCAATCCCACCTTGGCGCAGTTGCTCCTGGAGCGCTTCGCTCGCCCCATAGGGCACCACCGGATCCTGCTCCCCATGGGTGAGCAGGATTTTTTTGATGGTCTGAACGCCGGGCTGCCAATCCGGATGGGGATAGCCGCTGCAGCTGATCAGTCCGGCCAGGGGCAGACCTGCGCCGGATGTGCTCACATCCAGCGCCATCGCTGCTCCCTGGGAGAAGCCCAGCAGCACCGTCTGCTCCAGGGGCACCTCGGTGGCCAGCTGCTCCAGCCGTTGGCGCAGATGGGTCCGGGCCGAGGGCAGTTGGGGCCAGTTCGGCTGCTGCAGGTCATACCACTGGCGGCCGCTGCCTCCCGGGTGGGGCAGGGGTGCCCGCAGCGCCACCACGCTTGCCGCGGGCTCCACCAGCAGCTCAGCCAGGTCGAGTAGGTCATCGGCGTCGGCCCCCCAGCCGTGCAGCAGCACCAGCCGCCGCTCGCTCTGGTGGGGGCCCAGCCGGATCAGGTCGTCGCTGGATGGGCTGCTGGGGGTGGTCATGGCGTGGGTGCTGCTGCTGCGTAGGTTGGCTTCAGACCAGCATCCTTGGCAGCCATGGCCCCCACGGCCCTACTCAGCGTCTCCAACAAAGAGGGATTGGAGCCCCTGGCCAAGGGGCTGCTGGAGGCCGGCTACGCCTTGATTTCCAGTGGCGGCACCGCGGCTGCTCTCCAGGCCGCCGGCTTGCCAGTCACCAAGGTGGCGGAGCACACCGGGGCCCCCGAGATTCTGGGGGGACGGGTGAAGACCCTGCACCCCCGCATCCACGGCGGCATCCTGGCCAAGCGGGCTGAGCCCGGCCATCAGGCGGATCTGGCGGCCCAGGGCATCGCCCCGATTGATGTGGTGGCGGTCAACCTCTACCCCTTCCGCGAGACCGTGGCGGATCCGGCGGTGGCGTTCGACACCGCGATCGAAAACATCGACATCGGCGGCCCGGCCATGGTGCGGGCGGCGGCCAAGAACCATGCCGATGTGGCGGTGCTCACCAGCCCCAGCCAGTACGGCTCCTTTCTCGAGGCCCTGCGGGCTGGCGCCCTGACCCCAGCCCTGCGCCGCCGCCTGGCGCTGGAGGCCTTTGAGCACACCGCCAGTTACGACGGGGCGATCAGCGCTTGGCTGGCCGCCCGTTTGGAGGGGATGGCTGCGGAGGGGGCGGCGCCCCTGCGACTCGAGCTACCCGCTCGTCAGAGCCTGCGCTACGGCGAAAACCCCCATCAACAGGCCACCTGGCACAGCGAGCCAGCTGCCGGCTGGGGCGCCGCTGAGCAATTGCAGGGCAAGGAGCTCAGTTACAACAACCTGATCGATCTCGACGCGGCCCTCGCCACGGTGCGTGAGTTTGGTTACGGCCCTGGAGCCGAGCCGGCCGCCGTGGTGGTCAAGCACACCAATCCCTGCGGGGTAGCCACGGGCCGCGGCGGCGCCGATGCCCTCACCCGGGCCCTGGATGCCGATCGGCTCTCGGCCTTTGGTGGCATCGTGGCGCTCAACCGCCCGGTGGATCTGGGGGCCGCGGAGCAGCTCGGCAGCCTGTTTCTTGAGTGCGTGGTGGCGCCGGGCTTTGATGCTGCGGCCCGGGAGCGGCTGGCTTCCCGCACCAATCTGCGGCTGCTGGAGCTGGCCCCCGAAGCGATTGCGCGGGCCCCGCGGCGGCAGCTGCGCAGCCTGCTCGGTGGTGTGTTGGTGCAGGCACTCGACGACCAACCGGTGGAGGAGAGCGCTTGGCAGGTGGTGAGCGAGCGCCAGCCCACCAGCACGGAATTGAACGACCTGCGCTTTGCCTGGAAGCTGGTGCGCCATGTGCGCTCCAATGCCATCACCGTGGCCCGGGATGGCCAGAGCCTGGGCATCGGCGCCGGCCAGATGAACCGGGTGGGCTCAGCCCGGCTGGCCCTGGAGGCAGCCGGCGACAAAGCCCGCGGTGCGGTGCTCGCCAGTGATGGCTTCTTCCCCTTCGACGACACCGTGCGCCTGGCCGCAGGCCATGGCATCAAAGCCGTGATCCAGCCTGGCGGCAGCGTGCGCGATGCCGACTCGATTGCGGCCTGCAATGCTCTGGGCCTGGCGATGGTGGTCACCGGCCAGCGCCATTTCCTCCACTGAAGTCCCCCGGTGGGCGGGGTGAGCTGTAGCTTCGCTCCGACACCGCTCTGCCCAGCTCCCGGTTTTCATCGCCGGTGCCCATCGCCAGCCCCCTCCGACGCCATGCCTGAAGCGCTCGCTTACAACCTCAACTTTCTCCATCCCCTGCTGATGGGGGGCCTGCTGGCCCTGTCGGGCTACGGGATGTTCCTGGGTATCAAGGCCAAGAAAACCCGCACCGCCGACGCTGAAACCCGCAAGACCCTCATCAAGGGCCAGTTCGCCAAGCGCCATTTCCAGATCGGCAGCCTGATCCTGGTGCTGATGGTGCTGGGCACCTTCGGCGGCATGGCCGTCACCTACCTGAACAACGGCAAGTTGTTTGTGGGGCCCCACCTGCTGGTGGGCATCGGCATGACCTGCCTGATCGCCCTGGCCGTGGCGCTCACCCCGTTGATGCAGCAGGGCAACCTGATTGCCCGCAAGGCCCATGTGGGCCTGAATATGGCAATGGTGACTCTGTTCCTCTGGCAGGCCGTGAGCGGATTGCAGATCCTCAACAAGATCTGGGAGAACAGACCCGCCTGAGCCTTCAGCCCGCCTGAGCCCTCAGAACTGGGCGTGCCGCCGGGGCGGGCAGTCGAGGTTGTGGCTGGCGTGAAAGTCTTCCTGCACCTTCCAGGTGAGTTTCCGGGAGATCTGGCGCACGATCTGCTTCAGCAGGTGGTCGCCGCTCGACTGCACCAGCCCGTCGGGCAGCAGGGTGATCACCCCTGGCAGGCGGATCCAGACGCTGAGGTCGAGTTCCCAGCGCACCAGGGTCAGCGGCCGAGAATCATCGGCCTCGTCGAGGCGCAGTGAGGCGTTGAACTCGACGTCGTAGAGACCGTCCAGGGCGGGATCGCCGCCGTGGTTCGGCACCGTGAGGATTCGGTAGAGCCCCTGGTCCTGGGGCAGCAGTTCCAGACCGATGGTGGGCTCCACTTCAAAGCCGAAGTTGCCAAAGGTGCCAAGGGTTAGGGCGTAGCCCTGGCAGCCCAGGGGCTGCACGGTCATCGGCGCGGCGCAGCGACGGAACCAGCCCTCGTGGTGATCCAGGTAGTGGGCGACCACGGGCGCGCTGGCCCGCATTTCCATCACATCGGCGAAACCACTGGCGTAGCGCCGCACCCGGGAATCATCGCTGTGGCGCAGCAACGGGGACGCGCTCACCGCTCTGGTCGCCGGGCTGTCGTCGGCCGGAGTGAGGTCCATGTCCAGCGGTGCGGTCGACAACAGCAAAGACAACAGCGGCAACTCCTGGCGATGGACCCGCCGAAGACGGACACGCTCGATCTTTAATCAATGTAAAGCCACTGCAGCGACCTTTCGGCGCCCGCTGTGACACCCGGACACCCAAGGGCCGGACTCACGCGGCGCAGAGTTCGATCAGCCGCTCAATGACGTCCTCCACCACCCGATCTGGGGTGGAGGCTCCGGAGGTGATGCCCACCCGGATCGGGCCCTCGGGCAGGAAGGGCAGCTCGGTTTCCAATTCGCCGCCGAGGGGCATGTGCTCGATCCGGTTGCCGGGCCCGATGCGCTCAGGGGTGTCGATGTGGAAGGAGCGGATGCCTCGGCTGACGGCGATCTCCTGCAGGTGGGTGGTGTTGGAGGAGTTGTAGCCGCCGATCACGACCATCAGATCCAGCGGTTCATCCACCAGGGCGAAGATGGCGTCCTGGCGCTCCTGGGTGGCGTCGCAGATGGTGTTGAAGGCCAGGAAGTGCTCGTTGAGCTCGGTGGGGCCGAAGCGCTGCAGCATGGTGCGCTCGAACAGGCGGCCAATCTCCTCGGTTTCACTCTTGAGCATGGTGGTCTGGTTGGCTACGCCCACCTGGATCAGATCGCGCTCGGGATCGAATCCGGGGGAGCAGGCTTTGGCGAAGCGCTGCATGAAGGCCTCACGATCCCCCTTGCCGAGGATGTAGTCGCTCACCATCTGGGCCTCGGCCAGGTCGAGCACCACCAGGTAGGTGCCGGCGAAGCTGCTGGTGGCCAGGGTTTCCTCGTGCTTCACCTTGCCGTGAATGATCGAGGTGAAGGCGTGCTTCTTGTGCTTCTCCACCGTGTTCCACACCTTGGAGACCCAGGGGCAGGTGGTGTCGACGATGTGACAGCCGCGCTCATTGAGCAGTTGCATCTCCTGAACGGTGGCGCCGAAGGCCGGCAGGATCACCACATCGCCGCTGGCCACCTCGGAGAAGTCCTTCACGCCGTCTTCCACGGAGATGAACAGCACGTTCATCTCGCGCAGGTGATCGTTCACCGAGGGGTTGTGGATGATTTCATTGGTGATCCAGATCCGCTCGGTGGGGTAGTGGCGGCGGGTTTCGTAGGCCATGGCCACGGCTCGCTCCACGCCCCAGCAGAAGCCAAAGGCTTCGGCCAGCCGCACGGTGAGCCGACCGCGCTGCAGGGTGTAGCCGTTGTCGCGCAGTTTGGCGATCAGATCGCTTTGATAGGCCTTCTCCAGGCTGCCGGCCACCTCGTCGCCCAGGCCGAAGCCGCGGCGGTTGTAGCGCTCCGAGTGGTGCAGGGAGCGTTTGAAGGCGCGGGTATCCACAACAGCCGGAGCTTGGTGCTCCGACTCTATGGGCGGCCGGCGGGGCCTTGTCGTTCCACGCTGGCCAGCCCCTGCCAGCTCACCGTGCTGGCCGTGAAGCAGTAACGGCAGGGCAGCACCTCCACGCCGGCGTCCAGGGCCTGGCGAAACAGGACGCCGTAGCGCGGATCGGCCGCGTCGCCAGGGGCAAAGCGCGTCACGTCGCTGCGGCTCAGGCAGGGCACCAGCACGGCCCGGCTCGCGGGCAGCAGGGCCATCAACTCCAAGAGATGTTTCTGGCCCCGCTCGGTCACGGTGTCGGGGAACAGGCCCAACTCGCCATGGGTCCAGGTGGTGTTCTTGACCTCCAGGTAGATCGGTCGGGGATCGGCGGCGCCATCGGCCGGGGTGAGCAGCAGGTCGATGCGGCTGCGGCGCCCTTCGCCGTAGGGCACCTCCGCCCGAATGCTTGCGATCGGGCCCAGCCAGGGCTCTAGACAGCCGGCTTCGATCGTGGCCCGCACCAGCCGGTTGGGCAGGGCTGTGTTGATGCCCACCCAGATCGGCTCTCCCGCGGCGCCCTGCACCTCGGCCTGCTCCCAGGTCCAGGCCAGCTTGCGGCTCGGCGAGGGGGCATGGCGCAGCCGCACCCGGCCGCCGGGATGGAGCACGCCGGTCATGGGACCGGTGTTGGGGCAGTGGGCCGTCACCAACTCGCCGTTCTCCAGCTCCACATCCGCCAGGAAGCGTTTGTAGCGCTTCACCAGGGTGCCCTCCACCAGTGGGTCGAGGCTGAGCACGGGGGTGGCCATGGCGGGTGGGCTGGGTTGCAGCAGTGCAAGCCAGCCATACTGCCGCTCAACTCCCAGGGCCCAGGGCCCCTCTGGATGGCGAAGTCCCTGCGGCGCATTGCCCTGATCGTGGCGGTGGCCACGGCCCTCAGCAAGGTGGCGGGCCTGGTGCGCCAGCAGGTGATCGCCGCCGCCTTTGGCGTGGGCATCGCCTACGACGCCTACAACTACGCCTATGTGCTGCCCGGCTTTCTGCTGATCCTGCTGGGTGGGATCAATGGTCCCTTCCACAGCGCCATGGTGAGCGTGCTGGCGCGCCGGCCCCGCGCCGAGGGCGCCCACGTGCTGGCCGCGATCAACACCCTGGTGGGAGCGGCCCTGATCGGCGTCACCGTGCTGCTGTTCCTCTTTGCCGATCCGCTGATCACGCTGGTGGGCCCGGGTCTCGATGCTGTGCGCCACGAGGTGGCGGTGCTGGAGCTGCGCTGGATGGCGCCGATGGCCTTGTTTGCCGGTTTGATCGGTTTGGGTTTCGGGGCGCTGAATGCCGCCGATGAGTTTTGGTTGCCTTCGGTGAGCCCGCTGCTCTCCAGCGTGGCGGTGATCGCCGGCCTGGGGATCCTGTGGTGGCAGTTGGGCCCGGCGATCGCCTTGCCCCAATACGCCATGGTGGGCGGCGCCGTGCTGGCCGGTACCACGCTGCTGGGGGCGGTGTTCCAGTGGCTGATTCAGCTGCCGGCACTGGCCAAGCAGGGGTTGCACAGGTTTCAGCTGGTGTGGGACTGGAAGCACCCCGGCGTGCAGGAGGTGTTGCAGGTGATGGGCCCAGCCACTCTTTCTTCGGGCATGTTGCAGATCAATGTGTTTACTGATCTGTTCTTCGCCTCGGGAATCGTGGGGGCGGCGGCTGGCCTGGGCTACGCCAACCTGCTGGTGCAGACGCCCCTGGGTCTGCTCTCCAACGCCCTGCTGGTGCCCCTGCTGCCGGTGTTCGCCCGGCTCACGGCTCCGGCCGATCGCCCTGAGCTGATCGGCCGCATCCGCCAGGGCTTGATGCTCTCCAGTGCCTCGATGCTGCCCCTGGGGGCGCTGATGGTGGCCCTGGCCGGTCCGATCGTGGCGCTGATCTACGAGCGGGGGGCTTTCAACGCCAGCGCCGCCGCCCTGGTGGGCGGGCTGCTGATGGCCTACGGCGTGGGCATGCCGGCCTATCTGGGGCGGGATGTGCTGGTGCGGGTGTTCTACGCCCTGGGCGATGGCACCACGCCCTTCCGCTTCTCGGTGGCTGGCATCGGCCTGAACGTGATCTTCGACTGGCTGCTGGTGGGCGGTCCCACCCCCTGGGGGCTGCAGCTGCCGGCCCTCAACTTCGGCGCGCCGGGCCTGGTGCTGGCCACGGTGGCGGTGAACCTGATCACCTGCGGCGGTCTGCTGCTGGCCCTGCAGCGGCGGCTGGGCGGGCTGCCATTGCGGCTGTGGGGCCGCGACAGCCTGCTGCTGCTGGGATCAGCTCTGCTGGCGGGACTGGCGGCCTGGGCTCTGGCGATCGGGGTGGCCTGGCCGCAGCACCTCTGGGGCCTGCTGCTGGAGTGCGGCTTTGCCGGAGGCCTGGGGCTGCTGGTCTATGGCCTGCTGGCCAGCTGGGCTGGGGTGCCTGAGGTGAGCGATTTGATGGCCCAGCTGCGCGGCAGGCTTCCGCGGCTTGGCGCGCCGCGCTAGGGATCCAGGCGGACCTCCCGCTCGGCCCGCACCTGCACGGGGATTTCCAGGTGCGAACGGCCCAGCATCTGGGGCCCATCCACCGAAAAGATGCGGGCTTCGATCCCGAACTCCTTGAAGGCGGTTTCGAGCTCCTGGATCAGGGCCTTCTCCACCTGGGCCTCGGCATCCACCACCTTGCCGATCAGGCGCCCGCCCAGGCGACCCATGCGTTGGCGCACCACGTCGCGGGCGTTGGTGACCTCAATGACCAGCACAGCCCGCCGCCAGGTGGCGCAACCTTATCGGCAAAACGGCTCCAGCACCTCTTCGAGATCGCGCAGCTGGCCGGCCGGCACCAACCGCGCCAGGGGCAGACGCGTCGGCCCGCCACCGATGGGCACCTGCACCGCTTCAAGCGCCTGACGGGCGCACACGCCAGCCCCCTGGTCGAGGCGGGCGGCACATTCGATGGCCAGGGTCTGGGCCAGGCCGGCATCGCCGAGGTAGAGATGCCAACCCGCCACCTGCAGGTAAAGGCGATCGGCCAGGGCCAGTTCGAGCTCCTTGAGATCAGCGGCGTTGAGGGTCATGGCTCAGGGTTTGTCGGTTGGCTCGGGGCTTCTGGCTTCGGGGCCCGGGCGCAGGGCGATCACCGTTCCAATGTGCACCAGCAGCACCGCCAGCCAGCTGAGGGTGAGCCAGTTGAGGTGGTTCCAAGGGTGGCGTAGTTCTTGCACGACCCACAGGCCGCTGTTTAGGGCAGCAAATAAGGCGGCGTGGAGCGTGAGATTCACGATCCGCTCGAAGTGCCTGTAGGTGGGGTCTTCGGGGTTGGCGGGGCCGTACCAGCGGATGGGCATGGGCGGAGTGGCGGGGGAGGGCGGTGGATGGCAGGTTGATTGACGGATGGGCCCTCCGTGCGGTGAAAATGGACCCATGCGCTTGTAGCTCAGCGGATTAGAGCATCTGACTACGGATCAGAGGGTCGGGAGTTCGAATCTCTCCAGGCGCGCTTCTTTTCACAACCGCCTCCGGGCGGTTTTTTTGTGCCCTTCGCTCGGCTTTGGGAGTGCTTCTTTACGATCGTCGTGCGAACGAACCCTTCCCCATGGCCCATTCCGGCGGTGCTGCCCTGAACCAGTCCCTCGCCGCCGGTGATCCTGCCATCGCCGCGCTGATCGGCAAGGAGCTGGAGCGCCAGCAAACCCATCTCGAGCTGATCGCTTCGGAAAACTTTGCCTCCCGCGCCGTGATGGAGGCCCAGGGCTCGGTGCTCACCAACAAGTACGCCGAGGGTCTTCCCACCAAGCGCTACTACGGCGGCTGCGAGCACGTGGATGCCATCGAGGAGCTGGCGATCGCGCGGGCCAAGGAGCTGTTTGGTGCCGCCTGGGCCAACGTGCAGCCCCACAGCGGCGCCCAGGCCAACTTTGCGGTGTTTCTGGCGCTGCTGCAGCCCGGCGACACGATCCTGGGCATGGATCTCAGCCACGGCGGCCACCTCACCCACGGCTCGCCGGTGAACGTGAGCGGCAAGTGGTTCAAGGCCGTGCACTACGGCGTGGATCCCGACACCCAGCAGCTCAACTTCGACACGATCCGCCAGCTCGCCCTGGAGCACAAGCCGAAGCTGATCGTGTGCGGCTACTCGGCCTACCCGCGCACCATTGATTTCCAGGCCTTCCGCGCCATCGCCGATGAGGTGGGCGCGGTTCTGCTGGCCGACATGGCCCACATCGCCGGCCTGGTGGCCGCTGGCGTGCATCCCAACCCGGTGCCTGTCTGTGATGTGGTCACCACCACCACCCACAAGACCCTGCGCGGACCCCGCGGCGGCCTGATCCTCTGCCGCGATGCCGAGTCCGGCAAGCAGTTCGATAAGGCCGTGTTCCCCGGCAGCCAGGGCGGCCCGCTCGAGCACGTGATCGCCGCCAAAGCGGTGGCCTTTGGCGAGGCGTTGCAGCCCTCCTTCAAGGCCTACAGCCAGCAGGTGGTGGCCAACGCCCAGGCCCTGGCGGCCCGCATCCAGGAGCGCGGCATTGCCGTGGTGAGCGGTGGCACAGACAACCACATCGTGTTGCTCGATCTGCGCAGCATCGCCATGACCGGCAAGGTGGCCGACCTGCTGGTGAGCGATGTGCACATCACCGCCAACAAGAACACGGTGCCCTTTGATCCCCAGTCGCCGTTTGTGACCAGCGGCCTGCGCCTCGGCACAGCCGCTTGCACCACCCGCGGTTTCGACGAGGCTGCTTTCCGCGAGGTGGCCGATGTGATCGCCGATCGCCTGCTCAACCCCGAAGACAGCACCATCGAGCTGCGCTGCCGCGAGCGGGTGGCAGCGTTGTGCCAGCGCTTTCCGCTCTACGGCGAACTCGCCGATGCGCAGCGTCAGCTGCAGCACGCCTGATCCCGGCATACGCCCGTAAGGTGGGCCCCAAAGGCCGCCCCCCGGCTTCCTTCGGTCTGGCCCTGTGACCCTCGCCTACAGCCCCAACGCGGCCGCCCTGCTGACCTTCGCGGTGGCGGCGTTGTGTACGGCGCTGGTGGTCCCATTGGTGCGTCGCCTGGGGCTGCGTTGGGGGCTGGTGGATGCACCCGACCCCCGCAAGCAGCACACCACGCCGATGGTGCGGCTCGGTGGGGTGGGCATCGTGGTGGCCTTCAGCCTGGCCCTGGGCCTCACCTGGGTGTTTGGGGGCTTTGCCGATCTGGCCGCCGAAAAAGACCAGTTGATCTGGACCACCCTGGCCGGGGCCCTCTGTTTTTTCCTGATCGGTCTGGCCGACGACCTGTTCGCCCTACCGCCCCTGCCCCGGCTCGGCGGCCAGTTGGCGATTTCGATGGTGGTGTGGAACGAGGGGGTGCGGATCGGCAGCATCGAGTTGCCGATGAACTGGCTCGGGGGGGCGGATCTGCAGCTGCCCCTGCCCGACTGGTTGAGCCTGCTGGCCACCTTGATCTGGCTGGTGGGCATCACCAATGCGATCAACTGGCTGGATGGGCTCGATGGCCTGGCGGCTGGCGTGAGCGGCATCGCCGCGATTGGCCTGCTCTCGGTGAGCTTCAGCCTGCACCAGCCGGCCGCTGGCCTGCTGGCCGCGGCCCTGGCGGGCAGTTGCCTCGGTTTCCTGCGCCACAACTTCAACCCCGCCCGCATCTTCATGGGCGATGGCGGCTCCTATTTCCTCGGTTTTGCCCTGGCCGCGATCAGCATCGTCGGCCCGGCCAAGGGGCTCACCAGCGTCAGCCTGCTGCTGCCCCTGCTGATCCTGTCGCTGCCGCTGGCCGACATGTCGGCGGTGATCATGGGGCGCCTCAGCGAGGGCCACTCCCCCTTCTATCCCGATCGGCGTCACCTGCACCATCGCCTGCTGCGCAGTGGGCTGAGCCATCGCCGCACGGTGTTGCTGATCTACGCCTTCACCCAGTGGCTGGGGTCGCTCGCCCTGGTGCTGGTGAATGCTGAGATGCGCTTTCTCTGGCTGGCCTTGGCCACCGCGGTGTTGATCTGGGTGCTGGTGACCACGCGCCGGACCCTGCAACGGCCCGCAGCCAGCTCGGAGCGCTGAGGCCGTGAGCGCCGAGATCCTTTGCATCGGCACCGAGCTGTTGCTGGGCAACATCACGAATGGCAATGCCCGCTGGCTGGCGGACCAGCTGGCGGCCCTGGGCATTCCCCATCACCGTCAGAGCGTGGTGGGCGACAACCGCGAGCGCCTGATGGCGGCGGTGCGGGAGACGGCCGGCCGCTGCCGGGTGTTGATCACCACCGGTGGTCTCGGCCCCACGCCCGACGACCTCACCACCGCGACCCTGGCGGCCGCCTTCGAGACGCCTCTGGTGGAGCACCCCGAGATCTGGGCGGAGATCCAGGCCCGCATGAGCGCCCGCGGCCGGGTGTGCTCCCCCAGCAATCGCCAGCAGGCCTTTCTGCCCCAGGGGGCCCAGGTGTTGCCCAATCCCACCGGCACGGCGCCGGGAATGATCTGGACGCCGCCCGCTGGAGCGGGGATCCAGCCCGGTTTCACCGTGCTCACCTTCCCTGGGGTGCCCAGCGAGATGGAGGCGATGTGGCATGCCACCGCCGCACCCTGGTTGCGTGCCGCTGGTCTGGCCGAGGGGGTGTTTGCCAGCCGCATGCTGCGCTTCTGGGGCGTGGCTGAATCGACCCTGGCCGACCAGGTGGCCGATCTGCTGGAGCAGGCCAACCCCACCGTGGCTCCCTATGCCGGCGCCGGCGAGGTGAAGTTGCGGCTCACTGCCCGGGCCACCAACACGGCTGAGGCCGAGGCGCTGCTGGTTCCGCTGGAGGCCGAGATCCGCGCCCGCACCGGCGCGGCCTGCTTTGGTGCCGATCACGATTCCCTGGCTTCGGTTGTGCTGGAGCAGCTGCGGCGGCGGGGCGAGACCCTGGCGGTGGCGGAGAGCTGCACCGGCGGAGGGCTCGGCGCGGCCCTGGCGGCGGTGCCGGGGGCGTCCGATGTGTTTCTGGGCGGAGTGATCGCCTATGCCAACGCGGTCAAGCAGGCCCTGCTGGGGGTGCCGGCGGCGCTGCTCGAGAGCCACGGTGCCGTGAGCGATCCGGTGGCGATGGCCATGGCTGAGGGCGCCCGCCGGGCCACCGGCGCCACCTGGGCGATTGCCGTGACCGGCATCGCCGGCCCCGGCGGTGGCAGCGCTGAGAAGCCGGTGGGGCTGGTTCATCTGGCCATCGCTGGCCCCGATGGCTGCAGCAGCGAGGGGGTGCGCTTCGGATCGAGCCGCGGACGTGCCTGGATCCAGCGGCTCACGGCCGGTGAAGCGCTCCATCGCCTGCGTTCACGCCTGCTGGTGACCCACGACGTGTGAATCACCACATTTACTTGTGTATCACACATTTACTTGTGAATCACAACATCCACGCCGCTCGTGCGGCGCTTCACCAGCACGCCCGTGTCCAGCTCGCCCCGGTGCAGCTGCAGGTCGATCTCCTCCTCGCCCAGCCGCAGCCCGTGGATCTCCAGCAGGTTGATCCGCTCCGGTAGCACCGGATTGCGGAACAACACCTCCACGCGACCGCTGTCGGGGTTGTGGCCGATCCCCATGCCGGTGATGGCCTCGAGCAGCCCAAACAAGCTGCCACTGGCCCAAGCCTGGGGGCTGCAGGCCACCGGGTAGTGGGTCGGCCCCTCGTCGGACTGGCGCGGGAAGCCGCAGAACAGTTCCGGCAGCCGCTGCAGCGGCATGGCCTGGGCAGTGTCGAACAGGCCCATCAGCACCCGCATGCCCTCCGGAGTGTGGCCATAGCGGGCCAGCCCCAGCGCGATCAGCGCGTTGTCGTGGGGCCACACCGAGCCGTTGTGATAGCTCATCGGGTTGTAGCGGGCTTCGCCCTCGTCGAGGGTGCGAATCCCCCAGCCGTTGAAGCTGCTGGGGGCCATCAGCTGTCGGGCGATCGCGCTGGCAGCGGTCTTGCCGGCCAGGCCGGTCCAGAGGCAGTGGCCGGCATTGGAAGCGCGCACCTCGCAGGCCTCGCCCTGGCCGTCGAGGGCCAGGGCATAGGAGCCGATCCGCTCGCACCAGAAGGCATCGTGAAAGCGCCGCTGCAGTTGCCGGGCCTCCTGCAGCAACCGCTCCGCTTCGGCATCGTGGCCGAACAGCCGCTGGATGTGGGCCATGGCTCGGCGGGCCCCATAGCTGTAGGCCTGCACCTCGCACAGGGCGATCGACCCTTCTGCCAGACGACCATCGGCGTGGTGAACCGCATCGTCGGAATCCTTCCAGCCCTGGTTGCGCAGACCCCCCTGGGCTGTTCTCTGGTAGCGCAGGAAGCCATCGGCAGCGTTGCTCTCGGCAGCGCGGATCCAGGCCATCGCCCCGTCCAGGGCGCCGCGCAGCTCGCGGATGAAGGCCTGATCGCCACTGCGCATCAGGTAGTCGCCCGCCAGGATCAGAAACAACGGCGTGGCATCGACGCTGCCGAAGTAGTGGGCAAAGGGCACCTCGCCCAGGGCGGCCATTTCCCCCAGCCGCGCCTCATGCAGCACCTTGCCGGGTTCCGCATCGCTGGCGGGGTCGGCATGGCGAGCCTGGTGCTCCGCCAGAAACCCCAGCACGCCACGGGCCAGCCGGGGTTCGAACAGCAGCAGTTGCCGGGCCGTGATCAGGCCATCGCGCCCGAACGGACAACTGAACCAGGGCACCCCGGCGTAGGGGTACAGGCCATGGTCCAGCTGGCTGGAGAGCAGGTGCACATCCGAGGTGGAGCGGGCGATCCAGCAGTTGAAGGCAGGGTTGTCGCTGGTGACGCTGGCGGCCAGCCGGCTGGCCTCGCGGAAGCGATCCACCGCGGCCTCCAGGGCCGCATCAAACGCCGCCTCCGGTGTGGGTTGCTGGCGGTTGCCATCGGGATGGAAGTCGAGCACCAGGCAGAGCCGCCGCGGGCGGCGGGGCTCCAGTTGCAGGCTCAGCTGCAGGCAGGCTTCGTCCACCTCCTGCACAGGGCCGCTCAGCCGCACCAGGGTGCAGCGATCGCTGTTGTCGAGCCCGCGGTACACCGCTTCGAGCCCCTCGGGGGTGCAGGTGCGCACGGTGCGGCCACGCTCCGGTCGCTGGTAGCCCCGCAGCTCGAAGATGTCGCGAAAGTCGGCGTCGAAGTGCAGCGTGATCGGCACCTGCAACGACGTTTGGGCAAAGCTGGTGAAGGTGAGTTGCTGCAGACAGGCCGTCGGCGTGAGCACCGTGCTCCGCTCGAGATGCACGGTTTCGTCGTCGTTGCTGAGATGGCTCACCTGCAGCCCCAGTTCCCCCCGTTCGGTGGAGCTCAGCACCGCTCCAGCGCGACCCCACAGCCGCCATTCCAGTCGGCTGACGTGGCGCGTGCCCCTGTGAAAGACCCCTGAGTCCGCATGGGTGTCGGGGTGGATCTCGCCCCGGGCATCGAGCATCGCGAAGGTTTCCCCGTTCTTCAGCACGAACGGGGGGAGCACGTCATGCGGCATGGAGCAGGGGGTCGCGGGGTGGGCAGGGGCGGTGCAGGGAACGGTGACCGTCCTGGGCGGGCGGGTCGTCGTGGATGTCGATCAGGCGGCGGTAGAGCTGTTCGTACTGCTCGGCCTGGCGGGTCACGCTGAAGCGCTGCTCGAAGTCGCGGCGCACGGCACGGCGATCGAGCCGGTCGAGTTGGCGCACGGCGGCCACGGCCTCGGCGATCGAGTCGACCAGCACGCCGTTGAGGCCGGGTCGGATCACCTCCGGTGTGGAGCCGTTGCGCCAGGCAATCACGGGGGTGCCACAGGCGTTGGCTTCGATCATCACCAGCCCGAAGGGCTCCGCCCAATCGATCGGGAACAGCAGGGCCAGGGCGTTGCCCAGCAACTCCTGCTTGCCGGCGTCGTCAACCTCGCCGATGAACTCCACCAGGGGATTGCCTTCGATCAGGCCCGCGATGTGGTCGCGGTAGTAGGGCGCATCACAGCTATCGATCTTGGCGGCCACCCTCAGCGGCAGGCCCAGCTGGCCGGCGACGGCGATGGCCCGGTCGAGGCGTTTTTCCGGCGAGATGCGTCCCACGAAGGCCAGGTAGTCGTCGGGCTCAGGCACCGTTTGATAGAGATCCAGGGGCAGGCCGTGGTACACGGTGGCTAGCCAGTGGGCCTCGGGCAGGGGTTGGCGCTGCGCCTCCGAGATCGACACCAGAGGCAGTTGGTGGAACCGCCGGTACAGCTGGGCGCGGTCGGGGGCGGTCAGGGGGCCATGCAGGGTGTTGAGGTGGGGCACCGGCAGCTGCCGCACCAGGGGGTAGTGGCTCGCTCCGGTGTGGAAGTGCAGCACGTCGAAGCGATCGAGCTGATCCATCAATTGGTCCAGCTGGATCAGTTCCGGCACGGTGGGGTCGCCGCTGTAACCCGCCAGGCGCAGGGCCTCGGGCACGCAGGGGAACAGCTCGGCGCTGGTGCGGGAATCGCCGCTGGCGAACAGCACCACGGCGTGGCCGCGCCGCACCAGCTCTTCGGTGAGGTAATGCACCACCCGTTCGGTGCCGCCGTAGCGCCGGGGCGGGATGCTCTCGCAGAGCGGGGAAATCTGGGCAATTCGCATCGCTTGCGCGGACGGAGAGGGGCCGCGGCTCGTGTCGTCCGGGACATCTCAGTCATAGAGAGGGTTTTGGGGCGCGCGGCAGCCGGATCTGAGGCGAATGGGGCCCGGGGTCCAGCTCTAGGCTGGTTCGTCAGTCGAACGGGTCATCCGTGAGCGCCGGCACCCTCTACGACAAGGTCTGGGATCTGCATCAGGTGGCTGAGCTGCCCGGCGGCTCCACCCAGCTGTTCATCGGTCTGCACCTGATCCATGAGGTGACGAGCCCCCAGGCGTTTGCTGCCCTGAAGGATCTGGGCCTCGGCGTACGCCATCCCGAGCGCACCGTGGCCACGGTGGATCACATCGTGCCCACCACGTCCCAGGCGCGGCCCTTCGCTGACCCCCTTGCCGAGGAGATGCTCGGCACCCTGGAGGCCAACTGCGCTGAGCACGGCATCACCCTTCACGGCTTGGGTAGCGGTCGCCAGGGCATCGTGCACGTGATCGCCCCCGAGCTGGGCCTCACCCAGCCGGGCATGACTGTCGCCTGCGGCGATTCCCACACCTCCACCCACGGCGCCTTCGGCGCGATCGCCTTCGGCATCGGCACCAGCCAGGTGCGCGATGTGTTGGCCAGCCAGAGCCTGTCGATGGGCAAGCTCAAGGTGCGGCGCATCTGGGTGGATGGCCAGCTGCAGCCGGGCGTTTATGCCAAGGATCTGGTGCTGCATGTGATCCGCACCCTGGGCGTGAAGGGCGGCGTGGGCTACGCCTATGAATTCGCGGGCCCGGCCATCGACGCCCTGTCGATGGAGGAGCGCATGACCCTCTGCAACATGGCGATCGAGGGCGGCGCCCGCTGCGGCTATGTCAACCCCGATGCGGTCACCTTCGCCTATCTCCAGGGCCGCCCCTATGCCCCCAGCGGCGAGGCCTGGGAGCGGGCCGTGGCCTGGTGGAGCAGCCTGGCCAGCGGCCCTGAGGCTGTGTTTGACGATGAGGTGCGTTTCGATGCGGCCTCCATCGCCCCCACGGTGACCTGGGGCATCACCCCGGGCCAGGGCATCGGCGTGGATGAAGCCGTGCCCACCCTGGAGCACATCGCCCCCGATGAGCGCCCCCTGGCCGAGGAGGCCTACCGCTACATGGATCTGCAGCCCGGGGCGCCGATCGCCGGCACGCCGGTGGATGTGTGCTTCATCGGCAGCTGCACCAATGGCCGCCTCTCCGACCTGCAGGCCGCGGCGGCGGTGGCCAAGGGCCGGCATGTGGCTCCGGGCATCAAGGCTTTTGTGGTGCCGGGCAGTGAACAGGTGGCGGCCGCGGCGGAAGCGGAGGGCCTCGACCAGGTGTTCATCGCCGCCGGCTTCGAGTGGCGTGAGCCCGGCTGTTCGATGTGTCTGGCCATGAACCCCGACCGGCTTGAAGGCCGTCAGATCAGCGCCAGCTCCAGCAACCGCAACTTCAAAGGCCGTCAGGGTTCGGCCACGGGCCGCACCCTGCTGATGAGTCCGGCGATGGTGGCAGCTGCGGCCATCGCCGGCCAAGTGCGCGACGTGCGTGAGCTGCTGCCGGCCTGAGCCGATCCCCGCGCGTTCCGCTCCGCTTCTCCTGATTCCTTGCCCCCTGATCACGCCGTGACCGCAGCCATGAGCAGCCCCTCGTTCCCCATGGGCCCCATCACCGGGCTCCACGGCCGTGCCGTGGTCGTTGCCGGCGATGACATCGACACCGACCGGATCATCCCGGCCCGTTTTCTCAAGTGCGTCACCTTTGATGGCCTGGGTGAGCAGGTGTTCGCCGACGATCGGGTCGAACTGGCTGCGGCCCCGACCGGCCCCCATCCCTTTGATCGTCCAGAGGTGCAGGGGGCTTCGCTGCTGGTGGTGAACCGCAACTTCGGCTGCGGCTCCAGCCGCGAGCATGCCCCCCAGGCCTTGATGCGCTGGGGCATTCGTGCCGTGGTTGGCGAGAGCTTTGCCGAGATTTTCTATGGCAACTGTCTGGCCCTGGGTATTCCCTGCTTCACTGCCGCCCACGACGTGGTGCTGAACCTGCAGGCGGCTCTGGCCGCCGCTCCCGATCAGGAGCTGCGGCTGTCGCTCGACCCTCCCGCCCTGGAGGCCCCCGACGGGCGCCTGTGGGAGCTCGAGCTCCAGGCCGGTCCTCGGCAGATGTTGCTCACCGGACAGTGGGATGCCACCTCCCAGTTGTTGGCCCATGGCGCCCACCTGGAGCGCACCGCAGGGGCCCTGCCCTATCTCAACGGTTTCTAGGCCGGGGCACGAAGGGGGTACCGGTGCCCGTGAAATTGAAGTCGTTGAGCTTGACGCGGATGCCGCCGATGCCGTCGTAGGGGCTGTAATACACCCCGAGCTCGTAGGAGCGGCGCTGCAGCTTCACTTCCACATAGGAATAGGAAACATCGCCGTAGAACTCTGAGCCGTTGTCGATGTTGAAGGTGGCGCCGGCCTCGACCACGAAAGGTCCGTAGATCTGTTGGGCGGCTTGGAAACTGAGGGTGCGCAGGTCCACCGCTCGATCGAAGCCGAAGGGGCTGGCGCCGCCTAGGAAGGTGCCGGCGATCGAGGCGGAGAAGCGGGTGTAATCCAGGAAGGGCTTGTCAAACTGGCCGAGTGTGAGGCTGGGGCCGCCCCAGAGGGTGAGGGTGTTCTGGTTGGAGCCGTCGCTGTAACTGGCCAGGTAGCCACTGGCACCGAAGTCGATGCCTAGGCCGGGAACCACAGGGCTGGGGGCATAGTGGAGGCCCCGTTTCGGGTCGTCGCTGGCGTCGAGGGCGCTTCCCTGCCAGAGCTGCAAGGTGCTGCCGATCGCCAAATTGGCATAGCTGCGCCAAAGGGTATCCAGTGTGTTGGTCTGGTACAACTCGGCCTGGTAATTGCCTGATTGGGCTGCCCAGTTCAAGTTGACGGGGCCGAAAAACGGGGCCTTGGCTTGGCCTTGGTTTTTGTTCTGGCCTTGATCTAGGCCTTCGCCTTCGGTTGCTGCGCCTGGTTTTTGGCGATTGAAAACTGCCGTGCCGGCAAGATTGGCTCCGTAGGAATACACCACGGTCTGCAATCCCAGGCTGCCGTTATAGATGCGTTCGCGGTAGGCGCCAAACAGGGCAGCGCTGGCACTGTCATGGCCGGGAAGACTCAGGGGAGCGCTCAGACGCGTGGTGCTGCGGGTGCCGGAGCGGAAATTCTCAGGATCGAACGTGGACAGGCTGGCGTCGGCATCAAGGGAGACCCAGCCCATGGGCACGTTGAGGACGGCGAGCAGGCCGAACATGTCGCCGAAGGTCGCCCCCTGCTCGGCGGTGGGGCTGGCCAGGCTTTCACCCGGCAGCACAAAGCTGCTGGTGCGGCCCTCAAGGGCCCGTTGCACCATCAGTTGAGGTTGCAGTTGCAGGCTGCCGCGCCGACCCAGTTTGATCGGCTCCAGGTTGTAGCCGATGTAAAAGCCATCGCGGTCTTCTTTGTCGGTATCGAAGGCAAATCGCGCTTCCTCTTCGCCAATGGTGGTGTTGGTGATGGCCGGCAAGGAGACTTTGCCGTCGAGCAGGATCTGGGTGCTGCGGCTGCTGATGCGCGTGACACCCCGCTCATCCATCACGGCCACCACCTTGCGCGCCAGGGTCCAGGAGCCGGCCGGGGTGAAGGGATCATTGGTGAAGGCCATCGCCTCGGCTGTCCAGCGGTTGCCCCGAATTCGGATCTGGGAGCCCTGGAAGCGGATGCGGCTGACCGTGCCGCCTTTGTTGGAAGTCGGTCGGTAACCCTGGCCGTTGCGGTTGAGCGAATCGGTGGTGTCGATTACGGCCGCCAGGTCCACCTTGATGCTGGTGCTCCAGCTCTGCTGGAACCTCACGTTGGCCACGCGGGAATCGACCGCGGCGGGGCGATCCAGATCCAGAGCTGTCGGAGGCAGGGCGGCAGACGACGGGATTGGCTCAGGGTTGGGCGGCCCACCAGCATGGGGGGGGCCGAAAGCCACCGATTCCAGCGCCCGATTCAGGGGCAAAACCCGCTGGGAGAGTTCGCTGCCGGGGCAGCCGGCTGGGGCTGGCATGGTGGGCTGGCTGATGCGACCGGGCGGCAAGAGCCGCACCAGTGATCGGGCATTGGGGCTGGCACTCAGCGGCGGGCAGGCGAAGGCGGGACCTGGTGCTGTGGCGCCAGGGGCTGCTTTGGGGCTGTTGACATCCTGGGCGAGGGTGTCCTGGTCGATGACGCCATAGACATCCTCAATCTCGCCAGTGCCTTCCCAGTCGCTGTAGCGCAGACGGCTCGCCTGCAGGTATTGATCGCCTTTGGTGAGACGAATCTGGCCAGAGGCGTAGACGCTGCGGCTGCCTTCCGCCAGCTCCACCCGATCGGCCAGGAGGCGCCAGCCATTGAACCGGGCTTCAACGTTTCCGCTGGCCACGAACCGGCCGAGCTGCTGGTCGTAACCCTGCTGGTCGGCCCGAACCACCACGATGCCTGAGGCCTGCGTGGCTCGAGCGGTGGGCGCCGCGGGAATGGAGCGCTCGCCTGGGTCTCGGAGTTCTTCGGCCGCAAGGGTGGCCGGACTGAACAGGGCCGGCAGCAGAAGGGCTGGAAGGACTGCCGACGCCCGCTGCCAGCAGAACTGGCCAGGCCGGAACCCGGCCTTGAGGATGAGACGCAAAGTCCGGATCATCGAGCCCAGAACCGCTGGTGAAGCTGGCCGGCTTGGGGAGGTCGGGAACGCACGTCTGCCACTGTTCCCGCGCCAATCACCCGATGGCCGCGATCATCCCATAGGGATTTGATCGTCCGTCCGTTGCGGGGTCAGTCTTCGAGGTCCTTGCGGCTCGGGGTGCGGCTGGGGTCACTGGCCAGGAAGCCGAACACGAAGATCCCGATAAAGAAGAAGACGACCGAATAAACCGAGATCTTGAGGGCTAGCATGGTTCGGCCTTGGGGAACGGCGAGCGGGTGACAGGGAGTGACAGGCGCCTTGGTGGGCCTGGTCGACCCCGCGGCAGCGGGATCATCCTATGGGACTCGGCTTGCCATCCAACGATGCCTGAGGCCCCTGCACCAGGGCTGCCCCTGCGGATTGAAACGTTTCAGTCACGTTCGCCTCCGTCTCGTTCCCGTTGGGATCTGCAGCCACTTTGGAGCTGCCACCAGGCGGATGGCTCGCTGGGGCCTGCCCTGGATGACCCCTGGGGGGCGCGGCATCGGCCCGATTGGGCGGCCCGGAGGCTGGTGATCTGGCCTCGCGGCGGCCAGTGGCGGCAGCTGACCCTGGATCTGGCTTGCCCACAGGACTGGCGGCAGCTGCAGGCTCCGGCGCCGGTGGCCCAGGCGCGACTGGTGCTGCGCTGGTGGGCCGACCAGGTGGAGTTGCGGGTGAACGGCCAGCCCGTGCATGCCGGCGACCTGTTCGACACGGCCTGCCGTTGGCTGCTGCCCGAGAGCTGGTGGCAAGGAGAGGTGCTGCAGCTCGAGCTGCGGCTGCGCAGCCCCCGGCACGACGACGGCGCCCTGATCGAAAGCCGGCTGGAGCTCGAACCCCTGGATCCGGCTGATCCGGCGGCTCTGCTGGCCGAGACCAAGGCCGAGCTGGCCCAGATGCGGGCGGGGCAGCCGCTGGCGGGCAGTTTCCATGTGCTCGGCCATGCCCATCTGGATCTGGCCTGGCTGTGGCCGGTGGCCGACACCTGGCAGGCCGCCGAGCGCACGTTCGCCTCAGCCCTCGATCTGATCGAGCGCTTCGAGCACCTGCACTTCGGCCATTCCACTCCGGCCCTTTACGCCTGGCTGGAGCAGAACAGGCCGGCCCTGTTTACCCGGCTGCAGCAGGCGGTGGCCGCCGGCCACTTCGAGCCGATCAATGGCCCCTGGGTTGAGACCGACTGCGTGCTGATCAGCGGCGCCTCGCTGCTGCGCCAGTTCCAGCTGGGCCAGCACGACAGCGCTGCCAGGTTTCCTGGGCTGGAGCATCCGCTGGCCTGGCTGCCCGACAGCTTCGGGTTTGCGGCTGGCCTGCCTGCAGTTGCCCACAGCACCGGTGTGCGTTGGTTTTGCACCCACAAACTCTTCTGGAACGCCACCAATCCGTTCCCCCACCGGCTGTTTCGCTGGCGCAGCCGCTGCGGATCCGAGGTGCTGGCCCTGATGACCGCCCCGATCGGCACTGACGGGGATCCGGTGGCGATGGAGCGCTATCGGCTGGCCTGGGAGGGGGCGAGTGGCGTGGATCAGGCGCTTTGGTTGCCGGGGGTCGGCGATCACGGCGGTGGCCCCACGGCTGAAATGCTCGAGCAGCTGCAGCTCTGGCAGCAGCAACCGGAGGCCGCGCCGCAGTGCCACGGCAGCCTTCGCGCCTACCTGGCCGCGCTTGAGCCCTTGGCCCCCCGGCTGCCGGTGTGGCGCGATGAGCTCTATCTCGAGCTGCACCGCGGCTGCGCCACCTCGCGGCCAGACCAGAAGCGCCACAACCGCACCCTGGAGCGGCTACTGCGGGAGGGGGATCTGGCTCAGGCTCTGGCCGGCGCCTCAGGGGCCCTGGTTGAAGCGGAGCCTGCCGACTGGCGGCCGCTGCTGTTTCAGCAGTTCCACGACATCCTCCCCGGCACTTCGATTCCGGAGGTGTTTGAGCAGGCCGAGCCTCAGTGGCGCGCGGCCCGCCGCAATGCCTGCCGGCAGCGGGATCGCGCCCTGCACACCTGGCTGGGGGGCGGATCGGACTGGTGGGTCGCCCAGCTGCAGCCCCTGCCGGCCCGTGCCCGCACCCTGCGGATGCCGCCGGGCGCCTGGAACCACGGCGGCAGCGGCCTGCCGGCCCAGGCGGCCTGGGCTGGTGGCCAGTGGCTGCAGCTGCCCGCCCTGGCGGGGGTGGGGGCCCTGCCCCTGGAGCGCAGAGCGGCGCCCGCAGCTGCGGTAGAGGCGCCGGTGTGGGTGGAGGGCTGGCGCTGCGGCAATGGGCTGGTGAGCTTCGCGCTGGGCCCGGGGGGCCTGGAGCAGCTCTGGGATGGCGCGGGTCAGCCCCAGCTGGCGGGCCCCCTGGCCTGGCGCCGCTACGCCGATCGGGGCGAGTTCTGGGATGCCTGGGATATCGCCGCCAACTACCGCGACCATCCGCTGGCCTGGGCTTGGCAGGGCGAGCCGATCTGGCTGGAGCAGGGGCCGCTCTGCACCAGTTTTCTGTGGCGGGGCCGCTGTGGTGCCAGTGCGGTGCGGCTCGAGGGGCGGTTGCTGGCCAATACCCCCTGGCTGGAGCTGGTGCTGAGCGTCGATTGGCGCCAGCGCCATGAGCTGCTGCGTCTGGAGGTGCCCCTGGCCCAGCCCGCCCAGCGCTGGGCCGCCGACACGTCCGGCGGAGTGCTGGAGCGGCCCGCCCAGGCCGTGACTCCCCGGGAGCAGGCCCGCTGGGAGGTGCCGGCGATCAGTTGGCTGGCCTCGGTGGCGGCCGGCGGTGAGGGCTTGGCAGTGTTGCTCGACGGGCCCCAGGGTGTGTCGGCCAGCCCGGAGCAGCTGGGGATCTCGCTGCTGCGGGCTCCCACTTGGCCCGATCCCGGCGCCGACAATGGCTTTCAGCGCCTGCGGCTGGCCTTGCTGCCCTGCTCCTCGGGCTGGAGCCCCGCCCAGGTGCCCCAGCAGGCCGTGGACTTCCGCGAGCCCCTCTGGCTGCGTCCGGTGGTGGCCCAGGGCCGGCCCGGGCGGCGTCAGGCTTTCCCACCCCTGGGCGAGGGGCTGCTGCTGCTGGGCTGCCGGCCTTCGGGAGAGTGTGGGACGTTGGTGCTCACCGTGCAGAACTGTTCCCCTGCCCGCCGCCGTGTGGAGCTCGGCAGCGCCTGGCAGCTGGTGGAGCGCCTGGATGGCCTGGATCAACCGCTGTTGCGTGCCCAGGCGACTGGAGGGGATCCCTGGTTGCTGATGCCCTGGAGCCTGGGGTTCTGGCGGATTCGGCCAGCCTGAGATTGAGCCTCAGTCGTCGTGGTCGTCGAAGGGGTCGGTGAGTCCCTTGGAGGGCGGGCCGAATGCCTGGTACACCCCGAAGCCGGTCAGGGCGAGCAGCACTGCCAGCACGGCGAGGGCCACGGACAGGGCCGGAGAGCTGGTGGTGGCGGTGGGATCCATAGGGGGAGATCGGCGGGCCGGTGGGCGGGCAGGTGACGGGTTGCGTCACAACTGTCTTCGCCCCGGCGCGCTGAGGCACGCAGGCCCCTTACAGTAACGAGAGCGAATCCATGCCCGAGAGGCTGCAGAAGACATGGCCCAACGCACCCGCCTCGGAGACATCCTGCGCCCACTCAATTCGGAGTACGGCAAGGTTGTTCCCGGCTGGGGCACCACGCCCGTGATGGGCATCTTCATGGTGCTGTTCCTGGTGTTCCTGCTGGTGATCCTGCAGCTGTACAACAAGTCGCTCCTGCTTGAGGGCATCACCGTCAACTGGAATGGCCTCGGCTGAGCCGGCGCTGAGCCGGCGCTGAGCCGGCGCTGATCGCTCCGCCCCAACCCCTTCTCCCATGAACGTCTTCGGCATCGGCCTTCCCGAATTGGCGGTGATTGCTGCCATCGGGTTGCTGGTGTTTGGGCCGAAGCGTCTGCCAGAGCTGGGGAAAACCTTGGGGCGCACCCTCAAAGGGTTCCAGTCGGCTTCCTCGGAGTTCGAAAAGGAATTTCGCTCAGCCATCGCCACCCCTGATCTGGCATCCGCCGATCTACCTCCTGCCAGCGTCGAGCCGGCGCCAACGGCCCAGGTCCTTGATTCGACGTCCCAGCCTGATGGTCCGTCGGATGCGCGTCCGGCGGCCTGATTTGTCGTGAGCTCAGGTTTTCCGGAGTCTGCTGCGCCGTTGCAGCTCCTGGTGGGCTTGGGCAATCCTGGCTCCAAATACGCCGCAACGCGGCACAACGTTGGTTTTATGGCGTTGGAGCGACTCGCCGGTGCCGGGGGCGTCGCGTTTCGCCAGCAGCCCAAGTTGCATGGTCTGCTGGCGGAGGTGGGCCAGGGGGCGATGCGCCTGCGGCTGTTGATGCCCCAGACCTACATGAACGACAGCGGGCGCTCGATCCGGGCCGCCCTCGACTGGTTTGGTTTGGAGACCTCCCAGCTGCTGGTGGTGGTGGATGACATGGATCTGCCCCTCGGCAAGTTGCGCTTGCGGGCCTCTGGCAGTGCCGGCGGCCATAACGGCCTGCGCAGCACGATCAGCCATCTGGGCACCCAAGACTTCCCGCGTTTGCGCATCGGCATTGGCGCTCCGGGCCACGACCCGGCTGAACGCCGCGCCCGCACCGTGGGCCACGTGCTGGGGCGATTCAGCGCGGCCGAGCAGCCCCTGCTTGAGGCGGTGCTGGCCGAGGTGGAGGCCGGCATCGGCTTGATCCAGCGCCTCGGGCTGGAGCGAGCCGGTAACCGTCTCAACAGTTTCCAGCCGGAAGGCGCGGCAACCTGACGCCATGGCGCGCCTTCCCTCCACCACGGCCCAGCTGCGGGTGCTGCACCAGAGCTTCAGCCAGCGGGTGCTGGAGGGGGAGGTGAGCGCCGGTGGCTATCAGTGGAGGTTTCGTTGGGCCTTCGATCGCGGTGAGCTCAGCGTGGAGCCGTCGTTGGGCCGGGCCCTGATCCAGGACGCCCTGCTGCGCTATCTGCTCAAGGTGGATTACCAACTGGAGCCAGGAGGCGACTATGCCTTCACGGTGCGGGCTCGCTTCTGAGGCCCTGCAGGCAGCGGCGCACCTCCGGAGTGGGCCGCTGCAGCCGTAAGCCGCTGTGACGCTCCACCAACAGCTGGGCCACCACATCGTCGATGTCGCGGCGGGGCAGCCGCAGACCTGCCGGCAGCAGCCGCCACCAACCGCTGGCTGGATACAGCTCCCAGTAGCGATCGCGGGCGGCCAGGGTGCTGCCGTGCTCGTCGACCAGCTCCAGCTCCAGGGCCAGTGCGGCCAGCTGGCCGCGCCAGGTGCCACTGCTGGTGCCGTTGCCCACCACCACCCGGGTCAGCCCCTGGTGTTGCCAGGCCTGGAGCTGGGCCCGACTTGCCTCGGGGGGCAGGATCGCCGCCTCCAGAACGAGGGCTTGCGCTAGATCGGCCAGCACCAGGCCACATTTGCTGCGGCCGGGATCGAGCCCCGCGATCAAGCCCGCCGTCATGGCCGTCGGGGGCCTGGGCCATCGCCGGCCGGCGCGCCAGGTCGCAGCCAGCGCACGTCCACCGCAATCGGGTCGGGGGTGTCGGCATCGCGCACGACCAAGGCTTCCAGTTGCGCCACCTGGCCCGCTGGCCTTTCGCTCAGATCGCGGCCCAGTTGGCTCAAACGGGCCGCATCAAACTGCAGGCCCTCCGCAACGGTGCCCTGGCGTTGGGCCTTGGCATAGGCCGCCGCCAACAGCAGGTTGAGCCGGCGATTGATCGCTTCCAGGCTGCTGAGGTCGCCTTCGATGGTGGTGCTGGCCAACACCTCGCCGGCCTTGACGACAGCCCGGTTTGGGCGGAGGTCGGGGAAGGCGAGCACCTGGCGCTCACCCCGCAACACGTTGGCGGCCGACAGGATGCTCACCACCCAGCTGCCGGGTTTGGCCAGGAGGCCTTCCAATTTGGCGATGTCGCTCTTGGGCACCAGCAGGATTTGGCGGTCGACCGGTTGGCCAGGCAACACCCGCCGGAACGCGGTGAGGTTGGCTTGCTGCAGCAGGGCCGTGATCACGGAGCTTGCCTGCTCGGGCCGCTCCAGGGTCACCTTGGCGCTGGCCAAGGTCTGAGCGCTGGTGATCACCACATCGCCGCGGCGCAGGGCAATCAGGTTGCTCTCCAGATCCTTGAGTTCTTGGGCGCCTGCGGCAATGCGGCGGTGCACCTGGGCCAGTTCGGTTTCGGTGCGGCGGATGTCAGCGTCGCGGGCTTGCACCTCACGGCTGAGCCGGGTGCGTTCCACCTCCAGGCTGTTGCGTTGGGCAACCAGCGGAGCCAGTTCCTGACGCAGCTGATTGGCCCGGGCCTGGGCCTGTTCGAACCGCTGTTGCGCATCCCGTTTCCCCTGTTCGGCCCGGTTGAGCTCTTGCTGGCTGGTGGCCAGTTGGGCCTGACTGCTGGCCAGCTGGCGACGGCTGCTCTGCAGACGATCCTCCAGCCGATCGAGCTCGAACAGACCCGTGCGCAGGCGCTCACTGACCAGCAGCATCAGCCCCAGCGAGACCGCGCTGATCAGGCTGCCGGTGAGCACCGTGATCAACACCGCGGTGCGTCGGGGCCTCAGCTTGAACAGACTGAGGCGCGCCTTGCCAACCCGGCTGCCCAGCCGGTCACCAAGGGTGGAGAGCACTCCCCCCAGGGTCAGCAGCGCCAAGATCAGCAGCCAGCCGGTCACGTGCGTCTGCGAACGGGCCCCAGTATCCCTGCCCCTCAGCCGAAGCGCTCAGCTGAAGCGTTTGGCCAGGGCAATCGGGTCAAAGACGGTGATTTTCTTGCGGTCGATCTGCACCAGGCCGTCGTTGCGTAGATCCCCCAGTAGGCGGGTGATCGTGACGCGCGTGGAGCCGATGGCTTCGGCGATGGCCTGGTGGGACAGGCGCAGATCGATGGTGATGCCCTCGCTGCTGGGAACGCCGAAGTCGCGGCAGAGCACCAGCAGAAAGCTCACCAGCCGCGAGCTCATGTCCCGGTGGGTGAGGGTTTCGATCATCGTTTCGGTTTGCAGGATCCGTGAGGAGAGGCCCTGCAGCAGCAGCAGCCCGACGCTGGCGTCCTGCTCGATGGCGCGCCGCACCGAGGTGGCTGGAGCGGTCACCATCTCGACCCTGGTGAAGGCCACTGCGTGATAGAAGCGGTCTGAGCGCTGACCCGTGAGCAGGGACAGCACCCCAAACAGACTGTTTTCCCGCAGCAGGGCCACGGTGATTTCTTCGCCGGATTCGTAGACGCGCGAGAGCCGCACCGCGCCGCGGCGCAGCAGGTACACCCGTTCGGCTGGATCGCCGGGGAAAAAGATCGTTTTGCCCCGTTCGATCGTCTCGACGCTGCTGCCGGCCAGCCCGCGGATCACCTCCAGCAGGGTGGGACTGGCCTGGCCAGCGCTGCCCATGCCGGCCACCACCCCTGGGGCCCCGGTCGATGGGGTGGCGGCGGTACGGCTGAATCCGTGGGTGGCGCCAACCATCGTGGCTTAGGCAAGTGGCCGGACCCTAAGGATCACCCGGGGGTGCCCCTGTAGCAACGCACACGATTTGCCGTCGCCTTGCTGTTGCCCCTGGCTGGTTTTGGGCGCAGCAGTACGGATGTTTCCACCAGGGATGGTGTCATTCGCTTGTGGAACGGTCCGATCCCGCTACATTCAGGTCCTCGGGGGGCGCAGCCGCGACTCCCCTGGTGGGGTGTCGCGTCCCCGTTCGTCCTGCCCCTTGTCCTGACTCGGTGTCCATGACCGCCAGCTTGCCCGTCCCAGGTCTGACCTCCGGAACCGGAGCGGGTTTTCCTGGGGTCCAGCACGCTCCCCAGCGCCCGGGCCATCGCCCCCTGGCGGCGGTCTCTCCGGCTCCCGTGCTCCGTTTGGTGGCCCAGCAGGAGGGCCTGCTCCAGATCCACACGGCTCCGTTCCGGGGCAGTTTCGGTGCGGTGCTCAGCCAGGCCTTGCGCACCGCCGGGCTGGGCAGTCGGGTGCTGGTGAGCCAGTTTCTCAAGGGTGGCGTGGATCAGGGGCTGGAGAGCAGCCTTTGGCTTTGTGGCCGTCTGCAGTGGTTGC
The DNA here is from genome assembly GCF_024346415.1 of Cyanobium sp. Aljojuca 7D2. Lineage (NCBI taxonomy): Bacteria > Bacillati > Cyanobacteriota > Cyanophyceae > Synechococcales > Prochlorococcaceae > Cyanobium > Cyanobium sp. Aljojuca 7D2. The sequence goes on from NZ_JAGQCX010000005.1 coordinate 129,975, forward strand.
GGCCCGGGGTGCCCGCCTGCCTCTCGGAGCGGGCCGCCGACCAGGATCAGGAGTCGGTGGAGGCGGTGCGCCAGGTGTGGGCCTTCAGCCGTGAGCAGTTGCTCAGTGGCGCTGTGGATCTGATGGTGCTCGACGAGCTGGGTCTGGCGGTGGAGCTGGGCTACATCAACAAGGCCGACGTCGTGGCCACCCTCGATCGCCGGCCGGCCCATCTGGATGTCATCCTGACCGGTCCGGCCATGGCTTCTGAGCTGATGGCGATGGCCGACCAGGTCACCCAGCTGCGTCGAGGTCTCTAATGCTCAAGAACGATCGCTGGATTAACGAGCAGGCCGCTGCCGGAATGCTGCAGCCTTTCCAGTCGAGCCTGGTGCGTCACCTGGATCCCGACACCGCCAGCTCGCCGGTGCTCAGCTACGGCTGCTCGTCCTATGGCTACGACCTGCGGCTGTCGGCGAAGGAGTTTCTGATCTTCCGGCACGTGCCCGGCACAATCATGAACCCCAAGAGGTTCAATCCGGCCAACCTTGAGCCAGCGCCCCTGCATGAAGATGAAGATGGCGCCTATTTCATCCTGCCGGCCCATTCCTACGGGCTAGGGGTGGCGCTGGAGAAGATGAAGGTGCCACCCAATATCACCGTGATCTGTCTGGGCAAGAGCACCTATGCGCGGCTTGGCATCATTGTCAACACCACTCCTGCAGAGGCCAGCTGGGAAGGGCACCTCACCCTTGAGTTCAGCAACTCCTCCGGGGCTGATTGCCGGATTTACGCCAACGAAGGCATTTGCCAGTTGCTCTTCTTTGAGGGCGATCCCTGCGAAACCACTTATCAAGATCGGGCCGGCAAATACCAGCACCAGCCCGAGCGAGTCACCCTCGCCCGCATTTAAGGCGCCAGGCGAGCCTTATGCAGCCGGCTCTTCTCATACCAGTCGGCGAATTGGGGCGTCCAGGTTTGCAGATGGGGCCACATCAGGTCGCAGAGCTCGCGGATTTCCTGCTGCGCATCGAGCTTGGCCCGTAGGTCGAGGAAGTGCAGGAAGGCCCGCAGGGTGAAGCTCACCACGAAGTGCTGGCGGTAGTCGAAGGGCAGGATGCCGCGCGCGTGCTCCTCAGCGAAGCCCGCCGCCAGCAGGTCGCGGTAGCGCTCCGCCGCCGCCCGGCAGAGATCTAGATCCACGGCCCGCTGCTCGTCGGTGTAGGCGTATTTCTTGCCCTGTCGGTCGCTGTAGCTGCAAACCGGGCGGAGGTAAAACACCTCCTCCAGCTCCAGCTCGCCGTTGGCCGCCTTGCAGATGCGATCGCCCGTGTAGCGCATCGACTGCACGTCAAAGCTCACCCCCACCCGGTGCGTGCGCGCCTGCTGCATCACCGAGTGGGGAAACCAGCCCACGTTGAGCACGATCTGGGCGTGCTCCAGGGGGCCGTAGTGGCCCCGCTCTCCGGCCAGCAGCCGCTTGATGCAGATCTCTCCCGCCTTGGTTTCGTCCGGCCAGTTGGCGGAGTCTGCGGCGACAAACCCCTCGCTGTAGTCCTGGTGCATGCCGGCATACACGCACTGCTGGGGGTTGGGCGTGGCGGCGATCAGGGCGACGCGGAAACGGGGATCCATGGCGGATTTCAGGGGGGAAATTAGGCGTGGCTGCGGGGTCCGGCCATCGTGGCAGCCTTTGGCGCGCCTGCAGCGACTTCGCCCTCCGTGACGTCGACGCTGGTGTTGGGGGTGGCATCGAGGCTGCTGACGGCGCCCATGCCGGCCAGGGCGGGTAGGGGTTCGCCGGCGATCAGGGCGCTGCTGAGGGCTTGCAGTTCTGCTGTGCTGCGGGCACCGATCGAGCGGCCCACGGGAGTTCCGGCGGCATTGAACAGTTCAAGCTGGGGAATGCCGTTGACATCGAAGCGCTCCAGCTCCGGCTGCCAGCGGGGGTTGTCGACGTTGAGCAGCACCACATCCAGCTCCCCTCGGTGTTGGGCTTCGATCGTCTCCATGGCCGGCGCCATGCTGCGGCAGGCCTCACACCAGTCGGCGTAAAACTCCACCACCGTCGGCTTGCCGTTGCGCAGGGCCACGGGCAGATCGAGCGACTGGCGCGCCAGGCGCTCCAGGGGCGCTTCGGGGTGCAGGCCACCCCGAAACCACACCAGGCCAGCCGCCAGCAGCACGGCCAGCACCAGCAGCAGCAGGCGTTCGCTCGGGCCTAAGCCGGGGTTTGGGGAGGGGCTGGTCATGGCTGCAGGCTGCGCAGGGCGCACTGAGGGAGCGTGGCTGCACTTTGCCAGTGCTTGCTAGCGTTTTGCCTGAGGTGAATCGGCCTTGTTCGTCCACCGGCCTTCCCTGTGAAACGGCGCCTCACCCTGCATTTCCCCCGCGAAGCGGTGCACCTGCCGATCACCTATCGGCTGGCCGTGGATTTTGACGTTGCTGCCAAGATCCTGCGGGCTCAGATTGCCCCCAACCAGAGCGGCACCATGGTGGTGGAGCTCTCGGGCGACATCGACGAACTGACGGCCGCAGAGGCTTGGCTGGAGAGCCAGGGGCTGGGTCTCAACCGGGCGCCGGGGCAGATCGCCATCAACCGCGACCGATGTGTCGATTGCGGCCTGTGCTCCAGCGTTTGCCCCAGCGGCGCCCTCAGCCTGCGTCAGCCCGCTTGGCAGCTGCACTTCGATGCGCAACGCTGCCTGGTCTGTGAACAGTGCATTCCGAGTTGTCCTCTGGATGCCATTGCCCTGGTGTTGGCTCCCCCGTGATGGCCATGGTGCGTCTGCTGCTGTTGCCCCTGCGGGCACCGATGCTGCTGGTTCTGGCGGCCATCGCGGTCTACGAGGGGCTGCAATGGAGCCAGCCGCTGGAGGGAGCCGCTGCCTCGGGGATGGGGCAGTTGTCCAGTTTGTTCTGGTCGCTCGATTGCCTCCACGCCCTGCTGGTGGTGGTGGTGTGCACGATGCCCGATCTGCTGTTGCAGCGGATCTCCAACGTGATGGCGGCCAGCCGGGTGATGAGCCTGGTGATCACGTTGCTGATCGTCACGGTGGGGGGCCTGTATCTGCTGCACCTCAAGGTGCTCACCAGCGTGCTGATCCTGGGTTCGACAGTGCTGCTGGCCCGCCTGGATCTGGCCCGGGTGCGGGTGGCACCTCCACCCCTGGTCCTGGCCGGGTTCCTGGGGGGGCTGGTGCTCGCGGGGGCCGGCGTGGGCCGTTGGCTGGCCAGCAGCGGTTAACAGCCCGGTGTGGGCCGTTGCTGGAAGCTCCATAGGTTGCCGAGCACCTTTTTGACGTAGAGCCGGGTTTCGGGATAGGGGATCGCTTCGATCCAAAGCTCGGGTTCCTGCTGCAGCTGGGGGTTCACCCAGCCGGCTACGGCGCCGGGGCCAGCGTTGTAGCTGGCGACCATCAGCACGGGGTTGCCCTGCCATTGCCCCAGCAGTTGCTTCAGGTAGAGGGCACCGAGCTGGGCATTGCGACTGGGATCGCGTAGGGCGTCGGGCCCCAGCGCACCCCCGGCCAGTTCGGCTGCGGTGTCCGGCAGCAGTTGCAACAGCCCCACGGCACCGGCGCTGGAGCTCACCCCAGGGCTGAAACGGGATTCCTGCTTGGCCACGGCGGCCAACAGGGTTGCTGGCACCGCCGCGGCCGTGGCGGCTTGCTCCAGCTCCGCCACAAAGCTGGGGGTCTGCAAACTGCGCTCCAGTTGCTGCGCCAGCCCGCAGGACTGACCTGCGGGAAGCCGCAGGCTGGCCTGCTCCAGTTGCCCCAGGCCGATCCAGTGGTCGCCCACGGCGCGGCGCAGCCGGCCTTCCAGCAGCAGCTCCCGCGGGGTGCGGGGGGGGAGGGTGCGGCCAGTGCGCCAGTGCTCCCAGGCCTCCAGGGGTTGGTCGAGGCGCCACAGCCGATCGAGGTTGGGATCGCCGCTGGCCAGGGGCTGCCAGCCGGGCCGTACCAGGGCGGGGCTGCGGCGTGGATCGAGGCTGAGATCCCCCTGGCCGAGCCGCACAGCGGCCCGCCAGCCGTAGTAACCCTCGGGATGGCGCTGGAGCAGGCGGGTCCAGGTGCTCTTGGCCTCGCTCCGCTGGCCCTGTTGCCATTGGCTGAAGCCCAGCCAGAAGCGCTGGCGGCCCGCCAGTCCCACCGGCAGCGCACGGTCGATCGGTGCGCTCAGCAGCGCCTCGGCCGTGGCCCACTGGCGCTCCAGCAGGGACCTCCGGGCCCGCTGCCACTGCAGCTCCCAGCTGGCTGGATCGGCGGGCCAGCGCTTCAGCACCGCCAGCACGGCCCCGGTGCCCCGGGACTCCAGGGCCCGCCGGGCCTGCACCGGGGCGGTGTTCTGCAGGCTGGCGGGTAGCGCGGCGAGGGCCTGCAGGCTGCTTGGCCCGGGTTGCTCGCTGAGCAGGGCCACGGCCTCGCGGGCCTGGGGGGAGCCCGGCACCGAGTGGGCCAGCTGCAGCAGCCGGCCCTGGGCCTGGGCCTGCTGGGCGCTGCCGCCGCTGAGCAGCGCCTTGGCCAGTGCCAACTGGGTGGCGAGGCCGGGCTGGCTGCCGTTCAAGCAGGCCAGGGCGGCTTCCGCATCGCCCAGTTGCGCCAGGCCGCCGGCTAGTTGGTCGCGCTGTTGGGGTGTGGGGGCGGCAGTGGGTTGCCGGCAGGCCTGGCGCAGCTGCACTGCAGCGCCGGGCCAGCGCACACCGTGGCGGGCCAGGTGCAGGGCGCCGTCGCGGCGCGTCTCGGCGGCCGGGCCCGCTTCCACCGCGGCTGCCAGGGCCGCTGGATGGGCGGCGAAGCGCTGGCGCAGGTCCTGGCGGAGCTGGGGTTGGTCTCGGCCGAGGGCGTAGAGCGCATCGGCAGCGGCCGGCGTCTTGGGGAAGCGTCGCAGTAGTTGCCGCCAGCGCTGCTGGGCGGCTTCGCGGCCTGCCAGCGCTTCGGCGGCCAGGGCATCGCGCTTGAGCACCAGCGCGGCGAGGCCATCGCGGCCCCAGCCCTGGCCGCGCAGCAGCTGGCGCACGCGCGCCGGGTCCTCCCCCTGGCGGCCCAGCAGCAGCAGGTTGGCCTCCCGGCGCCGCGCTGGATCGGGGGAGAGCCGGCTCAGGCGCTCCAGGTGGGCCGTGGGGGTGTTGGGGTCCGGTGCCGGGAGCTGGTTCAGCAGGGCCCGACCGCCCACCAGCGCAGCGCCGCTCCCCAGGCAGGTGAGGGCCAGCAGCAGGGGGAGGCGAGCCAAGGGCAACTGCGGCACGGCTTTTGCATTCTTCGCCATTCTGGAGAGGTTCGGATTTGGCCTTGCTGGTGCGCCTGCCCCCTCTGCCCCCCTATCTCTCCAGCCTGCCTGGCGCCGAGCAGCGGCTGCGGGCGTTGCGGGTGCTGGCGGCGGCCGGATTGGTGCTGTTGCTGCGCCCCTGGTGGCCGCTGATCTGGCTGCCGGGCTGGGTGGTGGGACTGCTGCTGCTGTGGGCCGTATGGGAGCTGCTGCGCTGGATCTGGTGGCCCCGGCGCTGGCGTTGAGGGCTCTCGCCAGTCCACGTAGCCTGGGATCCTTCGCGGCACCTGCCCATGGCCGAGCTGGCTCCCCATCCCGTCGGCCATCCCCTGCGGGGTGGCGTGGCTGGCTTCGGCACCGATGGCATCCGCGGCCGCGTCGGCAGCCAGGTGAGCCCAGCGTTGGCGTTGCAGGTGGGCTTCTGGTGCGGTCAGGTGCTGCCCGCCGGCGCGCCGGTGCTGATCGGCATGGATTCCCGCAGCAGCGGACCGATGCTGGTGGCGGCACTCACCGCTGGCCTCACGGCCGCGGGCCGGGAGGTGTGGACCCTGGGCCTCTGTCCCACGCCCGCGATTCCCGGTGCGATCCGGCGCCTGGGGGCGGCCGGCGGGCTGATGGTCTCAGCCAGCCATAACCCCCCCCACGACAACGGCATCAAGGTGTTCGGCGCCTCCGGCGCCAAGCTCAGCCGCGGCCAGCAGCGGGCGATTGAAGCGGGGCTGCAGGGTGTGGGCGGGGGACCCGGTGCTTCGGGTGGCTTCAGCGGCACCGGTGTCGTGCTGGATCGCCACGATCTGCTGGCCGACTACCAACGCGCCCTGCTGGCCAGCGTTAGGGGCCGCCGGCTGGAGGGGTGTCGGATTGTGCTCGACCTCTGCTGGGGTTCGGCGACGGCCTGCGGCGAGGCGGTGTTCCGCGCCCTCGGAGCTGAGCTCACGGTGCTGCACGGCCAAGCCGATGGCGAGCGCATCAACGTGGGGTGCGGCAGCACCCACCTCGAGCCCCTGCGGCAGGCGGTGGTCGAAAACGGAGCCGCGATGGGCTTTGCCTTTGATGGCGACGCCGACCGGATGCTGGCGGTGGACGGCCAGGGCCGGGTGGTGGATGGCGACCAGATCCTTTACCTGTGGGGATCGTCGTTGCTGGCGGAGGGGCAGCTGCCGGCCAATCGCATCGTCGCCACGGTGATGTCGAATCTCGGTTTTGAGAGGGCCTGGCAGGCCAAGGGCGGCGTGCTGGAGCGCACCGCCGTGGGTGATCAGTACGTGCACCAGGCGATGGAGCAGATGGGGGCGGGCCTGGGCGGTGAGCAGTCGGGCCATATCCTCTCGGCCCGTCACGGCATGAGCGGTGACGGCCTGCTCACGGCCCTGCAGGTGGCCACCCTGCTGCACCGCTCCGGCCAGAGCCTGGCCGACTGGATGGACAACAGTTTCCAGCCCTATCCCCAGACCCTGGTCAACGTGACGGTGCCCGATCGGCAGCGGCGTCAGCAGTGGCAGCAGTGCGACCCCCTGCGACAGGCCGTGGAGGCCGCGGAGGCGGCCATGGAGGGCCGAGGCCGGGTGCTGGTGCGGGCCAGCGGCACCGAACCGCTGTTGCGGGTGATGGTGGAGGCGGCTGAGCAGCCGTTGGTGGATCACTGGGCCAGCCAACTGGCCGCTGAAGCCGAACGGCACCTGAACGCGGCCTAATCCGCGGCCCCATCCGCGGCGGCGGATGCCAGGCAGTCGCGGGCCAGGGCGAGGGCGCCGCTGCAGGCATCTCCAGCTGGCGTCAGCAGCTGGGCGCCGGGGCAGCGAAGCTCCAGGGCGGCGGCCAGCCGGGTGCACAGCAGGGGCAGGTGGTCGAGGGCACCACCCATGGGCCACACCGGCGGTGCCTCCAACTGCAGGCGTTGGCTGATGGTGACCACCATCTGGGCCAGCGCGAGCGCCGAGCGCTCCACCACCGCCGCGGCGGCCGCATCACCCTCGCTGGCGGCGGCCACCACCAGGGGGGCCAGGCGGGCGAAGCCCGCAGCGCCGAAGTTTGGTTCCACCACCTTGGCCTTGATCGCCTGGGCAGCGTGGGGATCGTCTGGGTGCACGTCCAGCCCGGCCCACATCCGGGCGCGCAAGGGTGAGTCGGGCCGGCGGCCATCCGCTATCTCCAGGCTCAGGGCCAGCCCATCGCGGCCGATGTCCATGGCGGAGCCAGCCCCATCGAGCAGCCAGCCCCAGCCGCCGCAGCGGTGCTCCAGGCCGGCCGGGTTGCGCCCCACGGCGATCATGCCGGTGCCGCTAATCACCACGATGCCGCCCCGGTGGCGGCCCATGGCGCCGCGCAGGGCCGTGCGCTCATCCCCGGTGACCACCACCCGCGGCAGGGGCAGCCCCAGGGCCTCGGCCGCCAGCTCGCGGGCGGCAGCTTGCACCGGAGCGCCCACCTCAATGCCGCTGGCCCCGATGGCGGCCGCCAGCAGGCGGGTGGGCGGTGGCGCTGTGCTCGCGGCGCCGAGCTGGCTGCGGGCCTGGGCCCAACTCGCCTGCAGGGCCTGGCTGAAGCGGGCGGGGCCAGCGGGGGCGGCCAGATGACAGACCCCGGGCCCCTGACCTTCGGCCAGCACCGCATCCCCGTCGGCGTCGCTCAGGCGACAGGTGGTGTGGGTTTGGCCGGCATCGAAGCCGGCGATCAACCGCAGTTCAGCCACGATCGCGAGCAGCTCCATCTCCTGCAGCTGTCCCGGCCGCCAGGGTGGCGACGCAGAACCAACCGATCAGTTGCACCTCGGGCCGGAAAAAGATCGTGTCGGTGAGTCCCTGCACGCCGAGTCCGGCGATCACGGCGATCACGGCCAAGGCCGGCAGACTGAACACCCCATCGCCGCGCCAGAGGCCGATGGCGGTGCGCAGGCTCGCCACCAGCAGGCCGATACCCGCCAGCAGCCCGGGGATGCCGGCCTCGACCGCCAGCTCCAGGGGAATGGAGTAAGCGCTGAGGGCGTTGAACTTGGGTTGCTGGAAGAGCGGATAGATCTGGTTGAAGGCGTCGTTGCCGGGGCCGATGCCCAGCCAAGGGCGGGCCTGGATCATGTCCAGCGCCGCCAGCCACACGTTGATGCGGAAGTTGTTGGAGCTATCCTGACGGCCGGCAACCAGGCTCATCACCCGCACCCGCAGCGGCTCCACCTGGGTCACCAGCACCACCAGCAGGGCTGCACCGCCGACCAGCAGCAGAAGGGGAACCAGCTTGCGCCAGAGGGGAGGCCAGGCCCGGGTGCGGCGGATGGCGAGCAGCAGCACGATCACAGCGGCTTCCGCCACCAGTCCCATCCAGGCGCCGCGGCTGTAGGTGAGCACCAGGGCCGCCACGCCGAGCACCAGGGCCGTGAGGGCAAACAGTTTGCGTGCCGCCCCAGGCCACCGCAGCAGGGCTACCAGCGCCAGGGGCAGGATTGGTAGCAGGTATCCCGCCAGCAGGTTGGGGTTCTCCAGGGTGCTGTAGATCCGCACCGTGCCATCGGCCACGGAGTTGGGATCGGCCCAGCGGGCCAGCTCGCCGCTGTCGCCGTAAAGCTGGCGAATGCCGATCACGCAGGTCACCAACTCTCCGGCCAGCAACGCCCCCACGATCCGGTCCCACCAGATGGGTGCCGTTGCCAGCAGCTGGCGCATCAGGGCGTACACCCCGAGATAGCTCACCAGCTTCAGCAGCCCCTTGGCGGCGGCCAGGGGCACCGGGGAGAAGCCCGTGGCCAGCAGGGCCAGGGCCAGGATTCCCAGGATCCAGCGATCGATCTCCCCCAGGGGGGCCGGGGGGGTGCGCAAAGCCAGCACCAGCCACAGCAGGCCACTGGCCAGGATCAGCAGGCTGAGGCCGCTGCGGGTCACCAGCGGCAGGCCGGCCATCAGGGCACAGAGCACCAGGCCGGCAATCAGGTGCAAATGCCGCCCGAGGGCCCCGCTGGAAGCGCTTTGAAGCGTGCCCTGCCAGCGCAACAGAACGGGGATGGTGGGGGCGCTCAAGGGCGAAGGTGCCGTCAGGCCGGATTATCGACCCCTTCCAGCAGATCCTCCAGGGTGTCGAGCGGTGGCAGGTTGTGGCCGTTGCGCCGGTAGAGCACTCGGTACACCGGCAGCCCCTGGGCCAGCACGTAGGTTTCGCGCTCGGTCGGCACCGGCAGGGGGTTGTCGGCCCGCCAGGGACGGCTGTCTTCGGGCGGGCGATCGAAGCCGCCAGTGGCCTCGATCAGGTGCACCATCGGCGTGATCACCGCCAGCACATCGCTCTGGATGAACAGCTCCCGCCCTGGGGCCAGGGCCTCGGCCAGGGCCAGCAGCAGGGCGGGCTGCAGCACCCGCCGTTTGTGGTGCTTCTTCTTGAACCAAGGATCCGGAAACTGGATCGAGACCCGCTCCAGCAGTCCGGTGGGTAGGGCCGCCAACCAGTCCTGCAGGCTGATGTTGGCGTTGCAGAAGAGGATGTGCAGGTTGGTCAGGCCCAAGGCCTGGCGCTCGACTTCAGCGGCATCCACCAGGGCCCGGCGGATCTCCACGCCGAGGTGGTTGCGGCCAGGCTGATGCTGGGCCAATGCCAATAGAAAGCGGCCACGGGCGCAGCCGATGTCGAGGTGCAAGGGCTGATCCGGCGAACTGAACAGCTCCGCGGGCGCCGGTAGGGGCCGGGGCTGCTGGAAGAAGCGGCTGAGCGGATTGACGTGCTGGCGCACCATCAGCTGTCTCCGCGCCGAACCAGGAAGGCCAGGCTGGCGGTGTAGCCATGCAGGTGGGTGCTGCCGGCCACCGGCCCGATCTCGCCATTGCAGAACACCCCGGCGATCGGCACCTGGGCAAACGTTTCGCGGCAGAGGCTCACGTCGCCATCGGCTTCGCCATACAACCCTGCGCCCCGGCCGAGACAGGCGAACAGCAGGGTGGCCAGGGGCTCTGGTTGGCGCGCTTGCTGCCGGCCGAGGAGCTGGCGCAGTTCCTGACGGGAGGCGGCGGCATCGCGCAGCTGGAACTGCACCTGTTGACCCACCCGCATGCGTTCGCCCACGGCCACGGCCCCATTGCGAGGATCCACGCCGATCAGGTTGCGCACCAGGAAGGCCGTGGGGCCGTCAGGTTCTGCGCGCTCGAGGCTGAAGCTGCTGCGGCCGACCCCCAGAAACAGGGAGTTCTTCACCAGCTCCCGCTCTTGGGGGCTGAGCTCGGTGAGGATCGCCTGCAGGGCGGCCACCGGGCTGCGGCGGGCCTGGCCCTGGCTCACTTCCAGCACCACATTGCGCTGGGCTTGTTCGACATCGAACACCGGGCCGATCGGGCGACAGCCCTGGGCCACGACCGGATCGAGCTGCCAAGCGCCGCCGATTAGGCAGCCGACCGCTCCCCGCACGACCTGGCCTTCGAACAGCAGGGAGCCGTGGGGGGCGCTGTGCTGTCCGGCAATGCCGCCGAGTTTCACCGCCTCCGGAGCGGCGTAGTCCAGGCCGCTGATCAGATCGTTGATGCGGGAGCAGCTGGGATCCACCAGCAGCAGCATCGAGGGGCTGGACGCTGGGGTGGCTGAGGGGAGCGCTGGTTCCGGCACGCCCAGCAAGGCGCGCCAGGGATCGGCCGGGCCATCCAGGTCGGGCAGGGTGTCGGTGTCGATGGCAAAAGGCTGGAGCGTGGCGCCGGGCAGGTGCAGCAGGGTGACGCTCAGGGCCGGCTTGTTTTCCAGCTCATGGGGGGCTCCGGAGGGGTCGGTGCCCACAACGCCACCACCCAGGCAGCCCAGCCAGTGCGCGGCCTGCAGCTGCTCGCGCAGCAGGGGCAGCAGCCGCGGCAGATCACTGGCGTAGCTGGCCGCGGCAAACACCAGGGCCAGATCCGCTGGGCCTGCTCCGCGCAGCTGGCGGGCAATGCTCTCCACCGCTGCCTGCAGGGAGGTTTCGGTGGCCAGGGCGGTGCGGCACCAGGCCTGGTCGGGCCGGCCTGCGAAGGGGCGGGAGAGCCAGCTGGGCGGTGAAAAGGCGGCCATGGGCTGGACCCTATCGCCCGCCGGGGGCCACGGATAATGGCGCCTTACCGAACCAGCCGCGTGCTCGCCGCCCTGCCCGAACCGTTGTACCGCTCGCTGGTGTGGCTCGATGTCCGCCTGGCCGTCCTGTTCAGCATCGCTTTGCCCCTGGTGCTGTTGATCTGGGCCACCGTGCGGCGCGAGGGCGCCCTGGTGCGGCTGCTGGGCATCTATTGGAAGGTGGCCAGCTTGCTGCTGCTCGCCAACCTGCTGCTCACCGACCGCCGGCCCCTGGGGTTTGTGGTGGCCGTGCTGGCCCAGCTGCTGGTGGTTGTGAGTGTGTGGTTTTGGGTGGATCTCAACGAGGAATTGGCCGATCTGCCGCCCTGGCGCCCCTTGCCCCTGACCCTGCGCATCTGGCGCTGGAGCCTGACGGTCTGGGGTCTGGCGGGGGCGGCCTTCAGTGCCACGGCCCTCCATTGCATGGATGGCGCCGCCATGGGCAAGGCCCAGTGCTCTATTTGGATCCAGCCCCCCCTAGGGCTGCACCGCCACGTGGAAGCCCTGTTTGATTTCGTCTTCGGCGGTGAGTGGACCCCGGCCGTGGCGGCGTTCATTGGCTACGTGGGCCTGGTGGCCTACGTGGTGGGCCTGCTGCAGTGGCTGCTGGTGCGCCTGCCCAAGCAGGGCCGCATCGCTGGGGAGTTCTGAGGGGTGGCGATGGTGGATTCGGCCCTGCTTGCCCAGTTGGAGCTGCTCAGTCGCGATCGCCCCGACCGGGTGCTCCGCTTGCGTGGCCAGTTGCAGGGCGCTGCTGAGGTGGCGGAAGCGTTTGAGCTGGTGATGTTTCGGGGCTTCTCGAGCAGCACCACCCATCCCACGGCCTACGACCCTGATCAGCCGTTGCTGCCTGATGGAGCCGTGATCGAGACGGCTGAACTGCTGCTGGGGCCCCTCAACCCGTCTGCTGAACAGCGGCTGGCTGGTCCGGCTCCGGTGGATGGGTTTCTCGATCCCGCCAGCTGGCTCTGAAGGCTCACAGGCACCCCGCACAGAGGCGTTGCCAGTGCGGGCAGATCCGGCTCAGGGGCTCAGCATGAGCGGCCAGCTGGGCCTGGCTCGCCAGCTCGAAGTCGGCGAAGTCAAATCCGGGTGCCACAGTGCAGCTCACCAGGCTCCAGGCGGCGTCTGGCACAGGCTCGGCTGCAAACCAACTGCCCGCCGGCACCATGTGCTGGGGCTGCACTCCGGCCGACAGGTTGAGCCCCAGGAGGGTGGAGCGTGCCTGGCCAGCCGGGCAGAGCTCATGGATCACCAGCCCAGCCCCCCCGTGGTGATGCCAGAGCTCGTCGGAGGCGACGCGGTGCCAGCACGAGCGCTCGCCCGCTGCCAGCAGAAACAGGATCGCCGTGCTGGCGGCCCTGGGCCCCCGCGGGGTCTTCACCTGTTCGCGGGCCCGGTAGGTCTCGCGGTAGTGACCGCCTTCCGGGTGGGGCTGTAGCTGGAGCTGGGCGATCAGCTCTTCGGCACGGAACCCAGGGCCCGCTGCCGCAGGGCTGTTCATCCAGCCAGCACCGCCACGCAGCGGCCGCAGAGGGTCGGGTGGGCGCTGTGGCTGCCGATGTCGGTTTCGTAGTGCCAGCAGCGCTCGCACTTCTCGCCCTCCGCCCTGGCCACGCGCACGTGCACGCCTCCCTCATTCGCGTCCTCAAGCACCGTCGCCGGCGCCGCACCGCCGATCTGCAGGCCCGACACCAGCAGCCAGTCCGCCAGGTTGTCGACGCTGGGGTGGGCTGAGCCCTCCAGCCAGGCCAGGGCCTCGGCCAGCGGCGCGGCTTCGGCGGTGAGGTCCAGCTGCACCTGCGCTTCCAGCGAAGCACCCAACTGGCCGCTGCTGCGGCAGCTCTCCAGCTGGCGGTTCACCAGGGCCCGCAGCTCCAGGATGGCGGCCATCGGCGTCTCCAGCTCAGGCTGGCGCCATTCCGCGGGCGCCGTCGGCCAGCCCCGCTCAAACACCGAGGCTTCGGCCACTGGGTAGGGCAGGTTCTGCCAGATGTCTTCGGCCATGTGGCAGAGCACCGGCGCGATCAACCCAGCGAGGCGCTCCACCACCAGGCTCAGCACGGTCTGGCAGCTGCGGCGGCGGAACTCCGCGGCCCCGCTCACATACAGGCGATCCTTGGCAATGTCGAGATACACGTTCGACAGATCCACCACGCAGAAGTTCTGCAGCGCCTGGAAGAAGCGGTAAAACTCGTAGCGCTCGAAGTCTCCCGTCACGCTGTCGATCAGGGCGGCGGTGCGCTGCAGCATCCACTGATCCAGAAGCGGCAGCTCGGCGTAGGCCACGGCGTCGCCGCCCTCAGCCTGGGGGCGCGGATCGAAGTCGTGCAGGTTGCCCAGCAGGTAGCGGGCCGTGTTGCGCACCTTGCGGTACACATCCGCCAGCTGCTTGACGATCCCCGGCCCGAGGGGCACATCGGCCGAGTAGTCGACTGAGCTCACCCACAGCCGCAGCACGTCGGCGCCGTAGGCGGGCTCCTGCTTTTCGTTCTTGCCGCCCTCCACCAGCACTGCCGGATCGACGACGTTGCCGAGGGATTTGCTCATCTTGCGGCCCTTTTCATCGAGGGTGAAGCCGTGGGTGAGCACCCGCTTGTAGGGGGCATGGCCGTTGACGGCAACCGAGGTGAGCAGGCTGCTCTGGAACCAGCCGCGGTGCTGGTCGCTGCCCTCGAGATACAGATCGGCGGGGTAGTGCAGACCCCGCTCCTGGAGCACGCCGGCCCAGGAGGAGCCGGAGTCGAACCACACGTCCATGGTGTCGGTGCCCTTGCGCCATTGGCTGGCTTCGGCGGCGTAGGCCTCAGGCAGCAGGCCGGACTCATCGCGCTGCCACCACACATCGGCGCCGTGCTCGGCGATCAGCCCCTGAATGTGGCGCAGGGTGGCTTCGTTGAGCAGCACCTCGCCGCTGTCGCGGTGATAAAACACCGGGATCGGCACGCCCCAGGTGCGCTGGCGGCTGATGCACCAGTCGCCCCGCTCGCTCACCATGGCCTCGATGCGGTTGCGGCCGCTGGCCGGCAGCCACTCCACCGCCGCGATCGCCTCGAGGGCGGCGGCGCGGAAGCCTTCCACCGAGGCAAACCACTGCTCAGTGGCGCGGAAGATCGTGGGCTTCTTGGTCCGCCAGTCGTAGGGGTAGCGGTGCGCGTAGCGCTCCTGCTTGAGCAGCAGGCCTGTGGCCTCCAGGGCCGCGATGATCGTGGGGTTGGCGTCCTTCAGCACGTTGGTGCCGGCGAAGGGGCCGGCTTCGGCGGTGAGAGTGCCGGCCTCATCCACCGGGCAGAGCACCGGTAGACCAGCCTTTTTGCCGGTGTTGAAGTCGTCGACGCCGTGGCCCGGGGCCGTGTGCACCAGGCCCGTGCCCGCTTCGGTGGTGATGTAGTCGCCGCCGATCAGCACCGGGCTGGAGCGCTCCAGCAGCGGATGGCGGTAGACGATGCCCTCCAGATCGGCGCCCTTCACGGTCAGCAGCGGCGTGAGCGTGAGCCCCAGGCTGGTTTCCAGGCCCTCGCGTAGCTCGGCGGCTACCACCAGGTGGCTGGCGGCAGGGGCGGCACCCTCACCGCGTGGGGCCACGGCGCAGATGGCGTAGTCGAGCCGTCCATTCACCGACACCGCCAGGTTGGCGGGCAGGGTCCAGGGGGTGGTGGTCCAGATCGCCACCGCCAGGCCGCCAGCGCCTGTGGCGGCTTCGGCCGGCAGGCCGTTGGCACTGAGCTGGGCCGCCAGGCCTTCGGGCAGCTCCACCACCGGGAAGGCCGCATACACGCTCGGAGAGGTGTGGCCGTCGGGATATTCGAGCTCGGCTTCGGCCAGGGCGGTGCGGGAGCTGGGGCTCCAGTGCACCGGCTTGAGGCCCCGGTAGATGTGGCCGGCCAGCACCATCGCGCCGAACACGCCGATCTGGGCGGCCTCGTAGTTCTTCTGCAGGGTGAGGTAGGGCTGATCCCAGTCGGCCCAGATCCCCCAACGCCGGAAGCCGGCCTTCTGGCCCTCCACTTGCTCCAGGGCGTAGGCGTGGGCCTTCTGGCGCAGGCTCACGGGGGTGAGCTCGGCCCGCTCGCTGCTGCTCAGCCCTTGCAGCACCTTGAGTTCAATCGGCAGGCCGTGGCAGTCCCAGCCCGGCACGAACCGCGCTTTCTTGCCCTGCAGCAGGGCGGTTTTGTTGATGATGTCCTTCAGGATCTTGTTGAGCGCATGGCCCACGTGCAGGGCCCCGTTGGCATAGGGCGGCCCGTCGTGCAGGGTGAAGGCCTCGCCAGGGTTCTGCTGGCTCAGCCGCGCGTAGATCTGCCGCTCGGCCCAGAACGCCTGGATCTCGGGCTCGCGCACCTTGGCGTTCGCCCGCATGGCGAAGGGCGTCTGGAGCAGGTTGAGGGTGTCCTTGTAGGAGATCTGCCCCGCTGCGGCGGTGCTATCGGGGGCAGAGCTGGCGGTCACGTCGCCACAGGGCAGCAAGGGCCGATTATCCCGCTTGGCTGCTGGCTGCCTCCGGCTCAGCTGGTTCAGCCTCGATCAGGGCATCGATCTCGGCAAAGGAGCTCACCACCACGGTGTTGGCCGGATCCGGTTCCTCGGGGCGCACCCAGCGTTTGCCGCTGGTTTTCGGTTGACGGCGCTCCGCGAGCCACTGCCCCAGCCCGGAGCTGCTCGCGCCCACCTGGGCAACCAGATGGGTCACGGTCGCTCCCGCCTGCTGCAGGCTCGTCTGCCAGCGCTCTGCCGACCAGAGCCGCTGCTGTTCCTCTGGGCTGAGCTGCCGCCAGCGCCCCTGGGACACCTCCGCTGCTAGGCGGCCGATCAGCAGCCCCCCGCAGAGCACGCCCAGCATCGGTGCTCCGGTGAGCCGATCGGCACTGGTCACCAGCACCAGGCCCAGCAGGAGCACCACGGCTCCCCACACCGAGTCCCGCGGCCGGCTCAGTTCGGTGGCCAACAGCGGCAGCAGCAGGATGGCGAGGCCGAGCAGCAGTGCCAGGAGTCCGCCCAGGGTGGCGAGCATGGCCGGATCAAAAGGATTCCACCATTTTGGGTGGCCTCCTGGGTGTGCGCTTCACGCTCCTGTCCCTACAGTCCCGGTTCGCCCACCTGGCGGAATTGGTAGACGCGCTGGTTTTAGGTACCAGTGGCCTTGGTCGTGGGGGTTCAAGTCCCCCGGTGGGCATCAATGTTTTCTTAAGTTGCCGGGAGCCAACGCTTTGGGACCTGTTTCAACCGCGATGACACAGGTTTTGGTAGCGACCCCCACGACAGTCGCCCCTGTTGGGGCCAAGCCGACACCGTCGAGCTTGGTGCCGCGCGAGTTTCTCGATCCCCCGGCCCCCTGGAATCCCACGGTGGGCCTGTTCCTGGCCGGCTATGGCCTGGCAGGCCTCACGATCTGGGGCTGGTTTGCGGGGGGCTGGCCCCTGCCCGTGTTGCTGGCCACCGGATTTCTGGCCTTGCATCTGGAGGGCACCGTCATCCACGACGCCTGCCACAACGCTGCCCACCCCAACCGCTTCTGGAACGCGGTGATGGGCCATGGCGCCGCCCTGCTGCTCGGCTTCAGCTTTCCGGTGTTCACGCGGGTGCACCTGCAACACCACGCCCATGTCAACGACCCCAAGAACGACCCAGACCACATCGTCAGCACCTTCGGGCCGTTGTGGTTGATCGCACCGCGCTTCTTCTATCACGAGCTGTTCTTTTTCCGCCGGCGTTTATGGCGCCGCTATGAACTGCTCGAGTGGGGGATGGCCCGGGGCATTTTTGCCGCGATTGTGATTGCGGCTGCGAAATACGATTTTCTTGATTTTGTGTTCAATTGCTGGTTTGCGCCGGCCCTGATGGTGGGCGTCACCCTCGGACTGTTCTTCGACTATCTGCCGCACCGCCCCTTCCAGTCGCGCAACCGCTGGCACAACTCCCGCGTTTACCCAGGACGGCTGATGAACTGGCTAATCATGGGTCAGAACTACCACCTGATCCATCACCTCTGGCCATCGATTCCCTGGTTTGAATATCGGCCTGCTTATCACGCCACCAAGCCGATTCTTGATGCCAAAGGCTCACCCCAGCGGCTCGGCCTGTTTGAAAGCAAAAGCGATGGCTTGAACTTCCTCTACGACATTTTCCTCGGGGTGCGCAGTCACCGCAAGAAGCGCAGCAAGCTGCGTCCCATAGCTGCCCTGATGCCCACTCGGCATGCGCGGCGCCGAGTGCTGGAGCTTCTGCACCGCACGGCCGTTTCTCCTGTGCGTTAGGAGCCAGTCCGTTAGTCGACCCGAATTTTAGTCGGCCAGAATTTTTGGCACGCGAATGAAGTTGCCTTCCCGCTGGGGGGCTTCGTCGAGAAGCTCTTCCCGCACGCTGGTGGGCGTCACGATGTCCTCGCGGGTCACGTTCACCACTTCCACCGCCCGGGTGGTGGGAGGCACTCCTTCGGTCTCCACCGTTTCGAGGTGCGCCACATAGTCGAGGATGCGCTCCAGCTGCCCGGTGTAGGTGGCGATCTTCTCCTCCGGCAGGGCGAGGCGGGCCAGTTGGGCCACCTTGCGCACGTCGTCGGCGGTGATCTTGCTCATGGGGGCTGCACTCTCAGGCCTTGAAGCTAGCGCTCAAGCCAGAAAGGCCTCCAGGTCGGCGGCCAGGGCCGTGGCAGCCAGATCCAGGAAGCGCTCACCGTGGCTGGGCTGGGCCAGGTAGGGGTTGGAGCCCATGCGGCCGTCGGGGTGACGGCGGCGGAAATCCTCGGGCCCGTGGATCGGCCCGGCGGGGGCCGGTTCCGGCAGGGGGCGCTGCTTGGTTTGCAGGCTGGGCTCCAGGTGCAGGGTGAGGGCGATTTCGCTGGGGGTGGCGTGGTGGCCCTCCTGGTCGCCATAGAGGCTGCGGGCCTCCTGCATCACCGGCCCAGCCATAAACCAGTTGGCCAGCTTGCAGCGCAGCTGCGGGGCATTTGGCAGCCCGCGACTGGCGGCGGTGGCATAGGCCTGGGCGAAGGCGGCCTTGCTGGTGGCGATGTTGCCGCCGTGGCCGTTGATCACGTAGATCCGCTCGAAACCGTGACGCGCCAGCGACAGCACCACGTCGTGCAGCACCGCCAGCAGGGTGGAGGGCTGGAGGCTCACCGTGCCGGCAAAGCCGAGGTGGTGCTCAGCCATGCCGAAGGCCTGGGCCGGCGTCACCAGCACGCCGGTGCGGCGGCCCACCTCCAGGGCCACCGCTTCGGCGGTGAGTGCGTCGGTGCCGATGGCGCCGGTGGGGCCGTGCTGCTCGGTGGAGCCCAGGGGCACGATCACGCCCTTGCAGTGCTCCAGGTAGGTCTCCACCTCGGGCCAGCTGCGCAGTTGCAGCCGGATGGCTTCGGTGGGGCTGGCAGCCCGAGGGGCGGATTGGGTCATGGTGAACAGCAACGGGCCCGGGCGGGCTGCCTAGGATTTCGATGCCAGCAGTGCCCAAGGCCCATGCTGCACCGCAAGCTCTACCAGTTTTGTTCCGAACAGCGCCCGGTGTGGGTGTTCCTGCGGGACCAGCAGCGCTGGATCGAGGAGGCCACCGTGGTGGAAATCGAGGGAGATCTCGTCACCCTGCGCTACGACGCTGAGGATGACGACGAAACCCACAGCTGGGAGGAGAGCGTGCGTCTCGACTCGATCGGAGCCGTCAGCACCCGCCTGGCCTATGTGTGCCGCAGCGGCAGCCCGGATGACGTGATCACCTCCGAAGACTGCCCCGAGGCCGAGCGGCTCAGCAACCCCTAGTGGGCTTGCTTCAGTGGGCCGTGCCGTTGCCGTCGTAGTTGTCGGTGTCGTAGTAGCCGCCCTTGGTGCCGAAGAACAGGGTGGCCAGCACAAACAAGCCGCTGCCGAAGATCAGCACGGTGGCGAGGGTAAAGCTGGTGGAGTTCATGGCAGCCCGCGGGCCTGATGCATCAAGGCCCAGTCTGCTGGCTGCCGCCGCTGCTGGCGAGCAGCGCCCCGATCTTGTGGGGAATCCGTTGCCGAAGGCGTTCTTCGCCCGCCCCGCCGAGCAGGTTGCCCCCGACCTCATCGGCTGCCTGCTGGTGAAACGCCAACCAACGGGCTCGCTGCTCTGGGGCGTGATTGTGGAAACGGAGGCGTATTGCCAGAGTGAGCCCGCCTGTCACGGACATCGCCGCCGCTCGCCCAGTAACGAAACGCTCTTTGGTGAGCCTGGGCGGTTTTATGTCTATGTGAGCTACGGCATTCACCACTGCGTGAATGTGGTGACGCACCGGCCCGATTGGGCGAATGGCGTGTTGCTGCGCGCCGTGGCCATTCCTGGCGAGCCCGACCGGGTGGCGGCAGGTCCGGCGCTGTTGGCGCGTAGGTTTGGCATCGATCGTTCCCATGACGCCCAGCCGCTGCATCCCGATCAGGGCCTCTGGATTGCGCCGCGGCCGCCCGAGCTGGCTGGATTGGGTGCTGCCGAGTTGATGCAAACCAGCCGCATCGGCATCAGCCAGGGCCAGGACATTGCATGGCGCTGGTATTGGCGGGCCAGCCGCAGCGTCAGCAGGCGGGCCAAGGGGGATCGCCAGCCCCCCTACGATTAGTTGATCTTCTTGCTGGGGCTATGACCATTGCTCCTCCAGCACCAGGGGCTGATGCTCTGGCGCCCCTGCAGCTGCCTGCTGATCTTTGCCTCAGCCCGGAGCAATTCGCTGCCGTCTGTGCCGCCAATCCAGATGCGGTGCTCGAGCTTGATGCCGCTGGTCACCTGATCCACATGACTCCAACCGGCGGGGAAACTGGCGCCCGTAACAGTCGCCTGTTGATGCTCCTTCTGGCCTGGGCCGATCAGCTCGGCGGCTGGCAGGTCTTCGACAGTTCCCCGGCTTTCGTCTGCCTGACGGCGCGGTGCTCAGCCCCGATGCCTCTCTCGTTCGTCTGGAGCGCTGGCAGGTCCTCACCCCTCAGCAGCGCCGAAGCTTTCCCCCCCTTTGTCCAGATGTGGTGGTGGAACTCGCCAGCCCCAGTGATCAAGGCCCCCGCGCTGTTGCCGCCCTGCGCCAGAAGATGGCGGCTTACCATGCCAACGGGGCCCAGCTGGGCTGGTTGCTGATCCCTGAGGAGCGGGCTGTGGAGCTCTGGCCGGTGGCAGGTGAGCCGTACCGCATTGAGGCTGCCACCCAGCTGGATGGCGGTCAGCTTCTGCCGGGGTTGCGGATCGAACTGCAGGACATCTGGCAGGTGTGATCCAGGGCTCGTGCCCGGGAGCATCAGCTGGGAGTGATCACCCGCGGTTGCAGATTCAGCGCGCGTGCAGGCTTGGCGAAGCTGCGCTGATCGAAGGAGGCGATGGCCGTGTAGGGGCGGCAACTGGCATGGTGCAGCGCATCGGCGAAATCAAGTCCGGCACGTAGCCCTGCCAAGGCCTGTTCGATTGCGGCGCGGTCTTCAATCTGGAGGCTTGGCAGGTTCAGCAGTGCGTCAAAGACAAGCCCAACCTGATCTCGGTTGAATCGGTAATACCCCCGCAGCACCCATTCCAGTTCCAGAGCCACGGTTTTGGGCACATACAGGCCCTGGCCCGATTCGAGCAAGGTGCGTGCGGCTTCCTGCTGCTTGACGGTGGCGTCATCTGCGCCGGCTTCGTCGATGAAGTAGCGGGCTAGCACATTGGTGTCCAGGCCGATCACGGCTGCAACAACGTGGCCGGATCGAAGTCGCTTGGCACCGGTGGCATGGTCGTTTTCAGCAGGCCAAAGCCGCTGTTTGTTGGGCTGCTTGCCGGTCGCGCTGGTCTGATCTCCAGGTGATCGCCCACCAACTCAAAACAAACACGGCTGCCCCTGTGCAAGCCCAGCTGCTGCCGCATCATCTGAGGAATCGTCACCTGCCCTTTGCTGGTCACGGCGCAACAGCTGGATTCAGCCATGGCGAGGCCTTGCCTTGGGAGAGGTATTACTTGGTAAGAATAGGTGCTGTGGGGTCCTTCGGCTGGCCCTACCC
Source organism: Cyanobium sp. Aljojuca 7D2 (assembly GCF_024346415.1). Lineage (NCBI taxonomy): Bacteria > Bacillati > Cyanobacteriota > Cyanophyceae > Synechococcales > Prochlorococcaceae > Cyanobium > Cyanobium sp. Aljojuca 7D2. Next base: position 151,235 of record NZ_JAGQCX010000005.1, read on the forward strand.
TGAGAAGGTGAGCCGCCGCACCCCTTGAGCAGCTGGAGCCACCGCCACGTGCTGGATCTGGCGGCCTTCTCGCTGGAGGACTACGCCACCGTGCTGTCGCTGGCCCAGCGCTTCCGGGCCCTGCCGGTAGCCGGTGCCCGCAAGTTGCCCGCCCTGCAGGGGCGGCTGATGACCAGCCTGTTCTTTGAGCCCAGCACCCGCACCCGCAGCAGCTTCGAGCTGGCGGCAAGGCGCCTCTCGGCCGATGTGCAGAGTTTTTCGCCCTCCTCCAGCTCCCTGAGCAAGGGCGAGAGCCTGCTGGATACGGCCCGCACCTACGTGGCCATGGGCGCCAACGTGCTGGTGGTGCGCCATCGCTGCGCCGGGGTGCCCCAGAGCCTGGCGGCCGATCTGGATCAGGCCGGTGAGCGGGTGGCGGTGCTCAACGCTGGAGATGGGCTGCACAGCCACCCCAGCCAGGGCCTGTTGGATCTGTTCACCCTGGCGCGCCACGTTGCACCTGAGGCCCCCACGCCGGAAGCCCTGCGCGGCAAGCGGGTCGTGATCGTGGGCGATGTGCTCCACTCCCGCGTGGCCCGCTCCAATCTCTGGGCCCTCACCGCCTGCGGCGCCGAGGTGGTGCTCTGCGGCCCGCCCACCCTGCTGCCCGATGCCTTCGCCGATTTCGTGGCGGCGCCGCCTCCCGGCCAGGCGGCCGATCCGGTGGCGCAGCGCGGCACGGTGCGGATTGCCCGCAGCCTGGAGGAGGCCCTACCCGGAGCCGATGCGGTGATGACCCTGCGGCTCCAGAAGGAGCGCATGCACCAGCATCTGCTCACCAGCCTTGACACCTACCACCGCCAGTTCGGCATCACCCGCGCCCGCCTGGCCCTCTGCGGCCAGCCCGTGCCCCTGCTCCATCCAGGCCCGGTGAACCGGGGCGTCGAGCTGGCCGGGGAGGTGCTCGACGATCCAGCCGTTTCGCTGGTGGAGGAGCAGGTGCGCAACGGCATCCCGATTCGCATGGCCCTGCTCTATCTGCTGGCGGCAGCCGAACCGCTCACAGCAACTTGAAGCCGTCAAGCAGCAGCCCGTAGAGCAGGCCGATGCGCGCCATGTCGATCAATTGCAGCACCAGGCCATCACCACTGCGGCGCAGCAGGGGCCCACGGGCTCGGATGGCCAGCTCCATGGCGGCCACGCAGATCAAGGCCCCAACGGGATCGAGTTTGGCCAGGGTGCCGGTGAGCGAGCCGACGGCCCCGCCGATGCTGAAGCTGATCAGCAACACGATCAGCAGCAGCGAGAGCCGACGCCAGGGGTTGCCAGCCCAGCCTTCCAGCCTCGCCCTGGCCTGTGCAACCCGTTCTTGAAACCGGGTCTGCTGGTAGCGCCGTTCCGGGGGGCTGGCGATCACGACCGCACCTGCATGAGGGGGAGGCCATCAGCTGAAGGCCAGTAGCGTGTAATGAAAAAAGGGGGGCAGGGATGCTGACGGCGGTGATCCCCATCACCCGGCCCGAGCCCTGCCCGATCCTGTCTACACCATCTCTGGAGTGTGCGCAGCCTTTTGCCGCTACAGATAGGGGATTCCAATAAAAAAGCCCGCGGCCGAAGCCCGGGCTGGGTGATGGGGACCTTGCAACCAAAGCGCCTGGATGGAGCGCTTACAACGGCAGAGCGGACGTTTGCCAGAGCGTCCCCTGGGGGCCTTGACGCCCTGGGGGCTAAGGCCCGGTCTGCGTCTCAGCCGTCGCTGTCTTTCTTGCGGGAGGACTTGCCCTCCAGGAGTTCGAGCAGGGCTTCCATCTGGGCCATCACGCCGCGCACCTCACCGGCCTCGGGGAGCAGGCCGTCATCCATCACGCCCTGGTGCATTTCACGGAGCTCCTGGCGGATGTACCGCAGGTGGCTAACCACCTGTTCGCGTTTCGATTGCGACATCGATGGGTGTTGTACTACGGACCCTTTTACCGCATCGCCGGATCACTTCTGTCCGAACTGGGCCTTGGCTTGCTCGTAAAAGGGGGCGTCGACCTCGCTGCGGCCGGCTTCCTGGGCCATCGATTCAATGCGTCGCCGCACCGCAGGCCGCACAAAAAAGGGCACTTCCTTGAGTTTGGCTTCGGCGTCGGGATGCCAGTTCATGGTGGACGTTCAGGTCTTCCCGCTGGTCAGGAGATGGAGAATAGGGGACTCGAACCCCTGACCTCTGCGGTGCGATCGCAGCGCTCTACCAGCTGAGCTAATTCCCCGATCCAACGAGCCCTAGGGCGCGTGTCTGCCAGAAATTATCAGTCCTGTGGCGGTGGCTGTTGCCCTGAGAGCCGAGAATGGAGATCACTGAGCAGGCCAGAGACTTGACCGATTCCCCACCCAAGGCTGACTCCTCAACAACGACCGCTTCCCCAACGACAGCTTCCCCAACAACGGGCGACACCGCGATCACGCCCGAGTTGATCGCCTCCTTTGATGAGGCCTCAACCGCCGCGTTGGCCAGCCGGCTCGACGAAGACGACTACCCCACCCCCTTCGCGGGCCTGCAGGACTGGCATCTGATGCGTGCGCTGGCCATTCACCGCCCTGAGCTGGCGCGTCCCTACGTGCATCTGGTGGACCAGGAACCCTTCGATGAAGACTGAGCCGGCCGACTCCGCTTCTGTGTTGGTCGACTCCCTGGCAGGCCGCCGCATCCTGGTGGGAATCAGCGGCAGCATTGCGGCCGTCAAGCTGCCGTTGGTGGTCAGCGCCCTGGCCCAACGCGGTGCCGAGGTGCGCTGCGTGCTGACGCCCTCGGCGGCCGCCTTGGTGAGTCCGGTGGCCCTGGCGAGCCTGAGTCGCCATCCGTGCCACCTCGACGCCGATCAATGGAGTCATCACGCCCCCCGCCCACTCCATGTGGAGCTGGCGGAATGGGCGGAGTTGGTGTTGGTGGCTCCCTTGAGTGCCACCAGCCTGGGCCGCTGGGTGCACGGATTGGCCGACACCCTGCTGGCCAGCATCCTCTTGGCCACGGAGGCGCCGGTGCTGGCGGCGGCGGCCATGAACACGGCGATGTGGGCTTCCCCGGCGGTGCGGCGCAATTGGGACCTGCTGCAGGGTTTTGAGCGGGTGTTGCCGTTGGGGCCGGCGGCGGGCCTGTTGGCCTGCGACCGCCGTGGTGATGGCCGCATGGCCGAGCCGGTGCAGTTGCTGCTCGCCCTGGAGTGCCTGCAGCTGTGGGGCTGGCAGCGCGACTGGGCTGGCCTGCGCTTGCTGGTTACGGCCGGCCCAACCCGCGAGCCGCTCGATCCGGCCCGCTGTCTCACCAACCCCAGCACCGGACGGATGGGCGTGCTGCTGGCTCAGGCTGCACGGCTGCGCGGGGCGGAGGTGACCTTGGTGCATGGCCCCCTGGCCCTCGATCCCCAACTGCTGGCGGGGCTGCGTTGCGAGCCGGTCGAGACGGCAGCCCAGATGGAACAGGCCCTGCTGCGCCTCCAGCCCGACGCCGATGCCATCGCCATGGCGGCGGCGGTGGCCGATCACCGCCGCCAGCAGCCGCTGGCGCACAAGCTCAGCAAGGAAGCCCTGGAGGCTGAGCTCGCCTCCGGCTGGCAGCCGGTGCCCGATCTGCTGGCCGGCCTGGTGGCCCGCCGGCCCGCCGGTCAGCGGATCCTGGGCTTTGCGGCCCAGTCGGGGGAGGTGCTGGCCGAGGCCCGGGCCAAGTGGGCCCGCAAGGGCTGCGATCTGTTGTTTGCCAATCCGATTGATCAGGCCGATGCCGGGTTTGGTGTGGACACCAACCACGGCTGGCTGCTGGGCGGCGTTGGCGGTGAGCAACGGCTGCAGCCTGGCTCCAAGCTGGCCATTGCCCAGCAGTTGCTCACGGCCCTGCGCCCTTAGGAGCGCAGGCCTCAGGCGGCCAGGGGCTCGTTGTCGGGAGTTTCGTTGTGGGGCCCATCGTGAGCTCCGTCGTGCTGGAGCAGATCCATAAAGGTGCGCAGCTGAAGCCGGGGGATGTAGGGCCAGCCGCCACTGCGCTCGACGCTCTGCAACAGGCTGAACAGCCGACCGCGATCGGCGGGGAGGCTGCTGCGGAAGGGCCCGTCCTGAACGGAACGGTGCAGTTGCTCCAGCTGCCGCAACAGGGCCAAGAGGGCTTCGGGCTGGTCCTCCAGTTCACTGGCCAGGTGTTCGAGCTGCTGCAGTTGGCTGGTGAGGCGTTCTTGCTGGGACGGGGTAAGGCTCATGTCTTGTCTCTCTTCGCGCGCGGCGGGCTCTCGCATACAGGTTGTTGAGAGCCGCGACATCGTACGGGGAATCAGGGTTTTGCACCGGTAGGATCCGCCACAGCCCAGTTCCCATCCCCCGTCTCTGCGGCGTTCCCCCATGCGTTTTCGTCCTCTGCTGGCCCTTGTGCTGGCGCTGTGCCTGACCCTGGTGACCGCGTGTAGCGGCGGGGCCAAGGCCGTGGATCGCGCCAACCTCACCTACGACGACATCCACAACACCGGTCTGGCCAACGATTGCCCGACCCTGCCCGATTCGGCGCGGGGCTCCATTGCTTTGGATGCTTCGGCGAACTATCAGCTCCGCGAAATCTGCATGCACCCCGCTGAGGTGTATGTGAAGGGCGAGCCCGCCAACAAGCGCCAAGAGGCCCAATTTGTGGCCGGCAAGATCCTCACCCGCTTCACCTCCAGCCTGGATCAGGTGTATGGCGATCTCAACGTCAGCGGCGATGGCCTGACCTTCAAGGAGCTGGGCGGCATCGACTTCCAGCCCATCACCGTGCTGCTGCCCGGCGGTGAGGAAGTGCCCTTCACCTTCTCCAGCAAGGAGCTGCTGGCCACCGCAGACGGTGCAGCCCTCACCACCAGCACCGATTTCGACGGCTCCTATCGCGCCCCCAGCTACCGCACCAGCAACTTCCTTGATCCCAAGGGTCGTGGCCTCACCACCGGTTACAGCAGTGCGGTGGGCTTGGTGCCAGCTGGCGATGAGTTCACCGGCGAAACCGTGAAGCGCTACGTCGATGGCTCCGGCACGATGAATCTGTCCATCACCAAGGTCGATCCGACCACCGGTGAGTTCGCTGGTGTGTTCACCGCCATTCAGCCCTCTGACTCCGACATGGGCACCAAAGCTGTCGTCGACGTCAAGATCGTCGGCCAGCTCTACGGCCGCCTCGAACAGGTCTGAGCGCTCCGCGCACACCAGTTGCCAAGAGCCCCAGAAGGGGCTCTTTTTTATGGCCGCACCTGTTTGCGACCCTCAGAGCTCGGACGGTGTGCTGCTGGTCTGGGAGAATCCATCCTCCTCTGAGCGTCCGCCCGCGATGACCGTTGCCGACTCCGCCGCCACCGGCCTGATTGCCCCCCATGGCGGCGCGCTCGTCAACCTGATGGTGGCGGCCGGTGAGCGGGAGTCGCTGAAGGCGGGCGCCAGCCGCCGGGTGGAGTGCAGCGACCGCAATGCCTGCGACGTGGAGCTGCTGGTGGTGGGTGGCTTCTCCCCCCTGCGCGGCTTCATCCACCAGGAGGATTACGACGCCGTGGTGGCCGGCCATCGCACCAGCAGCGGCCTGCTGTTTGGCCTGCCGATCGTGTTCGACACCGACGATGCCTCGATCGGTCTCGGCGAGAGGCTGCTGCTCACCTACCGCGGCCAGGAGCTGGCCGTGTTCACGGTGGAGAGCCGCTGGGAGCCGGACAAGGCCCGCGAAGCCCAGGGTTGCTACGGCACCACGTCGATCGAGCACCCTGCCGTGAAGATGATCGCCACCGAGCGCGGTCGCTACTACCTCGGTGGAGCCATTCAGGGCCTGGAGTTGCCCCAGCGGGTGTTCCCCTGCAAAACACCTGCCGAAGTGCGCGCCACCCTGCCTGAAGGCCAGAGCGTGGTGGCCTTCCAGTGCCGCAATCCCATCCACCGCGCCCACTACGAGCTGTTCACCCGGGCGCTCGAGGCCAGCAACGTGAGCGAGCAGGGTGTGGTGCTGGTGCATCCCACCTGCGGGCCCACCCAGGACGATGACATCGCCGGGGAGGTGCGCTTCCAGACCTACGAGCGCCTGGCGGCCGAGGTCAACAACCCCCGCATCCGCTGGGCCTACCTGCCCTATTCGATGCACATGGCCGGCCCGCGCGAGGCCCTGCAGCACATGATCATCCGCAAGAACTACGGCTGCACCCACTTCATCATTGGCCGCGACATGGCCGGCTGCAAGAGCTCCCTCAGCGGCGACGACTTCTACGGCCCGTACCAGGCCCAGGATTTCGCCCGCGACCACGCCCCCGAGCTGGGCATGGAAACCGTGCCCTCGCTCAACCTCGTCTACACCGAGGAGGAGGGCTACGTCACCGCCGAGCACGCCGAGGCCCGTGGCCTGCACGTGCGCAAGCTCAGCGGCACCCAGTTCCGCCAGATGCTGCGCGGCGGGGAGGAGATCCCTGAATGGTTCGCCTTCCGTAGTGTGGTGGAGGTGCTTCGGGCTGCGGCCTGAGCCAGTTAACATTCCGTTACTAAATTCTCAGCAGAGGCACGAGTCTTGAAAAAGCGCTGGCGCAACGCGGGGCTCTATGTCCTCCTCGTGATCGTGATGATCGCGGTGGGCACGGCCTTCCTTGACCGACCCGATCCGGCCAACGCGCCCCGCACTCTGCGTTACAGCGATTTCGTGGAAGCGGTGCAGGGCGACGAGGTGTCCCGGGTGCTGATTTCCCCCGACCGGGGCACGGCCCAGGTGGTGGAAAACGACGGCCGCCGCGCCGTCGTCAACCTCGCCCCCGACAAGGATCTGCTGAAGCTGCTGACCGACCACAACGTCGACATTGCTGTGCAGCCCAGCCGCGAGCCGGCGGCTTGGCAGCAGGCGGTGGGCAGCTTGATCTTCCCCCTGCTGCTGCTCGGGGGTCTGTTCTTCCTGTTGCGCCGCGCCCAGGGCGGAGGTGGTAACCCCGCCATGAGCTTCGGCAAGAGCAAGGCACGGGTGCAGATGGAGCCCCAAACCCAGGTCACCTTCGGCGATGTGGCCGGCATCGAGGGCGCCAAGCTTGAGCTCACCGAAGTCGTCGACTTCCTCAAGAACCCCGATCGTTTCACCGCCGTCGGCGCCAAGATTCCTAAGGGTGTGCTGCTGGTTGGCCCTCCGGGCACTGGCAAAACCCTGCTTGCCAAGGCGGTGGCTGGCGAAGCAGGTGTGCCGTTCTTCTCGATCTCCGGTTCGGAGTTTGTCGAGATGTTCGTCGGCGTCGGCGCCAGCCGCGTGCGCGATCTCTTCGAGCAGGCCAAGAAGAGTGCTCCCTGCATTGTTTTCATCGACGAGATCGATGCCGTGGGTCGTCAACGGGGCGCTGGCCTCGGCGGCGGCAACGACGAGCGTGAGCAGACCCTCAACCAGCTGCTCACCGAGATGGACGGCTTTGAGGGCAACACCGGCATCATCATCGTGGCGGCCACCAACCGCCCCGACGTGCTCGATGCAGCCCTGATGCGTCCCGGCCGTTTCGACCGCCAGGTGGTGGTGGATCGTCCCGACTACGCCGGTCGTCTCCAGATCCTCGGCGTTCACGCCCGTGGCAAAACGCTTGCCAAGGACGTTGACCTCGACAAGATCGCTCGCCGCACCCCCGGCTACACCGGCGCTGACCTGGCCAACCTGCTCAATGAGGCGGCGATTCTCGCCGCTCGGCGTCAGCTCACCGAAGTCTCCATGGACGAGGTGAACGACGCCATCGAGCGGGTGATGGCGGGCCCCGAGAAGAAGGATCGGGTGATGAGCGAGAAGCGCAAGCGCCTGGTGGCTTATCACGAAGCGGGCCATGCCCTGGTGGGTGCCCTGATGCCCGACTACGACCCGGTGCAGAAGATCTCGATCATTCCCCGCGGTAACGCCGGCGGCCTCACCTTCTTCACCCCGAGTGAAGAGCGTATGGAGTCGGGTCTTTATTCCCGCTCCTACCTGCAAAACCAGATGGCCGTGGCCCTGGGTGGACGCGTTGCTGAAGAGATCGTCTACGGCGAAGACGAAGTCACCACCGGTGCCTCCAACGACCTGCAGCAGGTGGCCCGCGTGGCCCGCCAGATGGTGACCCGCTTTGGCATGAGTGATCGCCTGGGTCCTGTGGCCCTCGGCCGCAGCCAGGGCGGCATGTTCCTGGGCCGCGACATCGCTGCCGAGCGCGATTTCTCCGAAGACACCGCCGCAGCCATCGACGAGGAGGTGAGCCAACTGGTGGCCGAGGCCTACAAGCGTGCCACCGCCGTACTCACCGAAAACCGTCCGGTGCTCGATGAGCTGGCCGACATGCTGGTGGAGAAGGAATCGGTGGATGCCGAAGGTCTCCAGGAGCTGCTAATCCGCAGCGATGTCAAGGTCGCTGAATACGTCTGAGCTCGAAGCTGGCTTGATCGAGTCTGGCTTGATTGAGGCGTTGCACCACCAGCCGTTGCTGGTGGTGCTTCGTGCTTTCGACCCTCTGGATCTTGCCGAGTCGCTGGAGCGGCTCCAATCGCTGGGTGTTCACCAGGTGGAGATTGCCTGGAGTGGCCACCCCCAGTGGGTTCCCCACTGCGCCTTGTTGCGACAGCGCTTTCCTCGGCTTCATCTGGGGGCCGCTTCAGTGCTGGATGGCGCCGGGCTTGCGGCTGCGGCTGCTGCAGGCCTTGCCTACGTGGTGTCGCCGGTGCTGGATCGCCAGCTGGTGGATCGGGCCCGGCAGTTGCGGCTGCCGTTGGTGCCTGGTGTGCTCTCGCCAACGGAGGTGCACCAGGCGCGGCTTTGGGGTTGCTCGCTGGTGAAGCTGTTTCCCGCCAGCAGCGTGGGGAAGGCCTACTGGCAACGCTTGGCCGGCCCTTTGGGGGGAGAGCGCAGCTTGCCCCATTGCATCGCCGCTGGAGGTCTTCGTTCAGCCGACGTCGAGCCCTGGCTTGAAGCGGGCGTGGATGCGGTGGCCCTGGGGGGAACCCTCGCCAACGACGCTGAGTGGGAGCTTTTGGCCGCCCTTGTCGCGCGATTGGGGGCCCGATCGCGCTGATGTGTTGCCGTTGCGAGTCTGCAGTGCTACAGCTGAGACAGAGGTTTTCCCTTTTATGTCTCAGCTCACCATCAAGCTCAGCGACAAGGCCGATGCGTTGATCGCCCAACTGCAGAAGGAAATTTTCAATCGCCGCCGCAAGAAGGTCTCCGCAGCTGGCGTGATCGAAACCCTGGTGGAGAGCGGAGCCAAGTCGCAGTCCGACAAGCGGTTTGCGACCTCCTGGAGCAATCTCATTGCCGACATTGAGAAGGCGGCCAGGGTTGCCGATGCCCACGGTGCCAAGCCTGCCAACCTCACCGATGCCGAGTGGGCGATGGTGCTCAACCACCGCAGCCGCGCCGCCAAGAAAGCTGTGGCCAAGAAGCCGGCCAGTGCGTCCGCGGTGCCTAAAAAGACGGCGCCTAAGAAGCCGGTGCCGAAAAAACCGGCACGCAGACCGGCTCGCAAGACCGCTGTGTCCACAGCTGTTTCCACCAAGCGCGCGGGCTCATCGCCGGCGCGACGGATGGCGAAGGCTGCAGGACTGCTCGGCGGCAATGGCCTGCAGCCCACTGCGGCAGCGATCTAGCCCCAAACAAAGTCTGCAGCTGCCCATCACCACAGGCTGCACTGACCCTGTTGGCGCAGCAGGTGATCGGCGAGCACCATGGCCACCATTGCCTCCACCATCGGCACCGCCCGCGGCAGTACGCACGGGTCGTGCCGACCCTTGGCTTCCAGGGTGGTGGCTTCACCCCGGTCGTTGATGGTTTGCTGCGCTTTGCGGATCGTGGCGGTGGGCTTGAAGGCCACCCGGATCACGATCGCTTCGCCGTTGCTGATGCCGCCCTGGATTCCTCCGGAGTTGTTCGTGGCGGTGCGCAGCTGGCCGCCCTCGCTGGGTAGGAAGGCGTCGTTGTGCTCGCTGCCCTTGAGCAAGGTGCCACCGAAGCCGGAGCCGATTTCAAAGCCCTTGGTGGCGGGTAGCGACATCACCGCCTTGGCGAGGTCGGCTTCCAGCTTGTCGAACACCGGCATACCTAGCCCCACCGGCGGCCGCCGAACCACGCATTCGATCACGCCGCCACAGGAATCGCCCTCGCGGCCGATCGCCTCGATCCGCTCCACCATGCGCTCCGCCATGGCTGGATCGGGGCAGCGCACCATGTTCGATTCCACGGCCTCAAGGGTCACAGTGTTGGGGTCGATCGGCGCCTCCAGGTCGTGGATGCGCTTGACCCAGGCGAGCACTTCGGTGCCATGGGTCTTGGCCAGCAGCTGCTTGGCAATCGCCCCGGCGGCAACGCGGCCGATGGTCTCCCGGGCTGAAGCGCGGCCGCCACCGCTACGGGCCTGGATGCCGTATTTGGCCTGGTAGGTGGCATCGGCGTGGGAGGGGCGGAACGCCACCTCCATCTCCTTGTAATCCTGAGGCCGCTGGTCCTTGTTGCGCACCACCATGGCGATGGGCGTGCCCAGGGTCACCCCATCGAGCAGGCCGCTGAGGATCTCAACCCGGTCGTCCTCTTTGCGGGGGGTGGTGATTTTGCTCTGGCCCGGTTTGCGGCGATCCAGTTCCTGCTGAATCGCCCCAACATCAAGATCAAGCCGCGGCGGGCAGCCGTCCACGATCACGCCGACGCCCCCGCCGTGGGATTCGCCGAAGGTGCTGATCCGAAAGAGCTGACCGAAGCTGCTGCCCATGGGCGATCTGCGCTGGGTCGAGCCTACAAACTGGGCTTCGCTGGCGGCATGGCGCAACCTTGAAGAAGCAGGAACGGGCCAACCTGATCATGGAGCGCCTGCAGGGGCACTACCCCGAAACCCCTGTCCCCCTCGACCACAGCGATGCGTTCACCCTGCTGGTGGCGGTGCTGCTCAGCGCCCAGTGCACCGATAAGAAAGTGAACGAGGTCACCCCGGCGCTGTTTGAAGCTGGTCCGGACCCTGCCGCCATGGCGGCGTTGAGCGAACAGTCGATCCTGGCCCACATCCGCCAGCTGGGTCTCGCCCGCACCAAAGCTCGCAACGTCAAGCGCTTGGCGGAACTGCTGCTCGAGCGCCACGGCGGCCTGGTGCCCTGCAGTTTTGAAGCGCTCGAGGCGTTGCCGGGGGTGGGTCACAAGACCGCCAGCGTGGTGATGGCCCAGGCTTTTGGCGTGCCGGCCTTTCCCGTCGATACGCACATTCACCGTCTGGCCCAGCGCTGGGGGCTGAGCAGCGGTCAGAGCGTGGTGCACACCGAGCGCGATCTCAAGGCCCTTTTCCCCAAGGAGGCCTGGAATCGGCTGCACCTACAGATCATTTTCTACGGCCGTGAGTTCTGCACGGCCCGGGGTTGCGACGGCACCGTCTGCCCGCTGTGCCGAGAGCTGTATCCCCGGCGCCGCAGCGCGGTGATCTGGCGGAAGGCCTGAACTGATCCCCAGGTGGTGTGTGCCAAGCCGCTGTTGCGGTTGTGAAACAGCCTGTGCAACAACGCCACAACCACATTCACATCCATCTCCCATGAAAAAGCCCCCTCCGAG